>NZ_VJZD01000050.1 GCF_009377175.1 Streptomyces adustus
ATAAGAGACAGCGGCTCCACCGCACCCGCCGCCCCGGGCGCCACCACACCCGTACCCGTACCCGCGTCCGCGTCCGCGCCCGCGCCCGCCGGGCGGGGTACCGCCGCCTGGCTCACCGCCGGGCTGGTGCTCGGGCTGCTCGTCCTGGTGCCGGTGGCCGCCGGGCTGGGCGCGTACCCGATCCCGACCGGTGACGTGCTGTCCTCCGTGCAGCACCGGATCGGCCTGGGCGGGGCGGAGCTGGACCGGGTCGCCGAGTCGGTGCTGTGGAACGTGCGCTTCCCGCGGATCGTGCTCGCGCTGCTCGTCGGCGCCTCGCTGGGGTGCGCGGGCGCCCTGATGCAGGGGGTGTTCGGCAATCCGCTCGCCGAGCCCGGCGTCATCGGCATCTCCTCGGGCGCGGCGGTCGGCGCGGTCGCCACGATCGCGTTCGGGCTGGACTTCCTCGGCGCCTGGACGGTGACGGCCGCAGCCTTCGCCGCCGGGCTCGGCACGGTCCTGCTGGTGTACGCGATGTCGCGCTCCGGCGGCCGTACGGAGGTGGTGACGCTGATCCTCACCGGGATCGCGGTGAACGCCTTCGCGGGCGCGCTGATCGGGCTGTTCCTGTTCCTCGCGGACACCGCGGCGGTCAACCAGATCGCGTTCTGGCAGCTGGGCTCGCTCTCCCAGGCGACCTGGCCGAAGGTACTGGCGGTGCTGCCGTGCGCGGCGGTCGGGCTGACGCTGGCGCCCCGGTACTCGCGCCGGCTGGACCTGCTGGCGCTGGGCGAGCGGCCGGCCCGGCATCTGGGCGTGGAGGTGGAGCGGCTGCGGCTCGTGCTGGTCCTGGTCATCGCACTGCTGACGGCGGCGGCGGTGAGCGTCTGCGGGATCGTCGGCTTCGTCGGTCTGGTCGTACCGCACCTGCTGCGGATGACGGCGGGGCCGGGGCACCGGTTCCTGGTTCCGGGCAGCGCCCTGCTGGGCGCGTTCGCCCTGCTCGCGGCCGATCTGACGGCCCGTACCCTCGCCGCTCCCGCCGAACTCCCGCTCGGCGTCCTCACCGCCCTGCTCGGCAGCCCCTTCTTCTTCTGGCTGCTGCGCCGCACCCGCCGCGGGCAAGGGGGCTGGGCATGAGACTCCCCCGAACGCTCCTGCGTCCCCGCCCACTGCCGCCTCCCCCGGCCCGCCCCGGCGAGGTCCTGGCCGCCGCCGAGGCCCTGCGCGTCCGCCTCGGCACCCGCGAGGTGCTGCGGGACGTGGACCTGGAGGTGCGGGCGGGCGAGGTGCTCGCGCTGGTCGGGCCCAACGGCGCCGGGAAGTCGACGCTGCTCGCCGCCCTCGCCGCCGACCTCCCGGCCGCCGGGGGCGTGGTACGCGTCCACGGGCGCCCGGCGGCCGAGTGGTCGGCGCCCGAACTGGCCCTGCGCCGCGCGGTCCTGCCGCAGCAGGCCGCGCTGTCCTTCCCGTTCACGGTCGAGGAGGTCGTCCGGATGGGGCGCGCCCCGCACCCGGCCTCGCCCGACGAGGACGACCGGGCGGTGGCCGCGGCGATGGCCGCGACGCACGTGTCCGGCTTCGCCGCGCGGCCGTTCCCGGCGCTCAGCGGCGGCGAGCGGGCCCGGGTCGCGCTGGCCCGGGTGCTGGCGCAGGCGGCTCCGTTGCTGCTGCTGGACGAGCCGACGGCCGCGCTGGACCTCAAGCACCAGGAGTCGGTGCTGCGGCTGTGCCGCGCAAGGGCGCACGCCGGTGACGCGGTGGTCGTGGTGCTGCACGATCTGGGGCTCGCCGCGGCCTACGCGCACCGGGTCGCGATCCTGTGCGCCGGTGGTGTCGCGGCCGACGGACCGCCGGCCGAGGTCTTCTCCGAACGTCTGCTGTCCGAGGTCTACGACCACCCCGTCGAGGTGCTGGGTCATCCGCGTACCGGCGCCACGCTCGTAAACCCGAAGCGGAACCTTTGAATCAGCTTTGACTCGTTGTTTACGTACCAATTGGTCAGTCGTGATCATCTCGTGGCCATAGGGCCCCTATGAGAGGTGAATCACGCCACGCAGGGGTATCAGGCAGGTAAGCCTCGGTTAAGTTAGGCCAGCCTCACCAATCCTTGTGAGTACCGTCACGCCGTTTTCCAGCCACCCGTGGGAGCCCGCATGCGAGCCGTCAGACTGTCCGTCGTCACCGCCGCCGCCACCGCAGCAGCGCTGACCGCCGTCACGGGCTGCACGCAGAAGAGCACCGCCGCCGACGACGCCGGGGCGATACAGGTGACCGCCGCGGACTCGACGTGCAAGACGTCCACCACCTCGGTGCCGGCCGGCCACGTCACGCTGAAGATCGAGAACAAGGGCTCCAAGGCCACCGAGGTCGAGATCCTCTTCCCGGACGACCGGATCGTCTCCGAGAAGGAGAACATCGGCCCGGGCACGAAGTACACGCTGACCGCCGAGGTGAAGTCCGGGGCGTACGAGATCGCCTGCCGCCCCGGCATGAAGGGCCTCGGCATCCGGCAGAAGCTCACCGTCACCGGCGGCTCGGCCGCCAAGCGCAACCCCGAGCTGGACAAGGCCGTCGCCGCCTACCGCGAGTACGCGCAGGAGCAGGCCGACGCCACGCTGCCGCTCGTCGAGACCTTCGCCGCCGCCGTCAAGGCCGGTGACATCGAGGCCGCCAAGAAGGCCTTCGCGCCCTCCCGGCTCGGCTGGGAGCGCACCGAGCCGGTCGCCGAGTCCTTCGGCGACATCGACCCCAAGGTCGACACCCGCGCCGACGGCCTCGAAGAGGGCCAGGAGTGGACGGGCTGGCACCGCCTGGAGAAGTCGCTCTGGGAGGACAAGAAGATCGCCGACACCGACAAGAGCCTCGCCGACCGGCTGGTCACCGACCTGAAGGACTGGCAGAAGCGGGTCGGCAAGGCCGAGATCACCCCGACCTCGATGGCCAACGGCGCCAAGGAGCTGCTCGACGAGGTCGCCACCGGCAAGGTCACCGGCGAGGAGGACCGCTACTCGCACACCGACCTGTCCGACTTCAAGGGCAACGTCGAGGGCGCGCAGAAGGCGTACGAGCTGCTGAAGCCGGTCGCGCAGAAGAACGACGCGGCGCTGGCCGGCGAGCTGGACAAGCAGTTCGCCGCGCTGGACGCGCTGCTGGACAAGTACCGCGCGGACAAGACCTCCTACGACTTCGTCTCCTACGACAAGGTCACCAAGGACCAGCGCAAGGAGCTCTCGGACGCGGTGAACGCGCTCGCCGAGCCGCTGTCCAAGCTCGCCGCCGCCGTCGTGAAGTAGGAGGGGCCACCGATGACGGACGTACAGGACACCACCGCCCAGGCGGCCCCCGGCGGCGCGCCCACGCGGCGCTCGCTGATCGGCTGGGGCGGCGCGGGCCTCGCGCTCGGCGCCGCCGCCGCGGGCGGCGCGGTGGCGATGACCCGGGTCGGCAACGACGTGGACCCGGCCGCCGCCGAGACGGGCGCGGCGGTCGCCTTCCACGGCGCGAACCAGGCGGGTATCGCGACGCCGGTCCAGGACCGGCTGCACTTCGCCGCGTTCGACGTGAAGACCGACGACCGCGCCGAGTTCGTGCAGCTGCTGAAGGACTGGACCGAGGCCGCCCGGCGGATGACCACGGGCAGGGCGGTCGGCGAGGGCGCCTACGGCGGGCTCGCCGAGGCGCCGCCGGACGACACCGGCGAGGCGCTGGGCCTGAAGCCCTCGCGGCTGACCCTCACCATCGGCTTCGGCCCGTCGTTCTTCGACCGGTTCGGTCTGGCCGACCGGCGCCCGGCGGCGCTGGTCGACCTGCCCAAGTTCCCCGGCGAGAACCTCGACGGGTCCCGCACCGGCGGCGACCTGTGCATCCAGGCCTGCGCGGACGACCCGCAGGTCGCCGTGCACGCGATCCGCAACCTGGCCCGCATCGGCTTCGGCAAGGTCGCCATCCGCTGGTCCCAGCTGGGCTTCGGCAAGACCTCGTCGACCACGCCCGACGCCCAGACCCCGCGCAACCTCATGGGGTTCAAGGACGGCACCCGCAACATCGCGGGGACGGAGACGGACCGGCTGAAGAAGTTCGTCTGGGTCGGCGAAGGCGACGTGGACGCCAAGTCGGCCTGGATGGCCGGGGGTTCGTACCTCGTCGCCCGGCGCATCCGGATGAACATCGAGACCTGGGACCGGACCTCGCTCCAGGAGCAGGAGGACGTCTTCGGCCGCGACAAGGGCGAGGGCGCACCGGTCGGCAAGGCCAAGGAGCACGACGCGCCGTTCCTGAAGGCGATGAAGCCCGACGCGCACGTGCGCCTCGCGCACCCCGACTCCAACGACGGGATCACCATCCTGCGCCGGGGCTACTCCTTCACCGACGGCACCGACGGTCTCGGCCGACTCGACGCGGGCCTGTTCTTCCTGGCCTACATGCGCGACGTGCGCAAGGGGTTCATCCCGTTGCAACGCCGGCTGTCGGCGTCCGACGCGCTCAACGAATACATCCAGCACGTGGGTTCGGCGCACTTCGCCGTCCCGCCGGGCGTCCGCGACAAGGACGACTGGTGGGGCCGCGCGCTGTTCTCCAAGGAGGCGTAGCCCGTGTTCTCCAACTACCTGATCGGCCTGCGCGAGGGACTGGAAGCCAGCCTCGTCGTCTGCATCCTGATCGCCTACCTGGTCAAGACCGGCCGCCGGGACGCCCTGCGGCCGATCTGGATCGGCATCGGCATCGCGGTCGCCATCGCGATGGGCTTCGGCTGCGTCCTCGAATTCGGCTCGCAGGAGCTGACGTTCGAGGCGCAGGAGGCGCTCGGCGGCTCCCTGTCGATCGTCGCGGTCGGCCTGGTGACGTGGATGGTCTTCTGGATGCGGCGCACCGCCCGCCATCTGAAGTCCGAGCTGCACGGCAAGCTGGACGCGGCGCTGGCGATGGGCACCGGCGCGCTGGTCGCCACCGCCTTCCTCGCGGTGGGCCGGGAGGGCCTGGAGACCGCCCTGTTCGTGTGGGCGTCGGTGCACGCGGCCAGCGACGGCACCCCGCGCCCGCTGATCGGCGTCGCGCTGGGCCTGGCGACCGCGGTCCTGCTGGGCTGGCTGTTCTACCGCGGCGCCCTGAAGATCAACCTCGCCAAGTTCTTCACCTGGACCGGCGGCATGCTGGTCGTGGTGGCGGCGGGCGTGCTCGCGTACGGCGTGCACGACCTCCAGGAGGCCAACTGGCTGCCGGGCATCCGCAACCTGGCCTTCGATATCAGCGACACCGTCGACCCGGGCAGCTGGTACGGCACCCTCCTGAAGGGCGTCTTCAACTTCCAGCCCGACCCGACCGTGTTCCAGGTCACGGTGTGGCTGCTGTACCTGGTCCCGACTCTCGCGATCTTCCTCGCCCCGGTAGGGTTCGCCTCCGGGAAGGGGAAGGTGACGGCACCTGATGACCAGGGTTCGCGGCCCGCGAAGGCCGAGCAGTCTTGAGCGGAGCGCGCTGATCGCGGCCTCGGTGACCGTCCTGTCGCTGACGGCGGGCGGATGCGTGGTGGTGCACGGCGAGCGCGAGGTGCTCCCGGCCACCACGGCCCCCGAGGCCGCCGAGGCCCTCGGCCAGTTCACCGCCGCGTACAACAAGGCCGACCAGGCCTACGACCGCTCCCTGGACGCGGACTTCGTCACCGGCGCGCTCTCCGACATCGACGGGGCGCGGCTGACCGCCGGGCACAGCGTCAGCCCGGCCGGCAACCCCTCGCACACCGCGCTGACGTTCTCGGACGTGCGGTACACCATCCCCAAGAAGGCGGGCTGGCCCCGCTGGTTCGTCGCCGACGCCAAGGCCAACAAGGGCGGTTCGGCGCGCTGGCTCATGGTGTTCCTGCGCGGCGGCCTGTCCGAGCCGTGGCGGGTGTCGTATCTGACGCTGGTCGCCCCGGACGCCGTACCGCAGTTCGCCAAGGACAAGGACGGCTGGGCCGAGACCGTCCCCCTGAACCAGACGGAACTGGCCGTGGACCCCGCGGACCTGAGCCAGGACTACGCGACGTATCTCAGGAACGGCGGGAAGTCCTTCGCCGACGGCACGTACACCAGCGTGCTGCGCGCGGACCGGACGAAGGGCGCCAGCCGGCCCGGGCTGGCCACGCAGTACATCGACGAGGCGCTGACCCGGGACGACTACGCCCCGCTGGCGTTGCGCACGGCGGACGGCGGGGCGCTGGTGTTCTTCACCACGCACCACTACGTGAAGCAGACGGCCGCCGTCGGCGCGTCCGTCCCCACGCCCAACAAGAGCGTGCAGGCGCTGACCAAGGGCGAGATCAAGCAGTCCCTGACGATGGAGTTCGTCTCCAACCAGGTGGTGCTGGACCCGAAGCGAGGTGCGGGGACCGGCCAGGTGTCGATGATCGGCAAGGTCCAGGGGCTGACGGCGGGCCGGGGCGAGTAGCCCCGACGTACGCGCGCCGGGCGGTCGGGCGTACGACCGTGGCGCGGGAGGCGGCCGCGGTGGCGCAGGGGACCGCTGTCAGTGGCGCAGGGGCCAGACCGAGGCGGCGTGGTCGGGCTGGGTGCCCGCATGGCGGGAGCAGGCGTCGGTGAGCGCCTCCAGCAGGGTCAGCGGGTCCGGCAGCCGGTGCTCGGGGCCGCGCAGCCAGCGCACCTGCCGTCCGTCGTCCCCGGGCAGCCGGGCCGGCGGTACCAGGACGTAGGAGCCCCGGCAGTGCCAGCGCATGCCCGGGTGTTCGTCCGCCGTCTCGGGGTGGGAGTCCAGCTCGCACGGCCACCACTCGTCCTCGTCCTCGGGGGTGCCGCGGGTGAGGGTGAAGAAGAGCATGCGTCCGTCGTCGCTCTCGGCGACCGGGCCGACCTCGACACCGGCGGAGAGCAGGTTCTCCAGCGCCTCGGCGCCGGCCTCCAGGGGCACGTCGAGGACGTCGTGCACCATGCCGGTCGCGGTGATGAAGTTGGCCTGCGGCTGGTGCCGGGCCCAGCGCTCGATCTGGGCGCGGTCGGTCGTGGACTGCGTCTGCCACGCGAAGGACACGGGGTGCCGGGCGGGCGTGGGACAGCCGACGCGGTCGCAGGAACAGATGTGGCCCGGTGCCGGGTGCGCGGCGGGCGCGAGGGGCAGTCCCGCCCGGGCGGCGGCGAGCAGCAGGGCCTCACGGCCGCCGGTGTCGGCGGTCTCCTTCGGGCGGCGTCCCCGCAGCCACTGGGTGAGTCTGCCCTGCCGGCGGGTACCGCCACCGTTCTCCGCGCTCATCTATCGCCTCGCCTCGCTGTCGTGCGGCCAGCATGCCTCATCGTCCCACCTTCCGGACCATCGGGGGGCCAGTGCCCCCGATCGGGGCAGGTGGTGACGAGGGGGGCATAGGGGTTACGAGGGGTTACAGGCGGCAGATCGACACCCGGATCGTTAACTTCACGCCTCGCGCGCCGCGCGGGCTCAGTCGGTCGCGCCGTCCCCGCCGTCCCTGCCGTCCCCGGCGTACGGCGGCCAGGCGTCGCCCCAGTCCGCGTCGCGCGCGGCCCTGTACAGGCCGCCGTGGCGTTTGGTGACCGTCGTGCGGCGCAGTTGCTCGTCGGCCTCGCACAGGTCGAGGAGGACCTGGCCCTTGCGGATCTGCGGGCGCCGGACCACCCGGGCGGGGGCCGGGGTCACCGGGAGGCGGGTGGCGGCGACGTAGCTGAACTTCTCGTCCTCGTACGGCAGGGAGCCGCCCTTGACCTGCCGGTGCAGCGAGGAACGGCTGACCCGGGCCGAGAAGTGGCACCAGTCCGTGCCGGGGACGATGGGGCAGGCGGCGGAGTGCGGGCAGGGCGCGGCGACGCCGAAGCCGGCCGCGATCAGCCGGTCGCGGGCGGCGAGGACGCGGGCGTAGCCGTCGGGAGTGCCGGGCTCGATGATCACGACGCTCCCGGCGGCGGCCGCGGCCGCGTCGACGACGGACGCGCGGTCGGCCTCGGTGAGCTCGCCGAGCACGTACGACACCGTGACGAGATCGGTGCTCTCGATGGTGAGCGCCGCTCCGATCCGAGAGCGCTGCCAACGGGCGTCCCGCAGGGCGGGGTTGGCCGCGGCGATCTCGCGGCCCAGGGCGAGCGCGGGCTCGGCCCAGTCCAGCACGGTCACCGGCCGGACCCCGTCCCAGGTCGCGCTGACGGCCCAGGTCGCCGCGCCGGTGCCACCGCCGACGTCGACATGGCTGCCGGGCGCCCAGCCGGGCACGGCGTCGGCGAACGCCTCCAGCGCGGCCCGTACCGCCTCGAAGGTCGCCGGCATCCGGTACGCGGCGTACGCGGCGACGTCCGCGCGGTCCCGCAGGATCGGCGCGTCGGTGGGGGTGGCCCCCCGGTAGTTGGCGATGAGCCGCTCCACGGCTCCCGAGGCCTGCCTGGCCGGGAGCCCGTCGAGAAGGGCGGCAAGGGCGCTGCGGAGGGTCTCGGCCGGGGCCGCGGGGACGTTCACCCGGCGATTCTCTCAGGTCCCCGGACGGCCTCGGACAGGCCGGGGACCCGGCCGCTACGCCCCCCGTACCGCTCGGGCCAGCCGGGTCGCGGCCGCCGCGCGTGGTCCGCTGTCCGCCGGGCGTCTCCTCGGGTGGACCGTGTTGGCCAGCAGCACCAGGAAGGTGTCCGTGGCCCGGTCCAGGACCAGCGACGTCCCCGTGAAGCCGGTGTGGCCCGCCGCTCCCCGGCCCGCCAGCTCCCCCATGAACCACGGCTGGTCCAGGGCGAAGCCGAGGCCGGGCGCGGTCAGCAGGAGTTCCACGAAGTCCGGGCCGAGGACGCGGGCGGGCCCGTACGAGCCGCCGGCCAGCAGCGCGCGGCAGAACACCGCCAGGTCGCGCCCGGTGGAGAACAGGCCCGCGTGGCCGGCCACCCCGCCCAGCGCCCAGGCGTTCTCGTCGTGGACCGTGCCCCGCAGCATCCCGCGGTCCGCCTTGGCCCACGGGCGCCGCTGGTCCTCGGTGGCCGCCGCGCCCGGACAGGGGCCGTACCCGGTGGCCGTCATGCCCAGCGGGCGGGTGATGCCGTCGCGGACGAGCGCGTCGAGGCCGCGGCCGCTGACCCGTTCCAGGACGTGCTGGAGCAGCAGCATGTTCAGGTCGGAGTAGCGGTACGTGCCGGGCGCGCCCACCGGCGCCTCCGCCCGCAGCAGCGCCAGCCGCTCGACGTCGTCCGCACAGTCGTACAGCGGGAGTTCGGGGCGCAGCCCGGAGGTGTGGGTGAGCAACTGCCGTACGGTGATGCCGTGCTCGGCGGCGGCGCGGAAGTCCGGCAGATAGGCGCCCACCAGGGCGTCGATGCCGAGCGTGCCCCGCTCGATCTGCTGCACCGCGGCGACCGAGGTGAACAGCTTGGTGAGGGAGGCCAGATCGAAGGGCGTGTCGACGGTGGTCGGCACCCGGCCGCCGGGCGGCGCCTCCACCCCGGTGTCCGTCTCCGGGTCGTACGAGGTGTAGCGCACCGCCCAGCCCGCGGCCTCCGCCACGGCGATCACCGGGCCGCGTCCGGCGACCACGACGGTGCCCGCCGCCCAGGGGTGCTCACCCGCGCTGAGCGCGCGCACCTCGCGGACGAGGCGGCTCAGTTCGCGGGAGTCCAGCCCGGCGCGCTCCGGTGTGTCGATGCGCAGTCTCGGCGCGCTCAGTTGCCCTCCCCGGGGCTCTCGGCCTCGTGCGTGATCGCACGTGCGTTCCAGGGACGGCACAGTCCCACGAAGCAGCCCACCGCCACCAGTGCGGCCGTCAGCTGGACGAGCGCCATGGGGACGGCGGTGTGCTCACCCGCGATGCCGACCAGCGGTGAGGCGATCGCCCCGACGAGGAAGGAGGACGTGCCGAGCAGGGCGGAGGCGGCGCCGGCCGCGTGCCGCACGCGCATCAGGGCGAGGGTCTGGGCGTTGGGCAGGGTGAGGCTCATCGCGGACATCAGCACGAACAGCCCGGCGGCGACCGGCACCAGACCGGCCTCGCCGAACGCGCCGGTCGCCATCAGCAGCAGGGCGGCCGCGGCCAGGACCACGACCGCGAGGCCCGCGGCCAGCACCCGGTCCAGGCGGACCCGGCCGACCAGCACCCGGCCGTTGACCTGGCCGACGACGATCAGTCCCACGGAGTTCAGGCCGAACAGCAGGCTGTAGGTCTGCGGGGAGGCGCCGTAGATCTCCTGCACCACGAACGGCGAGGCCGCTATGTAGGCGAACAGCGCGGCGAAGGCGAAGCCGCCGGTGAGCATGTACCCGGCGAAGACACGGTCGGCGAGCAGTCCGCGCATGGTGCGCAGCGCCTCGCCGACCCCGCCGCCGTGCCGCCGCGCGGGAGGCAGGGTCTCGGGCAGCCGCGCCCAGACCACCGCCGTCAGCGCGACGCTCACGCCGGTCAGCAGGACGAAGACACCGCGCCAGTCGGTCACCCGCAGGATCTGCCCGCCGACGAGCGGCGCGACGATCGGGGCGACCCCGGAGACCAGCATGAGCGTGGAGAAGAAGCGGGCCATGGCCACACCGTCGTACAGGTCGCGCACGACGGCCCGCGCGATCACGATGCCGGCGGCGCCCGCGAGCCCCTGCGCCAGCCGGAAGGCGACCAGGAGCTCCACGTCGGGGGCCAGCGCGCACAGGGCGGTGGCGACGACGTAGACCGCGAGTCCGGCGAGCAGCGGGCGCCTGCGGCCCCAGCGGTCGCTCATCGGGCCGACGACGAGCTGTCCGAGCGCCATGCCCGCCAGGCAGGCGGTGAGGGTGAGCTGGACGGTCGCCGCGGGCGCGTGCAGGGCGCGGGTGACCTCCGGCAGGGCCGGCAGATACATGTCCATCGCCAGCGGGGGTGTCGCGGTCAGCGCGCCGAGGACGAGGACGACCAGGAGACCGGTACGGCGCGGGGCCGGGCCGCCTGTCGCCGTCGCCGCGGATTCGGCGCCGTGCTCCAGGCCGGGTGCGCCCACGGTGCGCTCGGACATACGCCCCTCCCTCTCCGAGTGATCCGCCGCCTATGCTCTCAGCTCGTACAGAGTGCCGAAGGCCACATGAGCGAGGGTGGGGGCCGCATGACCGTGACGGAAGACAAGGTGCGCTGGGGGGTCCTGGCCACGGGCGGGATCGCGGCGGCGTTCACCGCGGACCTGGTCGACCTGCCGGACGCGCAGGTGGTGGCGGTGGCCTCGCGGACCCGGGCGTCGGCGGAGGCGTTCGCCGAGCGGTTCGGGATCCCGCGGGCGTACGGCGAGTGGGAGGCGCTCGCGCAGGACGCGGACATCGATGTCGTGTACGTCGCCACCCCGCACGCGGCCCACCGGGCGGCGGCCGGCCTCTGCCTGGAGGCCGGGCGCAACGTGCTGTGCGAGAAGGCGTTCACGCTGAACGCGGGCGAGGCGCGGGAACTGGTCGCGCTGGCCCGCGAGCGCGGGAGCTTCCTGATGGAAGCGATGTGGATGTACTGCAATCCGCTGGTGCGGCGGCTGAAGGCGCTGGTCGAGGACGGCGCGATCGGCGAGGTGCGCACGGTGCAGGCCGACTTCGGGCTCGCGGGTCCCTTCCCGCCGTCGCACCGGCTGCGCGACCCGGCACAGGGCGGGGGCGCGCTGCTGGACCTCGGGGTGTACCCGGTGTCGTTCGCGCAGCTGCTGCTCGGGGAGCCGTCGGACATCGCGGCGAGAGCGGTGCTCTCGGACGAGGGCGTCGACCTCCAGACCGGAGCACTGCTCTCTTGGGAGAGCGGTGCTCTTGCTTCGGTGCACTGCTCCCTGGTCGGTGGTACCGGTACCACGGCCTCGGTCACCGGCTCCGGCGGCCGCATCGACATCCCGGACGGCTTCTTCCACCCGGATCGCTTCGTCCTGCACCGCGACGGCCGCGCCCCCGAGGAGTTCACCGCCGACCCGGCCGACGGCCCCCGCACCAGCCTGCGGCACGAGGCGAAGGAGGTCATGCGGGCCCTGCGGGCAGGCGAGACCGAGTCGCCGCTCGTCCCGCTCGACGGCACCCTCGCCGTGATGCGCACGCTCGACGCGATCCGCGACCGCGTCGGGGTCCGCTACCCCGGCGAGACCCGCTGACCCGTCCCGGCCGGAGGCGATGACCGTCCCGGCCGGACGCGACGCAACCGGGTGACCGCCCCGGCCGGACCCGGCGCCCCGGCCCCCGGCGCCCCGGCCGGGCCCGGCGCCCCGCCCGGACCATGCGCCCCGTCCGGCGGGACCCGGTCCGCTCATGCCGGTTCGAGGCCCGGTCTTCCCGTCTCGGTCACGAAGGACCCGGCCGTCGCGATCGGCGCGCCGGGCTTCGTCACGTACGGCACGGTCCTGAAGTCGGCGCGGGCCAGCCGCTGCCCCAGCGTGATCCGGGCGTAGCCGCGCCGTCCGTCGTAGAACCGCAGGTGCGGGTTGGCCGCCATGCGCGCGGCCCAGTTCGCGGGCCGTCGGGCACCGTCCCGGCCGCTGGCGATCGACGTGGTCACGATCTCGGTGCCGAGCGTGCGCGAGGCCGGGTCGTCGAAGTCGTCCTTGATGTCGAAGCCGTAGCCGACGTGCACATCGCCGGTGAGCACCATCAGGTTCTCGACGCCGGCCGCCTTCGCGCCGTCCAGGACGCGGCGGCGGGCGGCCGGGTAGCCGTCCCAGGCGTCCATGGAGACCTTCGCGGCCGGGCCGGTCCCCAGCCGCTGCCGGGAGAAACAGACCTGCTGGGCCACGACGTTCCACAGCGCGGCCGAGTCCCGCCAGCCGTCGAGCAGCCATCGCTCCTGGGCCGCGCCGGTCATCGTGCGTGCCGGGTCCTCGCTCTGCGGCCCCGGCGCGTGCGGGACGTCGCCGTAGGCCTGGTCGGAGCGGTACTGGCGGGTGTCGAGCACGTCGAACTGGGCGAGCCGGCCCCACCGCAGCCGCCGGTACAGCCGCATGTCCGGCCCCACGGGCAACTGCGGTGCGCGCAGCGGCTGGTGCTCCCAGTAGGCGCGGTAGGAGGCGGCGCGGCGCAGCAGGAACTCCGCCGGGGGGACTCCGTTCCCGGAGACGGCGCCCGCGTAGTCGTTCTCGGTCTCGTGGTCGTCGAAGGCGACGACGAAGGGGTGCGCCGCGTGGGCCGCCCGCAGGTCGGGGTCGGTCTTGTAGAGGGCGTAGCGCAGCCGGTAGTCCTCCAGCGACACGGCCTCGTGGGCGAACAGCGCGGGGAGGCGGCGGTCGGTGTAGGCGCGGGCGCCGCCGGTCGCGTCGACCGCGTACTCGTAGAGGTAGTCGCCGAGATGGAAGACCACGTCGACGTCGTCCTCGGCGAGGTGCCGGTAGGCGGTGAAGTAGCCGTCGTGGTAGGCCTGGCAGGCGACGGCGGCGATGTTCAGGGACGCGACGGGACTGCTCTCGGCGGGTGCGGTCCGGGTGCGGCCGGCCTCGCTGAGCCAGCCGCCCGCGCGGAAGCGGTAGTGGTAGACGCGGTCGGGTTCCAGTCCGACGGCCTCGACGTGCACGGTGTGCCGGAACTCGGGGTGCGCGACGGCCGTCCCCCGCCGGACGACGGTGGCGAAGCCCTCGTCACGGGCCAACTCCCACTCGACGTCGACACGTTGAGCGGGCAGTCCGCCGTCGGGCTGGTACGGGGCGGGCGCCAGCCGGGTCCACAGCAGGACCGAGTCGGGCAGCGGGTCGCCGGAGGCGATGCCGAGGGTGAAGGGGTAGGCGTCGATCCGCGCCGCGTCCAGTTCCGCGGCGGCCGCCATCCCCGCTCCGGGGAGGTCGGCGGCGAAGGCGAGGGCCAGCGCCGCGCCGGAGACACCGAGGAAGCGGCGGCGGTCGAGACGGCGGGCGGCGGCCCGGAAGCCGGGCGGGTGCCCCGAGGGTGCCCGGTGCGACAAGGGTGTTGCGATGGTCATCTTTCCTCCCCGGACAGTTGAGGGAGGAAGCGGAGAACCGGCCGCACCCGACACGCCCCGCCGGTCGCGCATCACCCGGACGGCGGACACCGGGGCACGGCCGGGCGCGGGGCGCGAATCGTCAACTCCTCAACCTGCACAAGCGGAGTTTGACCGTCCGGACCATTGCGGGTCGACGCCGGGCTTATGCTCAACTCCCCTGCACAAGAGCTTCACATATGACGTAATCGGGTTCCGCCGACCACACCGACGGGGGGAGGCGGCAGCCGTTCCACGGCTTCGGGTGGGGGTGGGCCTCGCGCGGGACCGCGGGGCACGCACCGATCCGTGGAACGGCTGCCGCGTACGTCGGCGCGGTCCGGGACCCGCACAGACCGTCCGCGCCCCGGACCCGCGTGCCGCCCCCGCGACCGTCCGAAACCCGCGAACGTCAGCGCGCGTCGGCCCCGCGAACGTCAGCGCGCGTCGGCCCCGGGCACGTCAGCGCGCGTCGGCCCCGGACCCGCCGCTGTCGCGCACCCCGGCCGTATCGCCGTCCGGCGCCTCGCCCGCACCACTGCCCGGCACCACGGCGGCCCGGCGCTCCGGCGCCTCGGGCACCACGCTGTCGGGTACGACGTTCTCGGGCCCGTCGCCGCCCGGCGCCAGGACCGCCTCGCCCCCGGCGTCTGCTGCCGTGTGCCGGCCCGCCCGCTTCGCCAGACGCCGGCGCAGTGCGTACGCCCCGCCCGCCACCAGCGCGAGCGAGGCCGCGCCGCCCTCGACCAGCCGCCACGGCGAGGTGTGGCCCGCCGCCGCGCCCGGCGCGCCGGCCGCCGGCCGCGCCGCCTTCCCCGACGGCGAGGCGCTCGCCCCGCCCTCGCTCAGCGGCTTCGCCAGGGTGCCCACCGCGCGCGCCGAACCGCCCTTCGCGAAGCCCCAGTCGAGCAGCGCGGCCGTCTCCTCGTAGACGGAGTTGTAGCCGCTCTCGGGATGCATCACGGTGACGATCAGGGTGCGTCCGCCGCGGGTGGCCGCGCCGGTGAAGGTGTTGCCCGCGTTGCTGGTGTAGCCGTTCTTCACGCCTATCAGGCCCGGGTACGTCTTCACCCCGTACGCGCCCGACAGCAGACGGTCGGTGTTCTGGATCTGGAACGTCTTCTTGCCGCCCGCGGGGAAATCGGCCGTCCGCGTCCCGCAGTACGCGCGGAAGTCGGCGTTCTGGAGCCCGTGCCGGGCGAACAGCGTGAGGTCGTACGCCGAGGACAGCTGCCCCTTGTGGTCGAAGCCGTCCGGGCTGACCACATGCGTGTCCAGGGCCTGGAGGTCCACGGCCCTGGCCTGCATCTCGGCGACCGTGCGCGCCAGCCCGCCGTTCATCAGCGAGAGCACGTGCACCGCGTCGTTGCCCGAGCGCAGGAAGACGCCCTGCCACAACTGCTCGACGGTGTAGGTGATTCCGGGCTTGATGCCGACGAGGCTGGAGCCCGAGGGTATGCCGATCAGGTCGGCGTCGGTGACCCGGTAGCGCTCGGTCCGTTCGAACTTCGGCAGGACCGTGTCGGCGAACAGCATCTTCAGCGTGGACGCGGGGGCCAGGCGCTGGTGCGCGCGGTAGGAGGCCAGCACCTCGCCGGTGTCGTGGTCGGCGATCAGCCAGGAGCGGGCGGAGAGCTTCCCGGGCAGCCCTCCGGCGCCGCTCACCTGGACCCCGGGCCGCCCCAGCCGCTCACCGCCGATCACCGTGGCGGCCGTGCCGATCGCGGGGGTCGGGGTGGCGGTCGCACCCTTCGTGGCGGAGGGGGCCGCGGAGGCGGACGCGGGCAGGGTGGCGGCCAGCGGGGCGGCCGCGGCGAGGGCGAGCAGGGAGCGCCGGGACAGCCGAGAGGATTCACTCACTCCGGGACCGTACAAAGCGAGTGCGCGACGCCGTACGGCGGGTCCCCTCATGAGCCTGCCAAGTCCGCGGAGGAAGCCACGACCGGCCATTGAACAGGGGTTTCCTGGCAGCGGGCCCATTACGGCTTAGGAATCAGCTGTCTGATGGAACTTTGATTCCGGGCCGCACATTCTCAGTTCTCACACATCCCTTACTCAGGGGGACTCAAAGGTTTCTTCCTAGCTTGTGGCCGCGCCCACAGCGGGCGCCAAGAACCTCGAGGAACGGGATGTTTGGCATCTATCTCAAGCGCGAGCTGAGCCGGCGCAAGAAGGCGGCTCTGGTCATCGCACTGGGTCTGGCGCTCGGAATCGCCCTGGTCATCACCGTGAACTCGGTGTCGGCCGGCATGACCCAGGCCCAGGACAAGGTCCTTCAGTCGCTCTACGGGCTCGGCACCGACATGACGGTCACCAAGGCCCGTACGGCGCCCACCAGCGGCAGTTCGGGACGGCCGAACTTCCAGTTCGACGCGAAGTCCGAGGACGACGACTCCACGCAGAGCTCGGACCGGGTGATGACGCAGGGCGGTCAGGCGCTGGCGTCCTCGCTCGTGGCCAAGGTCGCCGCGCAGCAGGGCGTGTCCAGTGCGGTCGGCGCGCTCAGCCTGAACGTCACCAAGGTCGACGGCTCCTTCACCCAGGGCAAGGCCAAGAGCTCCACCAGCGGGCAGAGCAACCAGGGCGGCCCCGGCGGCAGCAGCGGCGGCAGCATGCCGCAGGTGCAGGGCGGCGGCGCCTCGTTCGACGTGAACTCGTACTCGGTCGGCGGCGTCGACGTCACCGACCAGGACCTGGGCCCGCTGTCCACGTCGAAGATCACCTCCGGCAGGACCTTCACCGCCGCGGAGACGAACGCCAAGCTCGCCGTGGTCGGCAAGTCGTACGCCAAGGAGAACAAGTACAAGGTCGGCTCGACCTTCAAGATCTCCGGCACCAAGTACACCGTCATCGGTATCGCGACGCCCGACAGCAGCGACTCCACCACGGACGTCTACCTGCCGCTGAAACAGGCCCAGACGCTCGGCGACGCCAAGAACAAGGTCACCACGATCTACGTCAAGGCGACCGACTCCAAGCAGATCGACACGGTCAAGGCGACCATCCAGAAGAACATCTCCGGTACGACGGTCACCACCTCCGCCGACCTCGCCGAGACCGTGTCCGGCTCCCTGTCCACCGCCTCCGACCTGGCGACCAGCGTCGGCAAGTGGCTGTCGATCGCGGTGCTGGCCGCCGCGTTCCTGGTGGCCGCGCTGCTGACCTCCTCGGCCGTGTCCCGCCGGGTGCGCGAGTTCGGCACCCTGAAGGCGCTCGGCTGGCCCAGCCGGCGGGTGACCCGGCAGGTGGTCGGCGAGTCCATGGTCAACGGTCTGCTCGGCGGCGCGCTGGGCATCGGCCTGGGTCTGGCGGCCGCGTACACCGTCACCGCGATCAGCCCGAAGCTGACCGCGCAGCTCGGCAGCACCGGCGGCGGCATGGGCGGCGGTCCGGGCGGCGGCCCCGGCCAGCAGTCGGCCCAGAACACGATGGAGATCGCCCTGTCCGCGCCCGTGTCGGCGACCACCATCGCGCTCGCGGTGGGCCTCGCGGTCGCCGGCGGTCTGATCGCCGGGGCGATGGGCGGCTGGCGTGCCTCCCGGATGCGTCCGGCCGACGCGCTGCGCAGCGTCTCGTAACACCCCCCGATACCGGGGCGTCGCCTCACCCTTCCCCCCGGGAGGCGGCGCCCCACCCTCCTTCCTCCTCTTCCTCCCCCTTCCTTCTCCTTCCTTCTCCTCAAGTCACGGAGCACCCATGTACAGACTGACCGGCGTCACCAAGCGCTACACCCGGGGCAAGGAGACGGTGGAGGCGCTGCGCGGCGTCGACCTCACGATCGAGGACGGCGACCAGCTCGTCATCCAGGGCCCCACCGGCGGCGGCAAGTCGACGCTGCTCCAGATGATCGGCGGCCTGGACCGCCCCTCCACGGGCAGCGTCGAACTGGACGGCGTGGACCTCGCCACCATCAGCGAGGCGAAGCTGACCCGGCTGCGTGCCGAGAAGATCGGCATCATCTTCCAGGCGTTCAACCTGATCCCGACGCTGACCGCGCAGGAGAACGTCGAGACCGCGCTCGTCCCACTGGGCGTCAAGCCCGCCGAGCGGCGCGAGCGGGCGGCCGAGGCGCTGCGCTCGGTCGGCCTCGGGGAGCGGCTCGGCCATGTCCCGACCGAGCTGTCCGGCGGCCAGCAGCAGCGGGTCGCCATCGCCCGCGCGCTGGTGAAGAAGCCGAAGGTGCTGCTCGCCGACGAGCCCACCGGCAACCTCGACGAGGGCACCCGCGACGACATCATGGGCCTGCTGGAGGGCCTGTGGCACGAGTACGGGCTGACCTTCGTCATGGTCACCCACGACTCCTCGATCGCCCGCCGGGCGCCGCGGCTGGCCACCATCAAGGCCGGTCAGATCACCCTGACCGAGCAGCCCGGCGCACGCCAGTACGCGCAGCAGGCGCCCGGCGTCCGGGCGTACTGAACCCGCGGCGGCCGAGGGGCCGTCCACCTGCCGGGCGGCCGGCCGGCGTCGGCCGGCCGCCCGGCGGTGGGCGGTGGGCGGCCCCTCGGGGTCTGTCCGCGCCACCCGAACGGCGGCCCGGACGAGCCGCCGCGGGGGCGGCGGTGCGACGGTGGACACCGGAAGAGGGGGTGGGATCCGTTCCCGCTGTCGACTCTGGGGAGTCCTCGTGACCTGCTGCTACGACCGACGCGATCTGGGCCTGCTGCTGCTCCGGCTGGGTACCGGAGGGGTGCTGGCCGCGCACGGCGCGCAGAAGCTGTTCGGCTGGTTCGGCGGCCACGGGCTGGAAGGGACCGGCCATTACATGGAGTCCGTCGGGTTCGCGCCCGGACGGACGAGCGCGCTGGCGGCCGGTCTCGCGGAGACGGGCGGCGGCACCATGCTGGCCCTGGGGCTCGCGACACCGGCGGCGGGCGCGGCGGCGGCCGGGGCCATGGCCGGGGCGTCCGCGGTGCACGCACCGAACGGGTTCTTCGCGCAGGAGGGCGGCTACGAGTACGCGGCGAGCCTGGGCCTGGCCGCCACCGGTCTGGCGATCGCCGGGCCGGGCCGGCTCTCCCTGGACCACGCCCTCGGGCACGTCTTCGACCGGAACTGGATGGTGCCGCTGGCGCTCGGCGCGACGGCCGCGATGACCGCGCTGGTCGTGGGCGCGCGCAACGCACGGGTGCGCAGGCGGGCGGAGGGCGAGCAGCAGGCGCTCTTCGAGGAGTAGGACCCTGGCGACGGGGAGCCGTGGCAGGCTGCCCGCATGAGTGATCAGGACTCCCCCGCCGCCCCCGCGGATCTCTGGGCCGCCGTCGACGGTCTGTGGGCCTGGCTGGAGGCCGGCCGCCCGACCGGCGGCCGGGAAGGGCTCCTGCTGCGCATCCTCAAACTGTCGGAGGAGGTCGGCGAGGTCGCCCAGGCGGTGATCGGCGCGACCGGCCAGAACCCACGCAAGGGCGTCACCCACACCTGGGCGGACGTCGAGGCCGAGCTCTGCGACGTAGTGATCACCGCCCTGGTGGCCCTGCGCACGCTGACCCCCGAGGCCCGTGAGGTCTTCGCCGGGCATCTGGCACGGGTCGTGGACCGCTCGCTCCCGCGCTGACCGCCTCCCCGTCTGTGGCGTTCGTTACGGATGTGCCGGGTGTGTCCGGCGGGAGCGATGGGCAGTGACTGCACGTGCTCGAAGCCGTCCGGTCCGTCCCGTTGGGGGAAGCGTGAGTGTGTGCGTGATTGGTGCAGGTCTGTCGGGTCTGGCCACGGCCCACGCGCTCGCGCAACGGGGAGTCGACTTCGTCTGCCTGGACAGGGCCCCGGACGTCGGCGGCATCTGGCGCCAGCCGGGGGCCGGGGAGCGCGGGCCGGGCTATCTGTCGCTGCACCTCAACACCGTCAAGCGGCTGACCGGTTACGCGGACTTCCCGATGCCCGACTCCTACCCCCTCTACCCTCGGCACAGTGACGTCGCCGTCTATCTGCGCCGGTTCGCCGAGTGGGCGGGGATACCGGACCGGGTCGAGCTGAACACGGAAGTGCTGTCCGTGGTCCGGGAGTACGACGGAACCTGGACGGTGACCAGCCGGAACGAGGGCGGGGCGCCGTCCTCGCGACGCTTCGCCCAGGTGGTCGTCGCGTCCGGACACAACACCGAGCCGGCCCTGCCGGACACGATGCCGCCCGGCTTCGAGTCCTTCCCCGGAGAGATCCTCCACTCCGTCGACTACCGCGACGGCAGCGACTTCGCCGGACGGCGCGTCGTCGTCGTGGGACTGGGCGCGTCCGCCGTGGACATCGCCTCGGACCTGTCCCGCCACGCCGCACGGACCGTGCTGTCGGTCCGGCGCGGACTGCACATCATGCCCAAGCAGTTGTTCGGGCTGCCACTGGACGAGATGGCCGAGGTCCCGTGGTTCACCGAGATGCCCTTCGCCGAACAGCGCACCTTCGTCGAGAAGGCGCTGCACACCGCCCGGGGCAAGATGTCCGACTACGGGCTGCCCGAGCCCGACCACCCGGTCCTCTCCTCGGCGGCGACCCTGTCGGACGAGATACTGAGCCGGATCCGGCACGGCGGTGTGACCCCCAGGCCCGCGATCGAGTCCGTCGACGGCGGCCTGATCCGCTTCACCGACGGCAGCACCGAGGAAGCCGACCTGATCGTCTACTGCACCGGGTTCCGCATGGCGTTCCCCTTCCTGCCCGCGGGCTGCCCGGTGGGTCCGCAGGGGGCGGTCGAGCTGTATCGGCGGGTCGTCGCGCCCGACCACCCCGGCCTGTACTTCGTCGGGCTGGTGCGCCCGCAGGGGTCCGTCACCCGGCTGGTCGAGGCGCAGTCCCGCTGGGTCGCGCGGCTGGCCGAGGGAGCGGCCCTGCTGCCGTCGACGGACGTCATGCGCAAGGAGATCAGCGCCTATCTGACCGGCATCGCCGGGCGCTACGGGAACGCGGAGGGGTCCTCGATCCAGGTCGACGTCGCACCGTATCTGCGCGAGCTGCACGAGGAGTGAGCCGCCCCGGCGACGGGCACCCGCCCGCGGGCGGGTGCCGTTCGCGGGCGGGTGCCGTTCGCGGGCGGGTGCCGTTCGCGGGCGGGCCGGATGCCGGGCCGTCACAGGCCCGACATCGTGGTCGTACACCCGAACGTGCGATCCGCCTAGGCGGTCAGCAGGACGGCCGGCGGCCGGACCGCGTAGGACTCCGAGGAGATGTACACGGTCACCCGCGGCGGTCGGCCCCGCTGGTGGGCGAGCGCCAGATAGGCGATGAGGCCCACCCCCTCCTCCGGCCGCCGGGTGGTGACGGCGGCCACCGCCGACAGCAGCGGGGCGGCCTCCACCCCTTGGCGGCGCAGCACCGCCACCGCCCGCTCCAGGGCCTCCCCGTCGTGGCGGGCGTGGTCCCGGACCGGAACGTAGAGCGTGAAGCCGCTCGCCCGGCCGCTCGCCGTCTCGGTGAAGGCGTGACAGGACTGGACGGGCCGGCGGCCCGGCCGGGTGCCCGGCCCGTCCCAGGCATCCGGTGCGTCGGCGTCACCCCCGGTGGCCGCCCGGAAGAAGTCCTCGATCTCCCCCAGTTCGCCCGCGCCGCCCACCCGGGACAGGCCGGCCGCCTCCACGGCCGACAGGTCCTGGTGCGCGAGGTAGACCTTCACCCTGGGCTCCGCCCAGTCGCCCAGGTCCAGCGCGAAGAACAGATGGCGGTCGCCCGGAGGCAGCGCGGTGAACGCCTCCTGGTGGCCGAGCCTGCGCAGCGCCTCGCGCACCGTGTCGGCGGCGCGCTCCGGCCCGGACGCCGCGGGGTTCAGGTACACCTTGACCCCCGGGACACCGCCGGGACGCAGCTCCAGCGCGCACCACAGGGCGAACGCGCCCTGCGGGGACGGCGGGAAGAACAGGTCCTCCAGTTCGTCCAGCCGCTCGGTGCCGAAGTTCCAGTGCCGCGCCATCGCGCGGACGGCCCGCAGTCCGGCCCGGCCGCCCGCCACCGGATCTGCGGCGTCGGCGCCGGGCTCCAGCAGGACGCGCAGGGCGGGTGGTCCGCCCGGCTGAAAGGCGAGCGAGTACTCGACCGGGGTGTGGTCGTCCGACAGGAAGCTGTCGGACGGTGGCGGCAGGCTCAGCGACCGTTCGGCGACGGGCCCCAGCATCTCCGGCAGTATCCGCGCGTAGACCTCGGTGTCGGAGGCGTTGAGTCCCGCGACGTCGCACAGCCTTGCCAGCTGGCCCGCGGTGAACGCCCCGAGGGTCGGAGCGCCGGAGTCCGTCGGGGAACTCTGACCGTGAACATGGGGATACCCGCCGACGGGGGCGGGTATCTCGGTCGGGCGCCCTGGCAGGGGCCCCGGTATGAGGGGTTGGAGCAACACGGTGGAGCGGTGAGCGGCGTCGTTGGATACGGGCTCCACGACACCTCCTTCTACTCGTGACCGACACGTTTTGCCGCGTTGCTCACTACCCTGGTGATTTAACCGTCATGCAATTCCGTGAAGTGCGCGGATGTCACGTGGATCACTTCGTCAGCCAGGTCAGGAACGAACTCCACATACCCGCCCGTTCGGGCCTGCGCCCCCTCCCCTCGACGCGCTCCTCGTGCCTGTCGGGCACCGGTGCCGCGTTGGCCGCGCCCGGCCGGCGCACCGGCTGGACGGGGGTGAACCGGGCGGGCAGGGTGGCCAGGGCCCGGTTGAAGGGGCCCGGACGCCAGGTCAGGCTGTCCTCGGGGACGGCGAGCGCGATGTCGGGCAGCCGGTTGAGGAGGTTCTCGATGGCCGTCATGGTGATCTGCCGGGCGGGGTCCTTGGACGGGCAGGCGTGCGGGCCCGCGCTCCACGCGAGGTGGGACCGGTTGCTGCCGGCCTTGCGTGCGGCCGTCAGCGTCGGGCCCGTGTTGGCCGCCGCGAAACTGACCAGCATCAGATCGCCCGCCCGGACCTGCTGCCCGCCGAACTCCATGTCGGCCGCCGGATAATGCGGCGCGAGGTTCTGCATCGGCGGGTTCTCCCACAGCGTGTCGTCGATCGCCTCGTCGATCAGACCGCCCTGGTAGGCGTACGTGTCATGAGTGAGCAGCCGGTGCAGGGTGTTGCCGATGAGGTTGCGGAGCGGTTCGTTGCCGGCCACCAGCAGCAGGGCGAGCTGGTGGACCATCTCCTCGTTCGTCAGCTTCGACTCGTGCTGCATCAGCCAGGAGGCGACGTCGTCACCGGGCCTGGAGCGCTTGAGGGCGACCAGTTCACCGACCGCCCCGAACAGCACCTCGACGGCCTTGTCGGCGTTGACACCGTCGAACATGCCGGTGATGCCGAAGAGGACCCGGTCGCCGATGTCGGCGGGGCAGCCGAAGAGTTCGTTGAACACGAACAGCGGCAGCTGTTTGGCGTAGTCGCCCAGCAGGTCGGCCGAACCGCGCACGCCGAACTGGGATATGAGGTAGTCGGAGACACGCTCCGTGGTCTGGTTCAGCTTGCGCGAGTCGACCCGGGCCATGCTGTCCGTGACCGCCCGGCGCAGCCTCAGGTGCTCGGCGCCGTCGCTGAACATGCAGTTGGGGCGGTAGGCCAGCACGGGCGCGACCGGGCTGTCCGGCGCGATCTTGCCGTCGTTGAGGTCGCGCCAGCGCCGGGCGTCCTTGCGGAACGAGCCGGAGTCCTGGAGCAGGCTCAGCGCCGTCGCGTAGTCCGTGACGAGGGTGGCCTCCACTCCGGGGGCGAGTTCCACGGGGGCGGTCGGACCGTAGTGGCGCAGGTAGTCGTAGTACGCCTGCGGGTTGGCCGCGAACTCCGGTCCGTGCAGCGGCACTCGGCCGCCGGAGTTGTGTGCCGGGCACCCGGGCGGGGGCACCGGGGAAGGGGACTGGGCGTCCATTTCTGCTCCTAGTGGGCACGTTCCTGCAAGTGGCGGACGAGGGTGATCAGCGCCTGGGCCGAAGATCGCTCGTCGCGTGCGTCGCAGGTGACGACGGGGGTGTCGTCCAGCAGGTCGAGTGCCTCGCGCAACGCCTGCTCCTCGCGCAGGGGCGAGCCGTCGAAGTGGTTGACGGCGATGGCGTAGTCGAGTCCGTACTGCTCGATCAGATCGATCACGGCGAACGAGTCCGCCAGCCGCTCGGGGTCGACCAGGACCAGCGCGCCGAGGGCACCGCGGGCCATGTCCTCCCACATCTGCACGAAGCGCTGCTGTCCGGGCGTGCCGAACAGGTAAAGCACCACCTGGTCGCTGATGGTCAGGCGGCCGAAGTCCATGGCGACCGTCGTGGTGGTCTTGCCTTCCACGCCCTTGAGGTCGTCCACCCCCTCGGCGGCCCGGGTCATCGTCTCCTCGGTGGACAGCGGGGCGATCTCGGAGATCGCCCCGATGAACGTGGTCTTGCCCACCGCGAAGTGCCCGACGACCAGGATCTTCACCGCGGTCTGGGTCGCTCCGCCGCGGACGTAGTCCTGCTCATCCAAACTTGGCCCTGAGCCCATTCAGCACCTCCTCCAGGATCTGCCGGTCGGCGAGAGCGGCCCGCGCCACCGGGGGACGGGTGACGAGATGGCCGCTCTCGGTGAGGGAGGACAGCAGGATCTTCACCACGCCCAGTGGCAGCCGGGTGTGCCCGGCGATCTCCGCGACCGAGAGGTAGCCGGCCCCGCACAGGTCCAGCAGGTTCTGCTCCTCGGGCGACAACCGGGTGGGCCGCCGCTGGTCGTCGTCGGCCGCCGTGACGAGGGTGATCAGCGACAGCTGCTCCTCGTCGGGCAGTCCGCGGCCCTTGGTGATGACGTACGGTCGTACTAACTCCGCGCTCTCCGAATCCAGTTCGTCGCCGTAACTCATGAGCGGGCGCCGAGGTTCTCGCGCGGCGGCGTGGTGAGCGCCTTGCCGAGCTGGCCCACGAGCTGCTGCATACGGAAACTGATGTCCTGCATGTCGACGTCGGGAGAGGCGGACACCCCGAGGTAGGCGCCCTCGCCGGCGGAGATCAGGAAGACCCAGCCGCCGTCGAACTCCACGAGCGTCTGCCGCCACTGGAGGGTCTCGCCGTCACAGAAGAAGGCGAGCGACCGGCTGAGCGACTGCACACCGCTCATCGCGGCGGCGACCCGGTCGGCGTTGTCCCGCTCGAAGTCCTTCGTGCGGGCCATCAGCAGCCCGTCGGCGGAGATCAGGACCGCGTGCAGGGCCCCGGGAATCTCCAGGGCGCTGTCGAGCATCCATGACAGGTCGTCGTTCACGAGTACTCATGCCCTTCACTGTCAGCACCACGGGTGCTGCTCGTCTGATCCGCGGGATCCGCCTGTGTCGCCCGGCCCGACTGCGTACCGCGCTGGAAGGCCCCCATGATCGCCGCGGTCTCCGCGCCGGAGCGCGACGCGGAGCGCGTGACGGACGCGCTGCCCGGCACGATGGCCATCGGCCGCTTGCGGCGCCGCTTCGGCAGTCCGTCGGAGGTCGAGGACGCGGCCAGGGTGGGCTCGGGTCCGCCCACACCCGGCATGGCCTCGGCGGCCGCCTTGGACGCCGTCTTGGAGGCCGCCGGCGCCTTGCGCTCGGGCATGCCGGTGAGCAGGTCGTGCGGGAGGAGGACCACCGCGCGGACACCGCCGTAGGGGGACGAGGAGTCCACGGCCACCTCGAAGCCGAAGCGCTCGGCCAGCACACCGATCACGGCGAAGCCGAACTGGGGCGGGTTGCCGAGTCCGGAGACGCCGGTGACCCGGTCGCTGGACAGCAGCCGCTCCGCCTTGGCGCGCTCCTCGTCGTTCATGCCGACACCGGCGTCGTCGACGACGATGCAGATGCCCTTGGGTACGGTCCGGATATTGATTTCGACGACCGTGTCCGGGCTGGAATAGCTGGTCGCGTTGTCGAGGAGTTCGGCGAGCGCGAGCGCCACCGGTTCGACGGCCCGGCTGGTGATGCCGAAATCCACCTGTGACAGAATTTCCACACGGCGGTAATGCCGGATGCGCCCCTGCGCGCTGCGCACCACGTCGTAGACGGAGGCGATGTCACGCTGCCGCCCGAGCCAGCCGTCGCACAGCACGGCGATGGACTGGGCACGTCGGCCGAACTGCGAGTTGGTGTGGTCGATTTCGAGCAGATCCTGGAGAATGACCGACTCGCCGTACTTGTTCTGGAGCCGGGAGACCACCAGCTGCTGCTCGGCGGCGAGACCCTGAAGTGTCCGCATCGCGGACTTCAGCACCGTTTTGGTGGCTTCCTCGGCCTGCTCCTGAGCCGCCTGGACGGATTGGGAGTATTGATTCTCCAGTTCGGAGTAATGGGCCCTCAGCCCGTCCATCTCCTGCCGTAAGGCACGCGCTGCCCGACGTTGCCGAACAATCAAGGCAATCGCGACAAGGATGACGACGAGCAGAGCCCAGAGCACTGGGTTCTGTATGTATTCCGTCATAAGACTCTCTTCAGGCGACTGACGGCCGACTGCTGAAATCCCGTCGAATGCGGGCGAGCCGGCGGACCGCCCGCATCGGGGTTTCCGCCCGGACCGTCCCCAAAGTCGGGGATGCCTTCTTGCGCCCATCCGCCCGACCCGCAAGCGTGGTGATCGTATCACCGTACGAACACATGACTGACCGTCAATATGTGCGATAGAAACCCATATTGACGGCCGGTTACATGTCGACTTACCGAGAAACGTCCACTCTTGGAGCGTGCGGTCGGGCGCGGTCTGCCGCGCGCCGGCGCGCGGTGGGCGACGGCCGGCTCAGGCCGTCGGGTGCGCGTCCGGCAGCCGGCTGAGCGTGCAGCCCCGGTACCCGGCGGCGGCGACCGCGTCGCACTCCTCGCGGTAGGTGCCGACCCCGCCGAGGCAGGGCATGAACACCCGCGGCTTGCCGGGGGTGTCGGCGCCCTGGTACCACGAGGCGGCCTCCGGGCAGAGCGTGTCCGCCGCCAGGTCGGCGACGTGCCGCACCCAGGCGTCCTGCGCCCCGACGGTGGCGTCGATCCCGGTGAGGCCGTGGTCCCCCAGGTGGGCGATGCAGTCGGTGATCCAGTCCACGTGCTGCTCGACGGAGATCAGCGGTCCTGATCGCGGCCGACGGCGACGGCACCACCCGCGAGGCCGCCTCCGGTCTCGCGGCGGCCCACCGCAGGCGGCCGGGATCGCCCGGCGCCGCGCTGGTGAACGTGCCGGCCGGCACCGGCAACTCCTTCTACCGCGAGATCTGGTCGGACCGTCCCTGGCAGGACGCCCTGGACGCCGCCCTCTCCGCCGACAACTCCCGCGTCCGCCGCGTCGACCTGCTCCAGGTCCGCGAGACCGGAGCCCCCGTCGTCCGCGGGGCGGGCTCCGGGCTCGTGGCCGAGGTGACGCACGCGGCCGCCCGGCACGCGGACGTCACCGGCCGCGAGCGCTGCCGTCGGACGCCGGACGAGGCACTGCACCGGGCCCGGCCGTACCGCGGCCGGGTACGGGTGGACGGCACCCTCCTGTACGAGGGGGACATCCAGCTGACGAACATCGGCGGCGGGCGCTGCCGGGCCGGGCACCACCAGCTGCTGCCCCGCTCGGTGCCGGACGGCGGCCTGCTCGACATCTGCGTGATGACCGATGGATCACATCTGGCCGAATTGCTCGAACTAAGCCGTAACGCGGCCCACTTGGACCGCCCTGGCGTACTTTACGCCCAGGGCGGGGAGGTCGTTCTGGAGCGTGTCGACGGCGAACCGCTCGTCCTGGAGTACGACGGCGAACCGGACACCGGCACCCGTACCCGCTGCACCATCGGCATATCGGCCGGCGCGCTGCCGGTCCTCGCGCCCGCTCCGTGAGCGGGCCCGCGGGACCGCGGCCGGCTCCTCGCGACCGACACCCCTGCGCATCACCGATCCGCAACCAAGTCCGCACCCAGATCCGCACCCAACGGAAACCGAAAGGCAAGTCATGCCCATCCAGCACACCGACGTTCTGCTCTACACCGGCGTCGTGACCGCGGAGAGCGGCCGTGAGGGCCGTGTGTCGTCCGACGACGGCAAGCTCGACGTCACCGTGAGCCAGCCCAAGGAGCTCGGCGGAGCCGGTCGCGGCACCAACCCCGAGCAGCTCTTCGCCGCCACCTACAGCGCCTGCTTCCACGCCTCCATCGCCATCGTGGCCGACATGGAGAAGGTCGACATCACCGGCTCCAGCGTCACCGCGCGCGTCGCCATCGGCAAGAACGACGACGGGTTCGGCATCATCGCCGACCTGACGGCGCACCTGCCCGGCGTCGAGCCGGCCGTCGCGCAGAAGCTCCTGGACAAGGCGCACGAGATCTGCCCGTACTCCCGCATGACGCGGGAGGGCATCGAAGTGAGCCTTCAGGTCGGCTGACCCGGCGCAGGCCGCGGGGAGGGGAACGGACATGGCGAGCATGGCGGCGCAACCGCCCGTCACGGATCTCATCCTGTTCGTCCAGCAGGTGCTGGGCGGCCTGGGCTTCGCCGCGGCCTACCCGGCGCTGAACATCGCGGCCGTCGGCCAGGCCCGCGAGGACGAACAGGGCCTGACCTCGGGCCTGTTCGACACCAGCCGGCAGATCGGCAACGGCATCGTCGTGGCGATCACCGCCACCGCCCTCACCCTCGACACGGACACCGAACTCGGCGGCTACCGCACGGACCTGTGGACGGTCACCGCCGTGACCGGCGTGGCGACGATCCCGGCGGTGGCGGGCGGCCTGCGCCACCGGCGCCGCGAGGGCACACCTGTGTCGGCCGGCGGCCGAGACGACAACACCGGCAGACCGCCCGGGCCACCCGGGCCCGCCGGTTCACCGAGAAGACACCCGAGCCCGGGAAGACGACCCCGAGGCGGGAAAACACCCACGGGGGCGGGCGGCGCGCGACCGGACAACACGGTCCGCACCGCCCGCCCTCGCCCGACTCCTCCTCAGCGCAGCAGGCCCTCCGCGCCGCGCGGAACGCCTCGCAGATGGCGCCCGGCCTGCTGCATCCCCATGAGGAGACGATGGCCCGCGTCGGCCAGGACCAGGCCGTCCACGACCGCCTCGCGCATGAGGTCGACGGTGTTCTTGACGGTGATGCCCTTGCGACGCGCATAGTGGCCGGCTTCGCCGTCGTCGGTGATCCACACGGAGTTCGCGAATTCGCCGCGCCGCTCGATGACCACGAGCGTCTCCGCCTCACCCAGGTGCTGCAAGGGCCGGGAGGGGGAACCCGCGAAGACGACACGGCGAATGCGGTCCACCGCGGCGGTCTCGGCGGGGTCGTCGATCGCGATCGGCTCGCCGAGCCATCCGCCGGCGGTCACCTGACCCAGCTTCGGCCAGTACCGCGTCGACTGCTCGGCCTCGGCCGCCACCGCCTCCGTCCAGCGACCGCGGCCGTCGAGGACCTTCTCCAGCAGACTCAGCCGGTCGACGGCGGCGAAATTGCACAGCACGGTGTTGTCGGGAAACCAGCAGTGACGCGTCATGGCTGGTAGACCAGGTCCCCTTCGTCCACGCCGGTACCGCTCGACACGCCCTCCTGCGGGGCCGGTTCGGGTTCGAGCGTCTCGCGGATCCTGTCGACGTCCACGCCCGTGTATGCGGCCAGGGGGCGCAGGGTGGTGTCCCCCGCCAGGTAGGCCTCGTACAGCAACTGAGCCGGGCGGAAGGGAAGTCGGTTGGCCTCCGACCACGTGGTGCGGGCCTCGAAGAGGTCGCTCTGGCCGGTCAGCCAGTGGCAGTCGTGCGTCGTGAGCCCGCGCAGCCTGGCCCCTGTTCGGGGGGCGATGACACCCAACTGGGTGAGCCTGGCCGCAAGTGCGCTGGGAGACACCTGGAAGCGCACGACCAGCGAGGCGAGTTGCTCGTCCGTCACTTCCTTCTCACGTACCACTGAGTCGATTTCGCCCCGGGGCATGAGGAGATTCGCGGCGAACACATTGGCGCGTACCTCGGTCAGGTCCTTCTGCCGCCCCGGGGCGAGTTGCGTCTCCGTCAGCAGGTCCTGGGCGTCCCTGGCCAGAATGTGCCCCAGTTCGTGGGCCAGGGTGAATCGCTGGCGGGTCGGAACCCTGGTCCGCGCGATCATGATCAGCCGGAATCCGTCCGCCTGCCAGGCGGCACCGTCGATTCCGTCCGGCAGGCCGATCTTCGCCACGTCGACACCGAAAGTGCGCTCGAAGGCCTGAAGCAGGTCGGCGGTTTCCAGGCCGTCGATCGCCGGCGTGCCCGCGGCGGCGAGACGGGCGAGCGCGTCGTCCGCGAGAGCCACACCCTGATCGACGTATCGCTTGAGGTCCGGACGGACAGAGGGCAGTTCCGGCAGCTCGGACGCGAGGCCCAGGAGATCCAGCACCTCGTGTGCCGTGACGAACCTTTCGACCAGGTCGTCGAGCCTGCCGCGGCCCTCGTCGTCGACCACCGGCGCACTGGCGCGGGCCGCGACGGTGGGGCGCAGCGGCTTCCGGCCGGTCAGCAGCCAGTCGACCGTGGTGTTGCCGAACTCCGCGATCCGGGCGAGATCGAGGGAGGTGAACCTGCGGACACCGTTCAGGGATTTCGACAACTTGTCGGGAGCCAGCCCGACGCCTTGCGCGAACACCCCTTGACTGACCGAGGCATCCTTCATCACTTTCCGTACGCGATCCGCCACATCGCCCATGAGTTCACCATACGAGCGAGATGCGAAAATCGCAACACGGACCCATCGCCGGGGCCGCTCGGCCTCGACGGAGCGCACACCGCCGGGCCCGCCGCACCTTCGTGCGCCGGGCCTCCGGCAGCCGTTGCCGTCGGCGAGCCGGAAAGGACCAGAAGTGCGGGAATGGACCTGGCCCTTCCTGGCTGCCGCTCCATGATGGGCCGCGGGGCACCCGGCCCCGATAGGGCCGACAGTCCTTTCCCCGGCCCGCCGGTAGGGCCGAACGGCCCTTTTTCGCACCGCCGTTCACCCATCGCTTTACGAACCCATTACGAGCCCAAAAGGTTCTACGGACCCCTCGCCTCCGTATGTCTGGGTGTGCGGGATCCGAAGAACCGGATCAGGAGACACGGTGCTCGTATCACGGAAGGCGGCGGGAACTCTCTTTGTGGGTGGTGCGCTCGGCATGACCCTCACTTCCCTCCTCTACCCCGCCATGCTCGGAGTCCAGAAGGTCAGCAACGCACCGGAGCGGGTCGTCGCCAAACCGGCGACCGGACCCCTGACGGAAGCCGACCGGGATTTCGTGGTCCAAGTGCGCTCGGCCGGACTGTGGGAGTACCCCGTCGGCCGGAAGGCGGCGAAGAAGGGGACGACGAAGGCGGTCCGAAGCGCCGGGCAGCATCTGGCCGACACGGATGCCTCGTTGGACGCCGCCTGCCGCGATGTCGCCGTTCAGTTGGGCATCGCACTGCCCAACCAGCCGTCGCCACTGCAACAGACCTTCGAGTCCCGGCTGAACGGGGAAAGCGGCAAGCAGTTCGACGCCGACCTGGCCACCACGGTGCGCGCGACGAGCGGGCAGCTCCTCACCACGATCGCGAGTGTCCGCACGACCACGAGGAACTCGCTGGTCCGCGCGCTGGCCGACCAGGCGAACGACACCGTCCTGGCTCACATCACGGTCATGGAGAAGACCGGCCTGGTCGACTTCGGTCAGGCCCTCGCGCAGGAAACCGCCTCGCCCGACCTGCCGGCCCAGGACCTGACCCCGCCGCCCGCGGTCGCGGGTCAGCCACAGATCGCCCTCACCCCGTCGGCGGACAGCACGGCCTCGCCGAGTCCGACGGTGAGGTGAGGACCTGACCTGGGCTTCGCCGCGGCCTACCCGGCGCTGGACATCGCGGCCGCCGGCCGGGCCCGCGAGGACGAACAGGGCCTGGCCTCGGTCCTGTTCGACACCAGCCGGCAGATCGGCAACGGCATCGTCGTGGCGATCACCGCCACCGCCCTCACCCTCGACACGGACACCGACCTCGGCGGCTGCCGCACGGACCTGTGGACGGTCACCGCCGTGACCGGCGTGGCGACGATCCTGGCGGTGGCGGGCGGCCTGCGCCACCGGCGCCGCGAGGGCACACCTGTGTCGACCGGCGGCCGAGACGGCATGCCCGAGACCGGGGAGCCGGATCCCCACGAGGGCGGGCGGCGCGCGACCGATTCGGGGTCCGCGCCACCCGCCCTCGGCGGAGGGACTCCCCGGCCGAGCAGGAGGTCGTCGGGCGAACGCCCGAGCGGTCAGGACCCTGGCCCGCGTCCGCCGGACATGGAACACTGACCGGTATGTCCGCTGCGTGCCGTGCGGCAGCCGTCGCGCCCCGCGAAGTTCGAGGAGGCGTATGTGTCCCCGGCCCCTGACCTGCCGGAGCTGATCGACCGGTTGGGCCCCGATGGAGCCCAAGGCCTGCTCGACTGGGCAGAGTTGAACGATCAGTCGGTCAGTTTGCTCCGTCCGTCCTGGCTGCCGCCGGGCAAGGGGCATACCGGGGCCGTGCTGGCCGCGCTCGAACTGGCTCCCCCGCCGATGGTGGCCGTCCTGAAGGTGCTGCCGGAAGGGCGACACCGCACGGAACCCGGGCGGCACACAAGGGCGTTGCGGGCGGCCCCGGGGCAGTTCGCAAAGGACCATCTCGTCGAGCAGCCCTTCGCCCCGTTCCCCCTCAAGGGCGGCGGCGCACTGATGTTCCAGAGCGTCGCGGGTGACACGCTGCGCGCCGCCGTGCCGCTCGGCGCCCTGCGGGGACCGGAGTTCACACGGACGTGCGCGCATGTGGCGCGGGGGCTGCTGACCGAGTGGAACACCTCCGCGGGCAGGCCCGTACGGACCGTCGCGTCCGCGTTCCTTCGCGCGGAGACGGACCCGGCGGGAGGGGGGCTCCACTCGTTCGAGCCGCACCGCCGGCACGCGGATCCCGAGTGGGCCGCCGACGCGTGGTTCGAGGTCGCGGGCCGCCGTCTGCCCAACCCCTACCTGATGGTGACGGGGCATCCGGATCTGCCCGACCCCGAGATGTCGGTCCTCACCGGGCTGACCCACGGCGACCTCCACACGGACAACATCATCGTCCCGCTGCGCCACGGCGTTCCGCTGGAGGAGGCATACCGACTCATCGACCTCGGCGGCTTCCGCCCGGACGGGGCTCTCACCTGCGACATCGCCATGCTGCTCCTGTCCGCGCTCACACCGTTCGTCACCGCCCCCCTGCCGCGGCAGCAGGAGGAGGCACTGATCGGCTACGTCGTCGCCCCCTGTGCGGAGTACGTGGATCTGCTTCCCCCCGACCTGACGCGCCGCGTCGACTGCGTACGGGACACCGCCGAGGAGGTGATGGGCAAGTGGCGGGAACCGTGGACCGACCAGCTGCTGCTGTCCGTCGTCGCCTGCGCCCTGACCTTCACCACCTTCTCCGGCCTCGGCGCACGCGCCCGTGACTGGTACCTTCTGCTGGCCGCGCATGCGGGCGCAGCGGTCCTGCACTCCCGTACCGAGGGACCGGCCACGGTCTCCCGGCCCGCCGCGCCTTCCGCACACGAGCCGCCGACGCCACAACCGGCGATTTCGCCGGATCCCGGTCCGGCGGACCGCCTTCGGGCTCCCGGCACACCGCATGCCACGCCGTCCGCGATACCCCGGCAGAGCACCGGCAGTACAGGGGACAAGGACCGGCGCAGAGCACTGCTGGAAGCGCTCGAGGCCGTTCCGGCGATGGCCGACAAGGACTCCCGCGAGGCCGTGCTGCGCCACCTTCCCCGACGTCTGGCCACGAGCATCCCGAGGTCGAACATCTTGCGCGTGGAACTGCTCGGGCTGGTCGACACCTGCCTCGCGTTCCCCGGCGGACTGGGCGAGCTCTGGGAGGCGATAGCGACAGTGGACACAGGGACCCGGGAACGCGAAGAGCTGCTCGACGCCCTTCGACGCATGCCCGACTTCCGTGCCGCGACGGACGGGGGGACGCGGGCGGGCTGAACGGGCACGCGGGCTATTCCGCCCCTCGGGGTTTCCGCGTGTGCGTCGCTGGGACATCATGAAGGAGCAGGACCACGGGCCGCGCGGCCCGAGACGGGGAGGGCCGCAGGGCATGGATCACGCTGGGGCGATCATCGAGTCGGAGTTACTCGATCTCTCGCAGCTCACGCTGGAAGACGTACAGGCGTATCGGAACGGCCACGAGTGGCAGAACGTGGAACGGCGGCTGCTGAGGGAGTTCGGCAACCCCTCCGTCTTCTTCGGCGACCCCAAGAGCAGTACAACGCTGTGACCTTGAGGCCCGGACGGCTACCACGGAGGCTCATCGGTGCGTGGCTCCTCTATGTCCCCGGGCCGGTCGGCGGCGGAACCCCCACGGCACGGGCTGCCTCCCCGGCACTTTGACCTCGTGGCCGGCGGCGGGGGCGGGCACGCGGTCATCGCCCACCTGTGGGACTCCGAACGCAGCCATCGCCTGGTCCTGTTCGGGCTCCTCACGGCCAAGGCGGGCGAACGCCCGGACGCCAAGGGGCCGTTGTCGGGGATCGTGGAAGCGTGGGACCTCCTCGTCGCCTCCGAGCGGCAGAGCGGAGCCATAGCGGACGGCATACTCCTGCTGCCCGAGACGGGACGCTGGCTGCGCCACTGCCTCCAGCGATTACAGGCGCCCGGGCACGGCCGCAAACCCGGCGAACCCCCGCTCTGGATGGACGTGGGCCATCTGCACCTCCTGGCGGCCGTGGCTGCGATACGCACCGGACTTTCGTTCCGCCTGAGGGTCCCCGCCTGGCACGGGCGGGTCTGGCTCCCCACACTCGGTTGCGCGGTGCTGCCCGGCAGCAGCACTGCCTGGCAGGTGGCCGAAGTCTCCTTCGCCGACCGCACTCTCACCGTGGCACTCGTCGGCCCGGCGGGCAACGACCACGATCCCGTGCGGATTGAGCAGCCCCTGTCCAAACCGTCCGCGCACTGGCGGGTTCCCCAGGTTCTGCCCCTGGACCTGGCGGACGGCCCCCGGGACGTCGTACTGCACGACATGGGCCCCTACCGGGTGCAGGGCGACGCATGGGACAGGCCGGACCCGCCGCCCGCCCCGGGATGGGAGGAGGCGACCCGCCGCTGGACCGAACTCATCGAGCGCGCCTGGCCGTTGCTCGCCCGGGTGGACCCCGGCGGCGCCGAGGACGTCAGTGCCTGTCTGCGCTCCATCGAACCGCTTCCCCCGGCCCGGCCCTTCCGCTGGCACAGCGCGACGATGGAGGACGGCATGGGCGGCATGGCGGCCTCGCAGCCGACCGGAGCCGAGCCGGCCGCCGCGGCCCAGTTCGCCGCGGTCCTCACCCACGAGGCACAGCACAGCAAACTGAGCGCGCTCCTGCACATGTACTCGCTGCACACGGCCGACGTGACACACCGTTTCTACGTCCCCTGGCGCGACGACCCTCGCCCGCTGCGCGGTGTCCTGCACGGCATCTACGCCTTCACCGGAGTGGCCCGGTTCTGGCGCGGCCACCTGCTCAACGGCTGCGGCCACGAAGAAGAGGGCCTGGCGGCATTCGAGTTCGCCCTGCGTCGCCGCCAACTCATGTTTGTCCTGCCCGGGTTGGTCCACGATTCATGCCTGACCGCGCTGGGCCGCAGACTCGTCGAGCGCCTCCTGGAGACGATTCGGGAATGGCAGGACGACCCGGTCAGGGCCGACTCCCTCGGCTGGGCGGAACTGGCCGTCGACGACCACTCGCTGAGCTGGCGCGCCCACCACATGGTCCCCGATCCCGATCTGGTCGGCGACCTGGTGCAGGAATGGGGGGACGGCACCGCGCTCACGGCCGCTCCCGAACAAGCCTGGCGCTACCCCACACCCCGCCTCGTCGCAGACCCGATGGCCCGCCACCTGGACGCTCGGGCCGTGCTCATGCGGATGCGTCTGGTTTCCGCCACCGCCGCACAGGTGCAGGCCACGGACGCCCTGGGAGACCTGGTGGCGGGAGCCCGGCCGGCGGACCTCCATCTGCTCGACGGCCGGCCGCAGAGGGCGGGAGCCCTGTACACCGCCGAGATCAGAGCCCACGGCGATGCCGGTCCGGCGCCGGGCACCGTCTGGGCAGGGCTGGCGTGCACGCTGCGCGGCCAACAGGAGCACGCGTGGGCCGTCCGGGCCTTGGAAGCCTGCCCGGAACTGGTTCGCCACGTCTACGCGTCCATCAAGCTGAAGAGTGCCTCGACCCCGGACCCGGTGACCGTGGCCGACTGGCTGGGCCGCACCGTGGCCGTCCCCTGACGACGAAGCGGTGCGGCCCCGGCGGCCTCACGGCATCGGATCGGCGTCACAGTTCGAGCGGCGCCAGGCCTCGGCGTCCGTGGTGGCCGGGTGCGTGGCGCCGAGCTTGGCGCTCATGCCCTCCACCGCGGCCAGGTGCATGGCCTCGGCCTCCTCGGTCCGACGCAGCGCCCGCAGATCGCTGGCGATGTTGTTCATCAGGGCGAGCGCGGTGGGATGCTGCTCGCCCAACGTGGCCTTGACCCGCTCCAGGGTGTGCTCGTCCAGTTCCAGCGCACCTGCCGCCTCGCCTTGGGCGTACATGTCGCTGGCCAGGTTGGCGGTGCACACCAGCACGGTCGGGTGGTCGTCCCCGAGCGCCTGGCGGGCGCGGTCCAGCGCGCTCTCGTTGAGGGCGCGGGCGGCTGCCACCTGGTTGCCCAGGCGCAGGGTGATGGCGAGGTCGATGTCCGCCGCCACGGTGTCGGGGTGATGCGCGCCGAACACCTCGGCGTACAAGTCCCTGGTCTTCTCGCCGAGCTTCAGCGCATCGTCGAGGTTGTTGAGCTGCCTGAGGTCGACCGACAGGTTCAGGGACGCCACCAGGGCGTCCGGGCTGCGCTCGCCGTAGCGGTCGGTGAGCGCCTTGCTGGCCTGAAGGCTGAGCTCGTAGGCGCCTGTGTGGTCACCGGCCTTGCGCCGGGACACCGCGAGCCGGGCCAGGGCGCGCAGCGTGTGCGGGTTGGTCTCGCCGAACACACTGCGGTACTTCTCGACGATCTCCTCGAACATGCGGGCGCCGAGCGCGTAGTCGCCCGCTTCGCGCCGGTCCAGCGCCAGACCCATCTCCGACAGGAGCGTGTCCCAGGCCTCCTCGCCGTAGACGAGGATGTTGCGCCGCCAGGTGGCCTCGTCCAGCTCGAGAGCCTCGTGGTAGTGCCCGCAGGCGCGCAGGGCCACCGCGAGGTTGTGGGTGTGGTCCAGGGTGAGCGGGTCCTCGTCGCCGTAGGCGCGCACGGCCCTGTCGTGGACGTCGCGGGCCATCGCCAGAGCACCCAGGAAGTCACCGTCCGAGCGGCGGTCGATCGCGACCTGCCCCATCGACGCCAGCAGTTCCTCCTCGGCGTCGGAGCCCAGTTCCTGCACGGCGGCCAGCATCCGTCGGCTCAGCTCCGCGGCCTCTCCGTAGCGGCCCATCCGCCACAGCACGTACCACAGGCCCCGGCACAGGAGCAGCGTCTGCTGATCGCCGTCCCCGAACTTCTCCCGCCACCGGTCGTACGCCCGCTGGCCGAAATCGCGGGCGCCCTGGTGATCGCCCCAGTAGAAGAGGTAATCGGCGGTATTGATGACGAGCTGGCGGACGTTGCCGACCTCCGACTCGATCGCGCCGGACTCCACCACGTGCGGGTACAGGTCGCCGAAGCGCGCCCAGTGGTCCGGATCCCGGGGATCGCGAGGGGCGTTGGCCGCCAGGAGCAGGTGCGCGCCGTGCCGCATCCGCTCCCGCTGCTCCTCCGTCATACGGGCGATGAGCACCGCCTGCACGAGGCGGTGCATTTGAATACTGTTATTACGGTGGTCAATCTTGGCGAGCGAATACCGATTGATCTCCCGAATGGCCCTGGCCAGGCGCAGCGGGTCGGTCAGAGCCCGGTCCAGGTCCGGGGCGATGGGCTGCACCGGCGCGCCGGAGAAGAGGGAACGGGCAATGGGCTCGGGAGCGAAGTACGCACAGATCTGCAACAGTTGCAGCGCCGCCGGATTCTTGCTCGCGAGATGGTCCAGAGAGACGTTCCAGGCCGTCGCGACGGTCTGTTCGTAATGCGTGGGCCGGGAAACTGTCATCAACTCTGCACGTTTCTCTGCGAAAAGGCGTAGGTACTCGGCGGCGGGCATACCCGTCTCTGCTCGCCAGGCCGAAGCCTGCTCGACCGCGAGTGGCAGATCGCCCAGCACCTGGGCGAGCTGGTCGGCCTCTTCGTCGGACAGATCGGGGTTACGGCGCTGGAGCAGCTGAATGCTCTCGTCGCGCTCGAACACGTCGACTTCCAAGGGGCGGGCGAGGGTGTTCCACTGCGGATTGCGCGACGTGATGATGATGGAGCCGCCCGAGCTGTTCTCCGAAATGCTCGGGAAGAACTCCTGGACCGCTTCCGGGCTCTCCGCGTTGTCGAACACCAACAGCCACTTGCTGTAGGGATTTCCGGTGCGCAGCGCCTCCAGCACGGCGGGCACCGCGGTGATCGCCTCGCTGCTGACCGGCAGGTGGAGCCGGTGGGCCAGTTCCACGAGCGCCTGCGCGATCTGCGTGGGACGCTCCGCGGGAATCCACCAGACAATTTCGTACTGGCTCGCCTGCCGGTAGACGTATTCCTGTGCGAGTTGCGACTTTCCGACGCCACCGAGGCCATGAAGGGCATGCGGCAGAACAGCAGTAGGGCCGCCGCGCAATTCCCTTTCCAGGTTCACCAGAAGATCTGCGCGTCCGGTGAAGACGAGATTCCGCGGAGGCATGTTTCCCCATACCAACGGGCGCACATTGGCATAATCGGTGGGGCGACTCAGAGTGATACCTGGCCGTGACGCTGTGTCGGGGTAAGCCGTGACCATGGTGGCGTCTCCTGGAGAGGTGCCGCTGTCAGGGCCGCCGATGTTTTCGACCAGCACCGACGCCTCGGAGGTGTTTGGTTCAGTCACTATGTCATAGCTTTCCGTGTATGGCGCGATGGGTCGCTCGCCGCGTGTCGATTCGCTCATCTGTATTGATTCCTCATGCGCCCGAATGAGTTGCCCGATCAATTGGGCCCGGCGTGCGTGCGCGCCGGAGAGTGAGCGCAAAACCAGCCGCTCGATCTCGCGAAAGCCTCGATTGTCCGCGGTCACCTGCGGTTTGGAAGCGGTTGCGCCATGCAGGTACGCGAGCATTTCCCGGGCAGCTGGGCTATGGGGCGCCAGCAACTCGGCCGCCGCCTTCGTCGCAGCCTCGGTCGCCTGCCGACTGCCAGCGGCCAGCACTTCCTCACGCACGCCCGGGTGAAAAGCGAAAAGATCATCGGTGGATTCCGAACCGGAGGCCACCAGGTCGCTCATGAGGAACTCGGCCAGATGCTCGGGGCCCGTGCGCGGCATCGTGCGCCGCTGGAGCGCGGTCATGACAGGCAGCGCGAGCGGAGCGGTCGCCAGGCGGGTGGCGAGCTGGAACGAGTCGGGGGAAGCCCACACGCGGAACAGGGCGACGCGTTCCGCCGCACTCCTGGCGCGGGTCTCACGCGACGGCGGCGGAGCCCAGCGCGCCGTTCGGGGCAGCACCAGGGCGGCCACCTCGGTCCATCGCGGACCCGCGCCGGTGAGGAAGTCCGTCCACGGCGCCAGCCAGCGCTCGGACAGTTCCAGGACCGGAACGACGGTGCGCTGCCCGCGCGCCTCGGTCCGGCCCGTGGCGTCGACGTACTCCCAGGACGGACGGGCAGGCCAGGGTCCGGACGAGCGAAGCCGGACGCGGTCGATCTGCTGCAACGCGCTGCGGCGCCAGAGGTGTTGGGGCAGTACGTCGAGGACGACCGTCGGCTGGTGCCGTCCCCACGACGCCAGGTGCCGCTGGACGGCGCCGGACTGCCATGCCGGGCCCAGACCGTCGGTGAGGACGAACACGATCGTACGGCCGCGGGGGTCCACCAGACGCCGGGGCGGGAGGCCACGGTCGCTGCCGGGCAGGCGGATCGACCCCGCGTCAGGTCGGGTGGTGTCGAGGTGGAGGAGGTGGTAGTCGCCGAAGCCGCCGTACTGACGTAACTGGCGGGCGACGTGGTCGGTCGTCTCACGCCAGACGGCCATACGCGGAGAGACGTCCAGCAGCACCACCGCGTTCCAGCGCGGCCCCGGCCCGGCCCGCATGACCGGGGGCAGCCCCGGGTCGACGGCCAGCCGCTCGGCCGTGGCGTGCGGGTCGACCTGCGGTGCCCGCAGGGTGGGTGCGGGCCGGCGTAACTGCCGCATGGCGCGACCGAGGGAAGGCGCGGGGGCCTTGGCCGGGCGGACGACCCTGACCGGCCGGGCGGCTGCCGCCTGGCCGTTCACAGGGATGCCGCCCATGTGCGGGATCAGCGGTAAGGGGTCGGGGTCGCCGAGGCGGAGGTCGCTGTCGACGGATCCCTGGGCGGCTGATGTCACCTCGGGCGTTGCCGGGCTCTGTGATACGGGGGGTGAGCCGTGGCCGTTGGAGCCCGAGGGAACCCGGGGCGAGCGGCCGTCCTGCTCGGAGCCGGGCGGTACGGGAGGGGGGTGATCGGACAGCCTCGGCGGGGCGGACGGGACCGGGGAGGCGTCGTCCGGTGCGTGAGCGGTGATGTCCGGGTGGTACGCGGCCAGCCACATGGCGTCCGCGATCTCCTGCGGGTGCAGCTCGCCGACGGACATGGCTGAGACGTCCGCGGCGACGGACGCCCCGGGTGGCCCGTCGGCCGCCGCGCGACCGTTGATCTTGGACGATCGGTCAGACACCCCAGTCCGCCCCGTCTCCGTTCAGCGGGTGCCAAATAGCCTCGAGCACGGCCTGCCACTCGGCGCGGTCTTCCTCACCGTAGGAGTAAGCGCCCGAGGTGACCAGGTGTGCCGCGTTGAGCAATTGGTCGGATGCCAGCCCGTCGACCTGAGCGCTGCGTGTCATGAACTCCCGGACGAGCCTTTCCTGCACATCTGCCAACCCGTCGCCGAAGTGCGCCGTGACCAACTCGGCCAGCTCCTGCGGACCGGGATCCGGTATATCAAGACGGAGACAACGGCGCATAAACGCCTCAGGGAACTCACGTTCACCATTGGAAGTCATAATCACGATGGGAAACGATCGAGTCTTGACAATCCCGTCCTGAATTGTCGCTGTTCTGCCCGGGTCGGATGTGTAAACGGTGACCTCGCCCAGGTGACGCTTCACTCGAACGAGAGGCTGCACGGCGAACCAGCCGTCCTCGAACAACGACAGCAGGTCGTTGGGCAGGTCGGCATCCCCCTTGTCGAGCTCGTCGATCAGCAGCACGCGCGGCAGATGATGGGGCAGCAGTGCGGTGCCCAGCGGACCGAGCTGGATGAAGTCGCCGATGTCCAGCGGGTCCGACGACGCCCCGCCGTCCACGCCCTCCTGCGCCGACGTCCGCTCCTGCGCGGCGAACCAGGCCTGTCCCGCCTGGGCGCGTCCGAGGACGTCGTACTCGAACAGCCCCGAACCCAGCGTCGTCCGGCTGGTCACCGGCCACTGGAGCACGCGCCCCAGGCCCAGTTCACGGGCCAGCCGGAAGGCCAGTGCCGATTTTCCGACCCCTGGACGGCCGGTCAGCAACAGCGGACGGCGCAGCAGGATCGCGGCGTTGACCAGGCGCACCTCCGCGGCCTGCGGGCGCCGCGTCGGCCCGGCCGGACCCAGCCGCCGGTCCGCCTCCTCGTCCTCGGGCGGCGAGGGCTGGACAGGCCCGCCGTCGAACGACCGCCAGCGCGGACCCGGCGGCCACGCACGCTCCTCGTAGGGGGTGTCGTCCTCGTAGGCGATACCGGTTCCGGAGTACAACGGTCGGCCCGGGCGGCCTTCGTCGGCTGCCGATAACCCTGCCTGCGGTGATGGACTCATTCGATACCCCCGATGAACGCGGCGGGCGCGCCTGCCCCACCGTCCAGCAACTGCTCGGGATCGTCCCAGACCAGGCACAGATGCTGGGCCGGATTCCGCGCACTGCCGTCGGCACGCGCCGTCGCGTCGCTCTTCCACTGCCGGGTACGGAACGGAAGGCCCGCCAGACCGCCTTCGGCCAGGCCGTCCTTGACCATGCCGTGGAACTCCACGGACGTCGCGTCACGGTGGTGTACGAAGACAGGGATGCCCAGATCGATGCCCACGCGAACTTCCCCCAAGCCGGCCGCGTTGCCGGTGGCCGGGGGTTCGCTCAGCACCATGGCGACGACGTCCTTCTTCGCACCGATGGTCGCGTCCAGTTGCTCCAGATGCTCGTTCACCGCGCGCCCCTGCTGCTCGCACCAATGAATGAAGTCCTCGCTGCCGGACGCGCCCTTCCAGCGTGCCCAGCGCAGACGCCAGACCTGGTGGGCGTCCCGACGATGAAGCCGCTCCAGGCTGTGCAGGACGATCTCCGGGTACTTGCTGAACAGAGGGTTGGGGTATGTCAGTGAAGGATCACGGTCCCACCACTCCACCGGCTCGTTGAGCAACTCCGTGGGCAGGAAGAACTCCAGCACCACCTCTTCCGCCCGCGAGTGCCACAAGGAGGACATACGGGTGAGCAGGCGCGCCACCGCGGCCGGCACCTGCGACTGGGGCACGGCCTGCTGGGTCTCGCCCTCCTTGGCGTGGTGCAACTCCGCCGACTCCGCGTACTTCACCCTGGCCGAAACCCAGTAGCGGCGCCCTTTGCGGGCCTGTCGCCGACCGGTGCCCTGCACCGGCGCAAGGTCCGGAACGAGCTTGATGTAGAGCCTTATCACCGGTCTCGCCGACGCGTCGGGGCCGTCGGCCACAACCGGTGCGGAGGTGACCTGCGACCCTGCGGTGTCGTCGTGCCCAGGCGCGGAGCGCCCCGCTCCGAGCGCCGCGCGCACCTCGGTGAGGCCGCCCGCACCGTCGACCAGATCCCAGAGCCCGGCGAAATGATCGTTCCAGCCGTGCAACTCGCCTACGTGCGAGGCGAAATCGCTGTGCAGCGCGAGATGTTCCAGCAGCACCATGCCGGGCGACAGCGCCACTCCGGGCATCACGCCACGGCCGGAGAGATGCAGGAACGCCTGCCAGACAGTGGTGCAGTGCGGGGGGAGCCGGAGCCGGTCGCCCGTGACCCGCGCGACCGTCGCGTCGAGCTCGGTCAGTTCCACCAGCAGAGCGGCACGCAACGCCGTCCAGTCCTTGAAGTCGTACAGCCGCAGCGCGTGGAACTCCTCCACCAGCGGCACCAGTCGATGTTCCAGCGCCGGAGCCACCAGCGAGGTGGCTTCCACCAACAGCGACAGACCGTCGGCCTGCTGCTCGCACACCCGCACCGCCTCGACGAACTCCTGCTGCGCAGTGGGAAACTCCGCCAGCGACCGACCACCCAACGCCCGCGTCAGCTCACTCCGCCACTGGTGCCGGCCACGCGTGTCGGTGAGGGCGGACGATTCGGCCAGGACACCCACGACCTCGCGCAGGATCCGGCGGTGCTGCACCGTCTGCACCGCGAGTCCCTGCAGCATCGGCGTCTCCCCCTCCGGGCCGCAGCCCTGCCTGGCGCCTCGGCCACAACACCCGCTCAGGGTAGAGGGATTGGGCCCTCGTCCAAACAGCTTCGACGAGATTCGGGGTAGGAACATGGTCCGGCGTCACCGCTCGCGGTGCGGCGTCCGCGTAGTGTTCTGGGAGTCGAGGGGGAGCAGGGGGACGACGTGAGCCGACCATTGCCGACACCGATCGTCGAGCGGCAGAACGACGAGGAGATGCTGACCATCCTGCGCGCCGGTGAGTCCTCGCACGCACGCGCCCAGAAACTCGCCGCCCTGCACGTCCTCGTGTCCGTGGTGCTCGCCGCGGGAGCCGTGCTCGCCGTCCTCGTCCCGGCCCTCCAGCCGACGCTCACGGCCGGCGGTTTCCTGTGGGCTCTCGTGTACGCCGCCGCGGCCGGCGCATGGACGGAGAACGAGTTCCGCAGGGCCGCGCGCCTGCAGGAACTGTTCGACACCCGGCTCTACGGCCTGCCGTGGAACGAGATGCTCGCGGGCGACGTGCCGTCCGCCGACGAAACGAGCCGACTGGCGCGGCGTTACAAGGGGTCCGCGGAATCCCTGCGGGACTACTACGAGGTCCGTGACCTTCCCCGCCCGTTCGACGTGCTCTCCTGCATCCTCCAGAACCTCGGCTGGGGCGCGCGGGTCCGTCGGCGGTACGCGAACACGGTGCAGGCCTGTGTCGTCCTGTGGATCGCGGCGGGCGTCGTGGTGGGTGTGACGAACCGGATGACCCTCGCCGAACTGCTCATGAACTGGTTCGTCCCCTCGCTCGGACTCCTGTTGTTCGGTGTCGACATCTACCGTGGGCAGCGCGACACGGCCGCGGTGCGGGAGCACACTCGGCAGGTGCTCCTGCGGGCCATGCGGGAGCACGCACGCTCGGGGATGCCCGCGGAACGCGTCCCGGAGCTGATGACGCTGGCCCGCCAGGCCCAGGACGCCCTGTTGCGCACCCGCCTCACCCAGGCCCGGGTGCCCAGCAGCTTCTTCAGGAGGTTCCGGGAGCGCGACCGCGACGACTTCGCCGCTGCCATGGACGAGGTCGGTGGATGGCTGACCGCAGTCGGCCCGCAGACCTAGAGCGGCAGACGAGTCGGGCTGTACGCCGGGTTCTGTCACCCGGTCGCCTCGCGGCGGCCGGGGAGACGGCCATCCATCTAGGGCCGACGTTGCCGCCGGCCTCGTGCGGTCTACCCGCGGACTCGGGCGGGCAGCCCTCGAACGTCCGCGCAGAAGCACCGGGGTGCTTCCTTTTGACCTTGCTCCGGGTGGGGTTTACCTAGCTGCCCAGGTCGCCCTGGGCACTGGTGGTCTCTTACACCACCGTTTCACCCTTACCGGGGACCGAGGTCCCCGGCGGTCTGTTTTCTGTGGCACTGTCCCGCGGGTCACCCCGGGTGGCCGTTAGCCATCACCCTGCCCTGTGGAGCCCGGACGTTCCTCGGGAAGCCCCCTAGGGGGACTCCACGCGGCCGTCCGCCCGGCTCGTCTGCCGTGTGGACCATGCTACCGGGCGCCGGTCCTTCTTCGGTCCCGCCGCCGTCGCCAGCACCGAGCCCGCCAGGATCAGCAGGAAGGCGGCCAGGACTCCGGCCGTGAGGCGCTCGTCCAGGAAGGCCGCGCCCGCCGCCACCGCGACCGCCGGGTTGACGTAGGTGATGACCGTCGACCGGGTCGGGCCGACCTCCTTGATCAGTTCCAGGAAGGCGACGAAGGCCACGGCCGTGCAGATCACGCCCAGGCCCGCCAGGGCGGCCAGGACCTCGGCCGAGGGCATGGCGGCGGGCCGGCCGGCCACGGCGGCGGGGGCGTAGACCAGGGCCGTCAGGATCAGGCAGGGGGTGATCAGCTGGAGGGTGGGGATGTCCTTCAGGCGGCGCGCGGCTATCAGGGGGGCGGTGGCGTAGCCGATCACGGTGAGCAGCACCTCGGCCAGGGAGCGGGCGTCGCCGCCCGTCAGGTGCGGGACGGTCAGGACGCCGACGCCGGCCAGACCGAGGACGAGGCCCGCGATCCGGCGTGCGCCCAGGACCTCCGCGTCGCCGAAGAAGCGGGCCGCGATGACGCCGACGATCGGGACGCCCGCGATCAGCAGTCCGGCGGTGGAGCTCGACAGATGCCGCTCGGCGTCCGTCAGCGTGAACCACGGGCCCATGATCTCGATGCACGCGAAGGCCAGCATGGGTGCCCAGTGCGCCCGGACGGTGCGGACCAGACCGCCCTGCCGGATCGCGAACGGCAGCAGGAGCAGCGCGCCGAGCGCACAGCGCGCGAACACCACCGTGGCCGGGGAGAGGTCCTCCACCGCCACCTTGATCAACAGATAGGGGATACCCCAGACCACTCCCATCAGGGAGAACAGGAACCAGCCGCGTGCAGTCATACGGCGAGTGTCGGCCCGGTCAGCACCGGCTGTCTTGAACGCTGTTGCGGTACGCCGCCGGGGTCACCCCCAGCACCCGGCGGAACCACCGGGTGAGGTGCGCCTGGTCGGCGAAGCCCACGAGCGGGGCGACCTCGGCCGGGCGCAGTCCGGATTCCAGCAGGCCGCGGGCGCGGGCCACCCGGTACTGGGCGAGCCAGGCGTACGGCGGCACCCCCATCGCCGTACGGAAGGCCCGTAGCAGCTGGTAGCGGGACAGGCCCAGGGCGGTGGCGAGGTCGGCGAGGGAGGG
>NZ_VJZD01000510.1 GCF_009377175.1 Streptomyces adustus
GGGCTGGTGTTGGCGGCCGGCGGGGCGAAGCCGCAGCGGGGACATGAAAGGGAACGGGAGCGGGACGGCGCGATGCCGACGGGTGCCCGGGGTGCAGCGGGTGCGGCAGATCCACGGGATGCCGTGCCGGGGGCTCCTGACGCGGGGCGGACTCCGGCCGGTTGACCACGCAGGGCGGGGCGCGACGTCCGCGCACGGCGGTGGCGCGACGTCCGCGCGAGGCGGTGGCCCAGCGGCCTCACAAAGCGATAGCCCCGCGGCCTCGCAAGACGGTCGCCCCGCGGCCTCGCAAGACGGTCGCCCCGCGGCCCCACAAGACGGTCGCCCCGCGGCCCCACAAAGCAGTCGCCCCACGGCCGCGCGAGGCGGTGGCCCCGCGGCCGCGAGGCGTCAAGCCGTACGTTTGCGGGCTGTTGTCTTTCCGGGCGCCGACTTCCCGGCAGTCGTCTTGTCGGCCGATGTCTTGTCGGCCGCCTTCGCCGTGGTCTTGGCAGTCGATTTCCCGGTCGTTTTCCCGGTCGATCTCGCGGTCGATCTCGCGGTCGATTTCGATGTCGTGCTGGCGGCGGTGGACTTGGCCGCCGTCCTCTTCGTCGGCTGGGCCGACTTCGACGTCGACTTCCTTGCCGTGGTGGACGTCCCGGACGTGCGCTTCGCGGCCGTCGTCGACTTCTTCCCCCCGGTCTCCTTGGGTTGGGACCGTGCCGTCCTGCGGGCCGTCGGGAGCTCTCTGACCTCCGCGTCCGCCGTCTCCTCCGCCGCGCCCCGGGTCTCCCCGGCCCTCGACTCCTGGGCCGCCCGTACGCTCTTCTCCAGTGCCGCCATCAGGTCGAGGACCTTGCCGCCCGTCGCCGGTTCCGGGGATTCCGGCGGCGCCTCACCGGCCGCCTTCGCCGCGATGACCTGTTCCAGGGCCTCGCGGTACTCGTCGTGCAGGTCCTCGATGTCGACCTCGCCGAGGGTGTCCATGAGGGCGTCCGCCAGGTCGAGTTCCTTGTCGTTGACGGTGACCTCGGTGTCGGGAGCGACGCCTTCCGGGGCGCGTACCTCGTCGGGCCAGAGCAGGCCGTGCAGGGCGATGGCGTCCTCCACCACCCGCAGCATGCCCAGGCGCTCACGGCCGCGCAGCGCGAACTTGGCGATGGCCACCTTGTTGCTGCGCTTGAGCGCCTCGCGCAGCAGCGTGTACGGCTTCGCGGCCGGGGCTCCGCTCGCCGCGAGGTAGTACGCGCTTTCGAGGTGCAGGGGATCGATCCGGTCCGACGGGACGAAGGCCACGATCTCGATCGTCCGCGCGGTGGGGATCGGCAGGTGGGACAGGTCCTCGTCGGTGATCGGGATGATCGTGCCGTCCGTGTCCTCGTACCCCTTGCCGATCTCCGCCGAGGGGACCTCGCGGTCCTCCAGCTCGCAGATCTTGCGGTACCGGATGCGGCCGCCGTCCTCGGTGTGGAACTGACGGAAGGAGATCGAATGGCTCTCGGTGGCGTTCACCAGCTTGATGGGGATGCTCACCAGGCCGAACGAGATGGCTCCGTTCCAGATGGATCGCACGCGCCACACCCTTTCGATCACTTCTCTTGCGCATGGTTTGTCATGAGATGCCAGGTCTCCGTGGGATTCTCATCGTATGACGCCAATCACGGAGGTGGAGGGGCGGCGGCTCGCGCTCAGCAACCTCGACAAGGTGCTGTATCCGGCGTCCGGGTTCACCAAGGGCGAGGTGCTGCACTACTACGCGACGATCGCCGACGTCCTGCTGCCCCATCTGCGTGACCGGCCGGTCTCCTTCCTGCGGTACCCGGACGGGCCCGACGGGCAGGTCTTCTTCACCAAGAACGTGCCGCCGGGTACGCCCGAGTGGGTCACCACCGCCGAGGTGCCCAGGTCGGAGGGGCCCGCCCGGATGGTGCTCGTGCAGGACCTGGCCAGTCTGATGTGGGCCGCCAACCTCGTCACGGAGTTCCACACACCGCAGTGGGTCGTCCAGGAGGCCGAGGCCGCCGACCGGATCGTCTTCGATCTCGATCCGGGCTCGCCCGCCACCGTCGTCGAGTGCTGCGAGGTCGCGCTGTGGCTGCGCGAGCGGCTGGCCGCCGACGGGATCGAGGCGTACGCCAAGACCTCCGGGTCGAAGGGGCTGCACCT
>NZ_VJZD01000511.1 GCF_009377175.1 Streptomyces adustus
GGGCCGCCGCCGCGAGCGGGGCGGCCCACGCACCCCGGACGGCACCGGCGCAGGGATATGCGCAGGCCGCCTACGCGCCCCAGGACCCCCGCACCGCCCAGGCCGTCCACACCGCCGAACCCGACCGGGCCGACGCGCCCGCGAACGGCGGGAAGAAGCCCAAGCGCCCCAAGCGCACCGGCTGGCGCCGGATCTTCCCGACCTGGCGCATGGTGCTGAGCACCCTCGTCATCGGCGTCCTGCTGCTGATCGGCCTGTTCTTCCTCGGCTACTCCATGGTCAAGATCCCGCCGGCCAACGCGCTCGCCACCAAGCAGAGCAACGTCTACCTCTACGCCGACGGCGCCGAGATCGCCCGGGACGGCGAGATCAACCGCGAGAACGTCACCCTCGCCCAGGTCTCCAAGGACGCCCAGCACGCCGTGCTCGCCGCCGAGGACCGCGACTTCTACACCGAGTCCGCGATCGACCCCAAGGCGATGCTCCGGGCGGGCTGGAACACCGCCACCGGCAAGGGCAAGCAGTCCGGCTCCACGATCACCCAGCAGTACGTCAAGAACTACTACCTCGCGCAGGAGCAGACCGCCAAGCGCAAGGTGAAGGAGTTCTTCATCTCCATCAAGCTCGACCGTACGGAGAGCAAGGACAAGATCCTCGAGGGCTACCTCAACACCAGCTACTTCGGCCGCAACGCCTACGGCATCCAGGCCGCCTCCAGGGCCTACTACGGCATCGACGCCGTGGACCTCGACCCCGCCAAGGGCGCCTACCTCGCCGCACTGGTCAACGCGCCCAGCGAGTACGACGTCATCGCGCACCCCGAGAACAAGGCGGCCGCCCAGGCCCGCTGGAACTACGTCCTCGACGGCATGGTCACCAAGGGCTGGCTCAGCGCCTCCGAACGCGCGGGCATGAAGTTCCCGACGCCGAAGGAGAACAGCGCCGCCTCCACAGGCATGTCCGGACAGCGCGGCTACATCGTCGACGCGATCAAGGAATACCTCAAGGACAACAAGATCGTCACCGCGGACGAGCTGGAGGCGGGCGGCTACCGCGTCACCACCACGCTCCAGAAGTCCAAGCAGGACGCCCTCGTCGACGCCGTCAACGACAAGCTCATGTCCAAGCTGGACAAGAAGGGCCGCAAGGTCGACAACTCCGTCCGCGCGGGCGGCGCCGCCGTCGACCCCAAGACCGGCAAGGTCGTCGCGATGTACGGCGGCATCGACTACATCAAGCAGTACACGAACAACGCCACCCGCGGTGACTTCCAGGTCGGCTCCACCTTCAAGCCGTTCGTGTTCACCTCGGCCGTCCAGAACCAGTCGACGACCCAGGACGGCCGCGCCATCACCCCGAACACCTACTACGACGGCACCAACAAGCGGCCCGTCCAGGGTTGGAACGGCGGCTCCTACGCGCCGGCCAACGAGGACGACGTCTCCTACGGCAACATCACCGTGGGCACCGCCACCGACAAGTCCGTCAACTCCGTGTACGCGCAGATGGCCGTCGACGTCGGCCCCCAGAAGGTCAAGGACACCGCGGTCGCCCTCGGCATCCCCGCCGCCACCAAGGACCTCAACCCCTACCCGTCCATCGCGCTGGGCACCGCCACCGCCAGCGTCCTCGACATGGCCGAGGCCTACGCGACCCTCGCCAACCACGGCAAGGCCGGCGCGTACACGATGATCGACAAGGTCACCAAGGACGGCCGGAGCATCATGGACACGCCCGAGGCGAAGACCCGCCGGGCCGTCACCCGCGAGGCCGCCGACACCACCACCTACGTCCTGCGCAGCGTCGTCCAGAACGGCACCGCCACCGCCGCCCAGGCGGCCGGCCGCCCCGCCGCCGGCAAGACCGGCACCGCCGAGAACGACACGGCCGCCTGGTTCGCCGGATACACCCCGGAACTGGCCACCGTCATCTCCGTCATGGGCCAGGACCCGGTCACCGCCGCCCACACCCCGCTCTACGGCGCGATGGGCCTCGCGCGCGTCAACGGCGGCGGCGCCCCCACCGAGATCTGGGCGCAGTTCACCAAGAACGCCCTCAAGGGCAAGCCGGTGACCGACTTCGACCTCCAGCTCCAGGAGGGCGCCGACCAGCCCGCGCCCCCGCTCCCCGACC
>NZ_VJZD01000512.1 GCF_009377175.1 Streptomyces adustus
CCCCACGTCCCCTCCCCGACCCCTTCCTGGTCGCCGCGACCCAGAACCCGGTCGAGTACGAGGGCACGTACCCGCTGCCCGAGGCCCAACTGGACCGTTTCCTGCTCAAGCTGACGATCCCGCTGCCCTCCCGTCAGGACGAGATCGACGTGCTGACCCGGCACGCCGACGGTTTCAACCCGCGCGACCTGCGCGCCGCGGGCGTACGCCCCGTCGCGAACGCGGCCGACCTGGAAGCCGCGCGCGCCGCGGTCGCCAAGACGACCGTCTCCCCCGAGATCACTGCCTACGTCGTGGACATCTGCCGCGCCACCCGCGACTCCCCGTCCCTCACCCTCGGGGTCTCCCCGCGCGGTGCCACCGCCCTGCTGTCCACCTCGCGCGCGTGGGCCTGGCTCACCGGCCGCGACTACGTCATCCCCGACGACGTGAAGGCCCTGGCCCTGCCCACGCTCCGGCACCGCCTCCAGCTGCGCCCCGAGGCGGAGATGGAGGGTGTGACGGCCGACTCCGTCATCAACGCGATCCTCGCCCACGTCCCCGTCCCGCGCTGATGGGAGTCACCGGACGCGCCGCGCTGCTCGCGGCACTCGGCTCCGTCCCCCTCGGCGTCTGGGCCCCCGGCTGGACGGGGGTTCTCGCCGTGAACGCCTCCGTGGCGGTGGCCTGCGCCTGCGACTTCGCACTCGCGGCGCCGGTACGACGTCTCGGCCTGACCCGTTCCGGCGACACCTCCGTCCGCCTGGGCGAGGCCGCCGACGTGACCCTCACCGTCACCAACCCCACCGGTCGGCCGCTGCGCGCGCAACTCCGGGACGCCTGGCCGCCGAGCAGCTGGCAGCCCGGCACGGAGGGACCCGCCTCCCGCCACCTCCTGACGATCCCCGCGGGCGAACGCCGGCGTGTCACCACCCGGCTGCGCCCCACCCGCCGAGGCGACCGCGAGGCGGACCGGGTGACGATCCGCTCCTACGGTCCCTTGCGTCTCTTCTCCCGTCAGGGCACTCATCGGGTGCCCTGGACGGTGCGCGTCCTGCCCCCTTTCACCAGCCGCAGACACCTCCCGTCCAAGCTCGCCCGCCTGCGCGAACTCGACGGTCGCACCAGCGTGCTCACCCGGGGCGAAGGCACGGAGTTCGACAGCCTGCGCGAGTACGTGCCCGGCGACGACACCCGCTCCATCGACTGGCGCGCCACCGCCCGGCACACCGCGGTCGCCGTCCGCACCTGGCGTCCCGAACGCGACCGTCACATCCTGCTGGTCCTCGACACCGGCCGTACTTCCGCGGGCCGCGTGGGCGACGTCCCACGTCTGGACGCCTCGATGGACGCGGCGTTGCTACTCGCCGCCCTGGCGTCCCGGGCCGGAGACCGGGTCGGCATGCTCGCCTACGACCGCCGGGTGCGTGCCCTCGTCCAGGGCCGAAGCGCACGTGACGTCCTGCCTTCCCTGGTGGACGCGATGGCCACGCTCGAACCCGAACTGGTCGAGACGAACGCCCGGGGGCTTACGGCGACGGCCCTCCGTACGGCCCCCCGCCGTTCTCTGATCGTGCTGCTCACGACGCTCGACGCGGCTCCGATGGAGGAGGGTCTGCTCCCGGTCCTCGGTCGACTCACTCAGCGCCATACGGTGATGGTGGCGTCCGTCGCCGACCCGAGAATCGCTCGTCTGGCGACGGCCCGCGGCTCTGTCGACGCGGTCTACGAGGCCGCGGCGGCCGCCCAGGCCCAGTCGGAACGCCGGCGTACCGCCGATCAGCTCCGTCGCCACGGGGTCACGGTCGTCGACGCGATCCCCGATGAACTGGCACCCGCGCTGGCGGACGCATACCTGGCACTGAAATCGGCGGGCCGCCTCTGAGACGACGGCTGGGCGAGCCTCTCTGGATGAAGGGCTCGCCCACGGAATCACACGCGATGCCACTTCGCCTCAAACGCAGAAAACCCCCGTGCCGAAAGGCACGGGGGTTTTCTCAAAATTTGTTCGGCGGCGTCCTACTCTCCCACAGGGTCCCCCCTGCAGTACCATCGGCGCTGTGAGGCTTAGCTTCCGGGTTCGGAATGTAACCGGGCGTTTCCCTCACGCTATAACCACCGAAACACTATG
>NZ_VJZD01000513.1 GCF_009377175.1 Streptomyces adustus
GGCGGTGGCGGCACCACGGCCGCGTGCAGCGCCGCCTACAGCGTCAGCAGCGACTGGGGCAGCGGCTTCAACGCCGACGTCAAGGTCACCAACACCGGGACGACCGCGCTCACCTCGTGGAAGGTGACGTGGACCTGGAGCGGCTCGCAACAGGTCGCGAACATGTGGAACGCCTCGTACACGCAGAGCGGGGGCACGGTGACGGCCGTCAACGCGGCCCACAACGGCGCTGTCGCGGTGGGCGGTTCGGCGAGCTTCGGGTTCGGCGGCGCACCCGGCGGCGCGGGCGTGCCGAGCGTGAGCTGCACCGCGACGTGAGACGCGGTGAGGGGCGCCCGGTCGGTACCGGGCGCCCCTCACCGTCGTACGGGAAGCGCAAGCGCAAGCGTCAGCGCGATGCGGGAAGCGGTCAGAGCTTCTCGATCACGTAGTCGATGCACTTCGTCAGCGCCTCGACGTCCGCCGGGTCGATCGCCGGGAACATCGCGACGCGCAGCTGGTTGCGGCCGAGCTTGCGGTAGGGCTCGGTGTCGACGATGCCGTTGGCGCGCAGCACCTTGGCGATCGCGGCGGCGTCGACCTCGTCCGAGAAGTCGATCGTGCCGATGACCTGGGAGCGCTTGGCCGGGTCCGCGACGAACGGGCTCGCGTGCTTGGAGTCCTCGGCCCAGGAGTACAGGCGGGTGGAGGAGTCCTTCGTGCGCTCCGTGGACCAGGCCAGGCCGCCCTGGCCGTTGATCCACTCCAGCTGCTGGTTGAGCAGGAAGAGGGTGGACAGCGCCGGGGTGTTGTACGTCTGGTTCTTGCGGGAGTTGTCGATCGCCGTGGGCAGCGAGAAGAACTCCGGGATGTGGCGGCCGGACGCGTGGACGCGCTCGGCGCGCTCGATCGCGGCCGGGGAGAAGACGCCGATCCACAGGCCGCCGTCGGAGGCGAACGACTTCTGCGGGGCGAAGTAGTAGACGTCCGTCTCCGCGATGTCGACCGGCAGGCCGCCGGCGCCGGAGGTGGCGTCCACCAGGACGAGGGAGCCCTCGTCGGCGCCCGCCACGCGCTGGAGGGGCGCGGCGACACCGGTGGAGGTCTCGTTGTGGGTGAAGGCGTAGACGTCGACGCCCGCCTCGGCCCGGGCCTCGGGGTGGGTGCCGGGGTCGGAGGAGATCACGGTCGGCTCGGCCAGCCAGGGCGCCAGCTTGGCGGCCTTGGCGAACTTGGAGCTGAACTCGCCGAAGGTGAGGTGCTGCGACTTGTTCTCGATCAGGCCGTGGGTCGCGACGTCCCAGAAGGCGGTGGAGCCGCCGTTGCCGAGGACGACCTCGTAGCCGTCCGGGAGCTGGAACAGCTCGGAGATGCCCGCGCGGACCTGGCCGACCAGGTTCTTGACCGGGGCCTGGCGGTGGGAGGTGCCGAGCAGGGACGTACCGGTGGCGGCCAGGGCGTCCAGCGCCTCCACCCGCACCTTGGAGGGACCCGCGCCGAAACGACCGTCCGCGGGCTTCATGTCAGCAGGAATCTGGATCTCAGCCACGTGCCGGAGGGTATCGCTTCGGCGAAACGGGACGGAACCGTGTCCGTTCGATGAGACGATCGCGCCGCCCCGCGGACCTGTGCGTACCTACAGCGCCGGCGCCGGATCGTCATCTGCCGGACCTCCGCGTGTCGTCCGGCCGCCATCCGGACGCCGTCCGATCGTCACCCGCTCGTTCCCGCCGGTGGGCGTGGGCATCCTGGGCGTATGAGGGATCTCGGTGCACGGAAGGGCCCGGACGGGCCGGGCGGCGCGGGTAGTCCGGGCGGCGCGGGTGGTCCGGGCCGTCCGACGCGGCCGGGCCGTCCGCCGGAGCCTGGGGACGCGGCGGATCCGGCGGGTCTCGCCGCGGAGTTGCGGCGGGTGGTCCGGGGCGAGGTCGGCTTCGACGTCACCTCCCGGGCCCTGGTGACGATGGACGCGTCCAACTACCGGCGGGTCCCGCTCGGCGTGGTGGCCCCGCGGGACGCCGACGACGTGGCGGCGGTGCTGGCCGTGTGCCGGGAGCGCGGGGTGCCGGTGGTGGCGCGGGGCGGGGGCACGTCGATCGCGGGGCAGGCGACGGG
>NZ_VJZD01000514.1 GCF_009377175.1 Streptomyces adustus
CGATGCCGCCCCCGACGTCGCCCCCGTGCCGATGTCGGACCCCGCCGAGTCGCGGACCCGGCCCGCCGTGCACACGGGCTTCGGCGAAGGCGCCGTCCCCTGGAAACAGGCAGGCGTCCTGACCGCGAACGGACTCCTGACCGCGGACGTGCTCCCGGCCGTGGACGGATTTCCGGCTGCGGACGACGGCCTCCCGACCGTGGAGGTGTCCTCGGAAGCGGCGGGGGCGGCCGAAGGCACCCCGCACGTCGACCGGGAGTCCGCCGCCGCGGGCGACCTCCTGGAACATCCCGACCCGCACACCGCAGCCGAGGCCGCCGCCGTCGAGAACCTGCTGCGCTGCTGGGTACGCGAGTCCGGCCTGCCCGCACCCGACGACGGCATCCTGCGCGTCCCCCTCCCCGCCAGCGCCACCGCCCTGCTGGTCCCCGTCCGCTACTGGTCCCCTACCGGCTGGCACCGCTTCGGTCTCCCGCGCCTGGCCGGTACGCCTGCCCAGTCCCCACCCGTCGACGCGGTCACGATCGCCGCCCTGTTCACCCGTGAGAATCCCAGGACGTCCCGCCCCGGTGCCGCTGCCGCTGCCGTCGCCGATGTCGAGGCAACCGCCGACGCGGACGCCGGGGCCGGCACATCCGCGGACCTGATCGCCCAGGTCGCCGACTCGGTCCGGCGTACCGCCCTGTTCGTCCGCACGCGCCGGGAACGGCCCGCCGACTCCACCGACGTCTTCCTCGCGGCCGAGCAGGCACTCGTGCTGGGGCACCCCATGCATCCGACCCCGAAGAGCCGCGAGGGCCTCTCCGCTGCCGAAGCCCGGCTTTACTCACCCGAGCTGCGCGGAGCACACCCCCTGCACTGGCTGGCCGTCGACCCCACGGTCCTCGCCACCGACTCCGCCTGGACCGAGCGCGGCCGTCCCGTCTCCGCGGCCGCCCTCACCGCGGAGCTCGCGGGAACCGGGCTGCCCCTGCCCGACGGCTGTGCGGCCCTGCCCCTGCACCCCTGGCAGGCCAGGGAGATCCGCCACCGGGCCGAGACCGCGGCCCTGTTCGAGGCCGGTCTGCTCCGGGATCTCGGCCCGCACGGTTCGCCCTGGCACCCCACCTCCTCGGTGCGCACCGTCCATCGGTCCGGCGCACCCGCCATGCTCAAACTCTCCCTCGGCCTGCGCATCACCAACTCGCGCCGGGAGAACCTCCGCAAGGAGCTGCACCGCGGCGTCGAGGTGCACCGCCTGCTGCGTGCGGGACTGTCCGAGCGGTGGCAGGCCGCGCACCCGGGCTTCGACATCGTCCGCGACCCGGCCTGGCTCGCCGTCGACGGCCGGGACGGCGACCCGGTGACCGGACTCGACGTGATGATCCGGCACAACCCGTTCACCCCCTGGGACGAGGTCGCCTGCGTCGCCGGGCTCGTCTCGCCCCGCCCGTACGACGACCGCCCGGCCCCAAACCGGATCCCGGGCGGCGCCGGGCACCAGGCGGCGGACGACCGCGGGGCACGGTCCCGGCTGGCCGAGCTCGTCACCCGCCTCGCCGGCCGGACCGGCCGCCCCCGCGGCGCCGTGGCCGCCGAGTGGTTCCTGCGCTACCTCGAACAGGTCGTACGGCCCGTGCTGTGGCTCGACGGACACGCGGGCATCGCGCTGGAGGCGCACCAGCAGAACACACTGCTCCTGCTGGACGGCCACGGCTGGCCCATCGGCGGCCGGTACCGCGACAACCAGGGCTACTACTTCCGGCAGTCCCGACGCGCGGAACTCGACGCCCAGCTGCCCGGCATCGGAGAGCACAGCGACACCTTCGTCTCCGACGAGGTCACCGACGAGCGCTTCGTGTACTACCTGGCGATCAACAACGTGCTGGGCCTCATCGGCGCGTTCGGTTCCCAGCACCTCGCCGACGAGCGGCTGCTGCTCGCCGCCTTCCGCCGCTTCCTCCAGTCCGTCGCCACCGGCCTCCTCGCCGCCCGCTGGATCACCGAGCGCACCAAGGGCTGAGCCCCGCTCCACAGCAGCGAAAGCCCCGCATCGAACCGAGTGACATGCGCCTGGCCACGAACGACGGAGAGATTTCGTGG
>NZ_VJZD01000515.1 GCF_009377175.1 Streptomyces adustus
GCCGGTGGGTGGCGGGTCGGTGGGTGTCGCGGTGGGGCGGCCGGTGAGTGTGATGTCCGATATCCGCCAGCCCGGCCGCCCGCCGATCGCCCACACTGGACCTCGTGAGGGACGAGGACAGCAGGTACGAGGCGGTACGCAGCCGGGACGCCCGGTTCGACGGCGAGTTCTTCTTCGCCGTCGAGACGACCGGCATCTACTGCCGGCCCAGCTGTCCCGCCGTCACCCCACAGCGGCGCAACGTACGGTTCTTCGCGACGGCCGCCGCCGCGCAGGGCTCGGGATTCCGGGCCTGCCGACGGTGCCGCCCGGACGCCGTACCGGGGTCGGCCGCGTGGAACGTACGGGCCGACGTCGTGGGCCGGGCCATGCGGCTGATCGGCGACGGCGTCGTCGACCGCGAGGGCGTCGCGGGCCTCGCCGTCCGGCTGGGCTACAGCGCCCGGCAGGTACAGCGCCAGCTCACCTCGGAACTCGGCGCGGGACCGGTCGCCCTGGCCCGCGCCCAGCGGGCGCACACCGCGCGCGTGCTGCTCCAGACGACCGGACTGCCGGTCACGGAGATCGCCTTCGCGTCCGGCTTCGCCAGCGTCCGCCAGTTCAACGACACCATCCGGGCCGTCTACGCCACCACCCCCAGCGAACTGCGCGCCGCCGCACCCCGCGGCGGACCGACCGCCGCCGCCACGCCCGCCGCCGGGATCCCGCTGCGGCTCGCCCACCGCGGCCCCTACCAGGCAGGTCCCGTCCTGGACCTGCTCGCCCGCGAAGCGCTGCCCGGCGTCGAGGAGGTCACCGGCACCCCCGGCGACCGCACCTACCGGCGCACCCTGCGCCTGCCCCACGGCACCGGGATCGCCGCGGTCCACGAGCGGCCGGTCACCCAGCGGGGGACCACCGCCGCCCACGCCGGCGGCTGGCTCGACGCCCGGCTGCGGCTGACCGACCCACGGGACCTCACCACCGCCGTACAGCGGCTGCGGCGACTTTTCGACCTCGACGCCGACCCGTACGCCGTGGACGAGCGGCTCGGCGCCGATCCGCGGCTCGCCCCGCTGGTCGCCGCCCGGCCGGGGCTGCGCTCACCGGGCGCCGCCGACCCGGACGAACTGGCGGTACGGGCCCTGGTCGGCCGGACCGCCGCCGGGGAACTGGTGCGCAGCCGCGGCAAGGCACTGGACGCGCCCTGCGGCACGCTCACCCACCTCTTCCCGGAACCCGCCGCCCTGGCCGAGAGCGGGCGGGACGGCCCGCTGGGCGCGCTCGCCGCCGCCCTCGCCGACGGCACCGTACGCCTGGACGTGGGCGCCGACCGGGACGACGCCGAGCAGGGCCTGCTCGCCCTGCCCGGCATGGACGCCCGGACGGTGGCGGTGATCCGCACCCGCGCCCTCGGCGACCCGGACGTCGCACCACCCGGCACGGACGTCCCCGACACCTGGCGCCCCTGGCGCTCCTACGCACTGCACCACCTGCGCGCCGCCGGCGAGCGGGACGAGGAGGAGAACCGATGACCAGCCCGTCGTACTGGACCAGCCTCGACAGCCCGCTCGGGCCGCTGCTGCTCACCGCCGCCGCCGACGGCGCGCTGACCTCGCTGTCGCTGCCCGGCCAGAAGGGCGGCCGCACCCGCGCGGACCTGGACGGCCTGCGCGAGGACCCCGGGCCGTTCCGCGAGAGCGTGCGGCAGCTCTCCGCCTACTTCGCCGGGGAGCTCAAGGAGTTCCGGCTGCCGCTGCGCGCCGAGGGCACGGACTTCCGCACCCGGGTGTGGGACGCCCTCGACACCGTGCCCTACGGGGCGACCACCACGTACGGCGAGGTCGCCGCGCGGATCGGGGCCTCCCGGGCCGCCGTGCGGGCGGTCGGCGGCGCGATCGGCGCCAACCCGCTCCTCGTGGTCCGCCCCTGCCACCGGGTGATCGGCGCCGACGGCTCGCTGACGGGCTACGCGGCGGGCCTGGAGCGCAAGGTGCGGTTGCTGACGCTGGAAGGAGCACTGCCGACGGACCGCGGACTCTGACCGGCGCCGGGGGGGACCGCCGGGAAGGCCTTCCGCCCCCGGATCC
>NZ_VJZD01000516.1 GCF_009377175.1 Streptomyces adustus
AAGCTGAAGTCGTCGATCACCCCGTTCAGCAGCAAGGCCCCCGACGAACCTGCCAGCCACCGCCGCCCACCAGCCGTCATTACCGTGAACCACAGATGGCAGTAACCACCAAAAGCAACGGCATTGTTGTTCATGATCCGGGGGGTGGTGTCACCGGGTCCGAAGGCATCGACGGACCGCTGATGAGGGGCTTGAGCACCGGCTTCACCCAAGGCTGGAAGAGCTCTCCGTAACGTGGATGTGGCAGCTCGGTGCCCAGGCAAGGCCGGACGAAAGCGTGGTGGAGGGGCCTGCACGTGATCGACACCGGCGACATCGACGTCTTCCTCGGCCTGGACGTCGGCAAGGGCGAACACCACGCCACCGCCGTCACCCCGGCCGGGAAGAAGGCGTTCGACAAGCGCCTGCCCAACACCGAGCCCAAGCTCCGCGAGCTCTTCTCGAAGCTGAAGGCCAAGCACGGAACGGTGCTGGTCGTGGTGGACCAGCCGGCCTCGATCGGGGCTCTGCCGCTGGCGGTCGCGAGGGACATGGGCTGCCCGGTCGCCTATCTGCCGGGGCTGACGATGCGGCGGATCGCCGACCTCTACCCGGGTGAGGCGAAGACCGACGCCCGTGACGCGTTCATCATCGCGGATGCGGCCCGGGCGATGCCCCATACGCTGCGGGCGATCGACGGGGAGGACGAGACGATCGCCGAGCTGGAGATGATCGTGGGCTTCGACGACGACCTGGCCGGCGAGGCCACCCGGGTCGCGAACCGGCTGCACGGTCTGCTGACCCAGATCCATCCCTCGCTGGAGCGGGTGCTGGGGCCGCGGTTGCAGCACCCGGCCGTCCTCACGCTGCTGGAACGGTTCGGCTCCCCGGTCCAGATACGCAAGGCCGGCCGACGGCGCCTCGTCACCCTGCTGCGGCCGAAGGCCCCGCGGATGGCCGAGCGGCTGGTCGAGGAGATCTTCGCCGCCCTGGACGAGCAGACCGTGACCGTTCCGGGGACCGAGGCGGCCGCGCTGATCGTCCCGAGCCTCGCCAGATCCCTGGCCGCTGTCCTTGACCAGCGGAAACTGCTGGCCGGACGAATCGAGGAACTCCTGGAGGACCACCCTCTTTCGAAGGTCCTGACCTCGATGCCGGGAGTCGGTGTCAGGACCGGAGCCCGGATTCTGATCGAGGTCGGCGACGGCAGCACCTTCCCGACCGCCGGCCACCTCGCCGCCTACGCAGGTCTCGCCCCCGCGACCCGGAGCTCGGGCTCCTCGATCCGCGGCGAACAGCCCTCCCGGAGGGGAAACAAGCAGCTCAAACGGGCCTTCTTCCTCTCCGCGTTCGCCGCCCTGGGCGACCCGGCATCGCGGGCCTACTACGACAGGAAGATCGCCCAGGGCAAGCACCACACCCAGGCCCTGCTCTGCCTCGCCAGACGCCGGGCCGACGTCCTGTTCGCCATGCTCCGCGACGGAACCTTCTACGAGCCCCAACCCTCCGCAGCCCGGCAAGGAGTTCAGACTGCTTGATCAATCCTCCGGCCGAAGCCGCTGACGAGCGGCCTCAAGCCGCTGGTCATAGTCAGGCGCGAACAGCTCAGGAAGCGCCTTGTCGAGCGTTCCGGCGATCCGATGGATCGGCGCCCAGACCGCCAGATCGTCGACAACGCGGCTGAGGTCCGTCATCTGAAGCTTCTCCAGCCAGTGCGACAGCACCAGTGCCTCGTCACTCGTGAGCTTGATCGTCACCTGGCTATCACTCATGCACACCCCTACGGCTCGGCCCGCCCTTGACCGCACGAACCTACTGGCCTTGGACCTTGACCAAACACATAGGGGCACCCCCCCGTTACCGTCTTCATTGGCTCCGCAACGGGGCCTCCGGCCTTCGGGTCCGGCATGACTTCCCCCTCCTGTTGTTGATGACAATGCCGTTGCTTTTGGTGGTTACTGCCATCTGTGGTTCACGGTAATGACGGCTGGTGGGCGGCGGTGGCTGGCAGGTTCGTCGGGGGCCTTGCTGCTGAACGGGGTGATCGACGACTTCAGCTT
>NZ_VJZD01000517.1 GCF_009377175.1 Streptomyces adustus
CTCCCACCTCCCGGAGAGCCATGCCCCGCACTCGCCCCGCCCTGCCCCCGACGGGCCCGGTCCGCCTCGGCCCGGACGCCCGTACCGCACTGCGGCCCGCCGTCGCCGAGGTGAGCTCCGGCTTCTGGCACACCCGCCGCGAGGTCAACGCGCACACCTCGATCCCCCAGGGCCCCGGCCTGCTGGAGTCCGCCGGGAACCTGCACAACCTGCGGCTGGCGGCGCCCGCGCCGGAGGCGCTGTCGGATGCCGTGGCCCAGGGCGACTTCCGGGGCGCCTACCCCTTCGCCGACACCGACGTCTACAAGTGGCTGGAGGCCGCCGCCTGGCAGCTGGCCCAGGAGCCCGCCGCGGCCCAGGAGCCCACCGCGGAGCTGGCGGCCCATACCGACCGGATCGTCGCGCTGGTCGCGGACGCCCAGCAGCCCGACGGCTACCTCAACACCTGGTTCCAGCTCCGCCGGGGCGGCGAGCGCTACCAGGACCTGCGCTGGGGGCACGAGCTGTACTGCGCGGGCCATCTGATCCAGGCGGCGGTGGCCCACCACCGGGCCACCGGACGGGACGAACTGCTCACCGTGGCACGCCGGTTCGCCGACCATCTGGACGCCACCTTCGGGCCGCCCGGCAGCGGCCGGCCGATCGACGGCGTCGACGGCCACCCCGAGGTGGAGACCGCCCTGGTCGAGCTGTATCGGGAGACCGGCGAACGGCGCTACCTCGATCTCGCCGGCTACTTCGTCGACCGCTACGGCCACGGCCTGCTCGGCGGCGAGGCCTACTGCCAGGACCGGGTACCGCTGCGCGAGGCGACCGACGTCGAGGGACACGCCGTACGCCAGCTGTATCTGCTGGCCGGGGCGACGGACCTGGCCACCGAGACCGGCGACGCCGGGCTGCGCGCCGCCGCCGAACGGCTGTGGCGGGCCATGACCGCCACCAAGACGCACCTCACCGGCGGCCTGGGCGCCCACCACGACGAGGAGGACTTCGGCGACCCGTTCGAACTGCCCACCGAACGCGCCTACTGCGAGACCTGCGCCGCCGTCGCCTCCGTCCAGTGGAGCTGGCGCCTGGCCCTGCTCACCGGCGAGAGCCGCTACGGCGACCTGATCGAACGCACCCTCTACAACGGCTTCCTGGCGGGCGTCTCGCTGGACGGCGAGAGCTGGCTCTACGTCAATCCGCTCCAGGTCCGCGACGGGCACACCGACCCCGGCGGCGACCAGTCGGCCCGCCGCACCCGCTGGTTCCGCTGCGCGTGCTGCCCGCCGAACGCGATGAGGCTGCTCGCGTCCCTCGGGCACTATCTCTCGTCCGTCGACGCGGACGGCCTCCAGATCCACCAGTACGTCACCGGCCGCTACCGCGGCGACCTCGACGGCACACCCGTCACCGTGGCCGCCGAGACCGACTACCCCTGGCACGGCGTGATCTCCCTGACGGTGGAGGACACCCCGCGGGACCGGCCCTGGACCCTGTCGCTACGTATCCCGCAGTGGTGCAGTGAGTACCGCGTGCGGCACGGGTCCCGGACGTACGACCGGACGGACGCCCCGGTCACGGACGGCTGGCTGCGGCTGACCGGGACGTGGGCCCCGGGCGACCGGGTCGCCCTGGAACTCGGTCTGGAACCCCGCCTCACCGCGGCCGATCCGCGCGCGGACGCCGTACGCGGCTGCGTCGCGGTGGAACGCGGACCGCTCGTGTACTGCCTGGAACAGGTGGACCACCCGGGCGGCGGCCTGGACGACATCGTCCTCGACCCGACCCGTCCGCTCGCCGTGAAGAACCGCCCCGACCTGCTCGGCGGTGTCACCACGGTGGTGGCCGCCGGACACCGCCGGCCGCTCCCGGACACCGGCTGGTGGCCGTACCGGCCCGCCGGAGCGGCAGCCGGTGCCGGGCGTCCGGCGGGCGACCCCGTCGAGCTGACCGCGATCCCCTACTACGCCTGGGCCAACCGGCGGGACGGCAGCATGCGCGTCTGGCTGCCGACCTCCTGAACCCAACCGGCCTCCCCCGCC
>NZ_VJZD01000518.1 GCF_009377175.1 Streptomyces adustus
GGGTGGGGGTGTAGGGCCAGGGGACGCCTGGCGGCTGGTGCAGGAGGGTGCGGGTGCCGTCGTGTGCCCAGATGGTGTGGCGGGTCAGGTAGGCGGCCATCGCGGAGGCCGGATCGGTCAGTTCCTCAGGTATCGGTAGTTCGGTCAGTTCCTCAGGCGTCGGCAGTCGGTAGACGGTGTCGCCGTCGTTGGTGATGATGTTGAGCCAGTCGACGAAGCGTTCGGCGTCTCCTGCGTGCATTCCCACCGCTGCCGTATCGCTGTCCCCGCCGCTGCTGGTGCGGCCTGTATCGGGGTGGTGGCGTCCGGCTGCTTGTTCGTGGCGGAGAAACAGGTCGTACAGGGCGCGTGGGACGGGGCGTGCGCACAAGGCGGTGGTGTCGTTGAGAGGGATGGTCTCGCGCAGGGTGCGGGTGGCCTGGATACCGGCGAGGAGTTGCTGGCGGGCGGGGTCTGTGGGCTGACCGGGTGTGAGAGGGGCCGCCAGCAGGTTCTCGAGGCGGTCGCGGGTGGCGGGGTCGACGGTCCTGGCCTGGTCCCTGGCCTGGTCGGCGCAGTCGAAGGCCAGGGCCAGGGCGCGGGCGGTGCCGCAGTCCAGGCAGGCGGTGATGACGGCGGTAGCGTCGTTGTTGGCGGCCCACAGCAGGATGGTCTCGCGCCACCACGGGTCGTCGACGTTCCCAGTCAGCATGCTGGTGTCGGCACGGGAGGTGCCGAGCTGGGCGGCCGCGAGGTATTCCTGCAGGGTCAGGTGCGCGAAGCCGTAGATGCCGTGCTCGCGTTCGACCAGCAGGCCGCTCTTGCGAACTTCTTCGAGGAACACCTCGGGGGCGACGTTGCCGGGGACCTGGCGCAGCGGGCGGCGGATCGCCCTGACGGCGTCGCGTGCCGGCCAGTCCCGGGCTTTGGCCTTCATCATGGCCAGCGCCAGGCGCTGGACGACGTGCTGCTTGTGCGGACCGCCCAGGCCGGTGGCATCCGACAGGCCGCGGGCCTCGTAGCGGAGGTGCAGCAGCACGTCACACATCTCCGCGTACAGCTCGGCGCGGCTGCCCGGCAGCTGCCCACGGTAGTGGTGCACGTTCGCGATCACGGTCAACAGCAGCGGGTTGGCGGCCAGGTCGTACAGTGCCGGCCGGGTCCGCAGCTGGGCCAGCAGATCGTCGGCCTTCCTGTCCGCGACGTCTCGCACCTGGCGTCCGGCGCCAGACGGGGCCCGGCTCTCGGTCGCGTAGGACCACTGGCGCAGGAACCGCTCGATCTGCTCCCCGGTGAACCGCCGTACCTGCAGCACCTCGGCCGTCGGCAGCGGATTGGCGTGGTAACCGTGCGGGCGGGAGGTCACCACGTAGATGTTGCGGGGATGCCGCTGGATCTGCCGCTGCACCCAGGCCACCACGCGGCCCCGGTCGGCTGGGTCGGCGACCTCGTCCAGTCCGTCCAGCAGCACCACACACCCCCCGCGGTCGAGTCTGCGCTCCAGCCAGCGCGCCGACACTTTCCCCCTCAGCCAGCCGGCTGAGACGGCCACTGCTTCCAGCGTCGGTGTCTCCTCGGCCAGCAGGGCTGGAGCGTGGTTGCGCAGGTACAGCAGCACTGGCAGCAGCCGCCCCCATGGCCACCAGTGGTGCTCGCACAACGTCAGGGTTGTGTTGCGGGCCAGTGTGGTTTTGCCCGACCCGGGCCCGCCGATCACGGCCAGGACCCGCGCCCTCTTTCCTCGCTCGGCATCCTGTAGCACCGACTCCAGGCTGCGGCGCTCCCTCAGCCTCGCCGTTGCCTCTCCGCCTGGCACCGTGCCCAGATACGGTTCCTTGGTAGTGGTGTGCAACGCCTGCGGCACGAGGCTGACGTCCACGTAGACCTGGCGCATTTGCAGTACGAACTTGCCCGGAGTGGCGACGCCCACGGTCTCCATGTCCCGCACGCTTGCCCGCAGCTGCCGCAGGTATGTCCTCCGCCCTCGGCGTGCGGTGGGCGGAGGGGCGGAGGT
>NZ_VJZD01000519.1 GCF_009377175.1 Streptomyces adustus
GGCCGGAGGACGGCGTCCAGGCACGGAGTGACGTGATCGATCACCCGGACCTAGTGACATACCGCGTGGTATGTGCGCAGAATCAGCGCAACCTTTTACCACCGCCAGGCAATGTCGCCCAGGAGGACGCCGTGCTGAGCACCATGCAGGACGTACCGCTGCTGATCTCGAGGATCCTGACCCACGGGTCGACGATCCACGGCTCCTCGCAGGTGATCACCTGGACCGGCGAGGGGCAGCCCGAGCGCCGCTCCTACGCCGAGATCGGCGCCCGCGCGGCCCAGCTGGCGCACGCCCTGCGCGACGACCTCGGGGTGGCGGACGACGACCGTGTGGCCACGCTGATGTGGAACAACGCCGACCACGTCGAGGCGTACTTCGCGATCCCCTCCATGGGCGCGGTGCTGCACACCCTCAATCTGCGGCTGCCCGCCGAGCAGCTGGTCTGGATCGTGAACCACGCGGCCGACAAGGTCGTGATCGCCAACGGTTCGCTGCTGCCGCTGCTGGCCCCGCTCCTGCCGCACCTCGGGACGGTCGAGCACGTCGTCGTCTCCGGACCGGGCGACCGCAGCCTGCTCGCGGGCGCGACCTCCGTCCAGGTGCACGAGTACGAGGACCTGATCGCCGGGAAGCCGACCACGTACGACTGGCCGGAACTGGACGAACGCCAGGCGGCCGCCATGTGCTACACCTCCGGCACCACCGGCGACCCCAAGGGCGTGGTGTACAGCCACCGCTCGATCTACCTGCACTCCATGCAGGTCAACATGGCCCAGTCCATGGGCCTGACCGACCAGGACATCTCGCTGGTCGTGGTCCCGCAGTTCCACGTCAACGCCTGGGGTCTGCCGCACGCGACCTTCATGACCGGCGTCAACATGCTGATGCCGGACCGGTTCCTCCAGCCCGCGCCGCTCGCCGAGATGATCGAGTCCGAGCGCCCGACCCACGCCGCCGCGGTGCCCACCATCTGGCAGGGCCTGCTCGGCGAGCTGACCGCCAGGCCGCGTGACGTCAGTTCTCTCACCCAGGTGACCATCGGCGGCGCCGCCTGTCCGCCCTCCCTCATGAAGGCCTTCGACGAGCTGGGCATGCGGGTCTGCCACGCGTGGGGCATGACGGAGACCTCCCCGCTCGGCACGATCGCCCGTCCCCCGGCCCACGCGGTCGGTACGCCGCAGGAGTTCGCCTACCGGATCACGCAGGGCCGGTTCCCGGCGAGCGTCGAGGCCCGACTGACCGGCCCCGGCGGCGAACACCTCCCCTGGGACGGGGAGTCCGCGGGCGAGCTGGAGGTGCGCGGTCCCTGGATCGCCGGCGCCTACTACAACGGTCCCGACGCCGAATCCCTGCGCCCCGAGGACAAGTTCAGCGAGGACGGCTGGCTGAAGACGGGCGACGTCGGCACCATCAGCCCGGACGGCTTCCTCACCCTCACCGACCGGGCCAAGGACGTCATCAAGTCCGGCGGCGAGTGGATCTCCTCCGTCGACCTGGAGAACGCCCTGATGTCCCACCCGGACGTCGCCGAGGCGGCCGTCGTCGCCGTCCCCGACGACAAGTGGGGCGAGCGCCCGCTGGCGACCGTGGTGCTGAAGGCGGGCTCGGCGGTCGACTTCGACACCCTGCGCGGCTTCCTCGCCGCCGAGGCCGGGATCGCCAAGTGGCAGCTTCCCGAGCGCTGGACGCTGATCGAGGCGGTGCCCAAGACCAGCGTCGGCAAGTTCGACAAGAAGGTGCTGCGCCGGCAGTACGCGGACGGCGAGCTGGACGTCACCAGGCTCTGATTCCCGGGGGCGGGCGCCGACGTAGGCCGCCCGCTCCTTCTCCCGTACCCGCGCCCGCTCGTCGTACGGCGTCAGCGGGTGCGCGGACGACGGCCGGCCGCACGCCGGACGGTGGTCGCCCACCCCAGCGCCAGCCAGACC
>NZ_VJZD01000051.1 GCF_009377175.1 Streptomyces adustus
GGTCGGCCGTACCGCCCGCGGCGGCCGAACCGCTGTCAGCGGCGACATCGTTCTTGGTGGTGCCACCGCACGCGGTGACGCCCAGGGCGAGGGAAGTGACGGCGGCCAGGGCCGCACAGGCACGACGAAGCGACGACTTGTGCATGACGGTGATTCCTCACGGACGAACGAAGGGAGAAAGGACAGTCGGCACTACGAGGTGGGGGTGGCCGAGCTCACGGGAGTTTTGTTTCCGATAACGACATGAAAGGTTTCAGTCAGGTGGCCGGGAAGCTAGTTCTCACCCGAAGCCGCGTCAAGGTAGTGCGCCGACGAAGGGCGTTCGATCCCCGTCCACAGCGCCCGAGATCAGTCCTCCGAAACCCGCCCTGACCTGCCCAGAAGCGCCTCGCCCCACTCGCGCAGGCAGGCATGGACACGATTGAATAACGGACGCACCAGGGTTTCGACGAGCGGGTCGACTCGCGGCCCGCAACCCCTCGCGCGGACCGCCCGGCCACCCCACCGGCCACCTCGCCATCGACCCCGCAAGGACCACATCGGGCACATCGGGCACATCAGACGGACCTGCCGTTACCGAACGGTCAAATAAGACCATTACGGAAGGCCGAGGCGACCAGCGGACCACTGCGCGCCACCACCGCACGCCGCCCTGCCGCAGCCACCCCGCCAGGCCGGCGACCACGCACACCCCCGACGTGTGACGTGGATCACATGTCAAATATCTGGTGCACCAAGATTTCATGCCGGAACATCGCCGCATCCACTCAAATCTTCGCCACCCTCAACCCCCGGAAAATGAATCGTTTCATTTCAGCGAAGGACGCGGCATGCCCAACGGCAGCTCCCTCAGGCGTTTCCCGCACCACGCACGCGCCGCCTACTCGGTGAGTCCACGTCCGTCAGTGGTGATGGCGCGGGCGAGACGGTCGGCGTGGGCACGGACCGCGGCCACCAGATCCAGCCGCCCACGTCTGAGCACCCACTGCATCTGGAGTCCGTCGCTCACCGCGATGCACTCACGGGCCAGAGCCTCGCAGTCGAGGCCCGCGCGCAGTTCCCCGGACTCCACCCCGTACCGGAAGCGCCCCGCGATCGCCTCGACGACCCCCTCGTACTGCCGGGCGTACACCTCGTGGGCGGCACTCGCGGGATTGGACATCTCCGACGCCATCACGACGAACAGCTCGATCAGGCCCGGCTGGGAAAGGTGCCAGCGGGAGCTCTCCACCATGGCGCGCAGCATGGCGACCACTCCCGCCTCCACGGGGATGCGCTTCCACCATTCCTCCGCCGCCTCGATGCGGTGATGCACCACGGCAAGCAGCAGATGGTGCTTGCTCGGAAAGTAGTGCAGGAGCCCGCTGTCGGTGATCTCCACGTCCTTCGCGATCTGGGCCATCGAGACGTTCTGGTAGCCATCGGCGGCGAACTGCCGGGTCGCGGACTCGACGATCTTCGCGCGACGGGCGACTCCGACCTTGTAAGCGCCTCTCCGGCGAGCGGTAGCCATGACCATAAAATATGCGACTGCCTGGACCGGAGAACGGCCGACGGCGTGCCCGGGGCGGGCCCGGACAGGCGGTCGGACGGCCGGCGTCCGTCCGTGAAGGCCGTCCCAGGTGCACGCCACCTCAGGCGGAAAGGCATCACCGGTCTGCGTGGCCCGTACGGGCGTCTGCGAGGGCACCGGGATGGTGGCGGTCGGGCCGGAGATCCTCGCGCGCATGCTGATCCGCCCGACCAGCCGCCTGGTCGTCGTGGAGCCCCCGTTCGGGCAGGTGAGAGCCTTGCGGCTACCCGAGCCGCCCGGGACGCGCTCGCGCCGCCCCGGGACGCCGCCTGACACCGCGGCCGGAGCCCCCGCGCAGGTGGGCTCCGGCCGCCGTACTACGCCTGCCAGTGGTTGGCGTTGGTCGCGCCGCGCGGGCCGGCCAGGTAGCCGACGAAGAGGCCATCCGGGTCGCGTACAGCGATGATCTTCCGCAGGCGTTCCCACGACGCGTCGGAGACGAAGCGCAGCTGGCGGCGGGCGAGGTCGGAGTCGCCGAGGTACTGGCCGACCGTCACCGGCTGGAGGTCGGCCATCGCGGCCGCGAGCCACTCCTGGTGCCGCGCGTCCTCGTTCTCGTCCTCCCACAGCACATAGCTGGCGAGGTAGATCTCGCTCTGCAACGAGAACGCCATGTCGGGCAGCTCGCGCAGCGGCGCCATGCTGAACCAGATCGTGAACGACTTCGCGTTCGGCAGGGTGGTGTAGACGCGCCGGGTGGCGGCCACGACGTCCTCGGGCGTTCCGGAGATCCAGGCGTTGTCGACCGCCCAGCGGTGGCCCTCGGGGTTCGCGGCGAGCTGGCCCTGCCGCTCGTCGTCGAACGTGGTCGGTTCGTTGTCGACGACGAACAGGGCCCGCTCCAGGGCCGGGTTCGTCCGGAACGGCGCGAGTGCCCGGTCGGCCTCGTGGGCGTCGTCGACCATCGCCACGGCGGTCACCAGCAGCACCGGCTCGTCGCCGAGGCCGGGCTCGGTCTTGGTCAGGGCGACGATCTCGACGGTGTCGACGACGCTGCCGTGGAGGGTGTGCAGCCAGGTCATGACCTCGTCGAAGTCGCTCAGCGCGAAGCCCTGCACGGTGTGCGCGAGGTGGCGCGGGTGCGGCAGGGTCCGCAGGTGGAAGCGGGTGACGACGCCGGGGAAGCCCGGTCCCGCGCCGCGAGCGGCCCAGTACAGGTCGCCGTGGTGCTCGGCGTCGGCCCGGACCAGCTCGCCCTCGGCCGTGACGACGTCGACGGCCGTGACGTACTCGGCGGCCCAGCCCCACCCGCGCGCGTTCCAGCCCTGCCCGCCCTGGAGCAGGAAGCCGCCGATGCCCACGGTCGGGCAGTGGCCGCCGGGGAAGAAGCGGCCGCGCGAGGCGAGGTAGGGCGCCAGCTCCACGCCGCCCTTGACGGACGGCGTCGCCGTCACGACCTGCGTCCCGGGGTCGTACGACATCTCCTTGAAGCCGCCCAGGTCGAGCACCAGGGCGTCCTCGCGCAGCGACCACTGCGCCCAGCTGTGGCCGCCGGAGCGGACGGCCACCTGCCAGCCTCGCTCACGGGCGAGCCGGACGCCGCCCACGATGTCGCCCTCACTGGCGACCCGCAGGACAGCCGCCGGGGTGCGGTCCGGCAGCCGCCGGTTGAAGATCCGGTCGACGGCGGCGTCGTCGAAACCGGCGTCGCCGCGCAGCAGGAGTTCGCCGTCGAAGTGCGGCAGCGGCGCGCTCACGCCTCCTCCATCACGGCGTGCAGGGTCTCGGCCATGACCCGGCCAGGGTCGGCGCCCGGGGTCTCGGGGTGGATCTCCCACTCGGCGAGCTGGAGGCTGTTGTCGAGGACCATCCGCACCCGGGGGAAGCGGCGTTCCATGAACGCGGGCAGCACGTCCTCGATCTTGTCGCCGACGGTGAGCATCTCGGCCAGCACCACGGCGTCCTCGGCGCACATCGCCGCTCCCTGGGCGATCAGCGGCGGGCACGCGTGGGCCGCGTCGCCGATGATGACCGTACGGCCGCGGTACCAGGGGGACTCGACCCGCATCGCCTCGATCCACTGGTAGTTGACGATCGCGTCGTCCGCTATGCCGTCGCGCACCTGGCCCCAGATGCCGCCGTAGCCCTGGCCGCGCTCCTTGAGGACGGCGCCCTTGGGGCCCTCTCCGACGAACGACCGGTCGAGGTTGCCCTCGATGAGGAAGGCGTAGCAGAGCTCGTCGGAGATCGGGGTGTAGCCGGCCTTGAACTTCGGGCCGCCGTAGTACACCTCGGAGCAGTCCATCGCCTCGGGACGGCGCGCGACGGTGCGCCAGATGCCCATCCCGACCGGGGTCGGCTCGTCCGTGATGCCCATCATCGAGCGGACCTTGGAGCGGATGCCGTCGGCACCCACCAGCAGGTCGACCCGCTCCCGGGTGCCGTCGGAGAGCTGGACGATGACCGAGTCGCCGTCGTCCTCGTACGACTCGACGGTGGTGCCCAGTCGCACGTCGACACCGGCGGCCGGCAGGTCGGCCGCGATGATGTTCGCGAGGTCGCCACGCAACGCGCCCATGGTGGGCGGGACTTCGGCACCGCCCATCGGCGGGGTGTCGATCTCGACCATGAGGCTGCCGTCGGCCTGGCGCAGGCGGACCTGGTCGAAGGCGTAGGCGCGCTCGGCGAGGCGGTCGTAGATGCCCACCGACTTGAAGGCCTTGAGGGCATTGCCCTGCAAGGTGATGCCGTGGCCGACGCCCCCGAGGTCGGTGCGCAGGTCGACCAGGACGACCTCGATGCCCCGCTTCCTCAGGGCGAGGGCGAGTACTCCGCCCGCGATGCCGCCACCGACGATCAGGACGCGACGGGTCTGCGAATCGGGCATGTGGGGTCCTTCCTCGGATGCGTTACGCGTCACACACTCGCCCCTCCGGGCCTGCGGGAGAACCCTTCACAAACTGATACCTGGCATCGCCGGGCCATGGCCCCTGTGAACGTGATGTCTGGCATCACCACGAGCGCTTATGAGGGAGGTCGGACCCGGTCCTACTGTGAGGGCACTCGCGACTTCCGCGAGCAACTTCCCCGCCCCCTCGAAGGAGTCACCCATGGCCTACGTCGTGACGGCGATCTGGACCGCGCAGCCGGGACAGGAGGATGTCGTCCGGGACGCCATCGAGAAGCTCACGCCGCCCTCCCGTCAGGAGCCGGGCAACCGCTTCTACCAGGCGTACGAGAGCCCCGAGGAGCCGGGAGTCTTTCGTCTGTTCGAGATCTACGACGACGAGGCGGCGTACGCGGCGCACGGCGCGTCGGAACACTTCGCCGAGTACGGGCACGGCCAGGCGATCCCCGTGCTCGCCAACCGTGAGCGGGCGTTCTACGAGACGATCGGCTGAGACCCGATGAAGCTGGCTGCCTTCCGCCGCCGCACCGAGCCGCCCGGAGTGCGCCACGTCGGGCTGGTGATGGGCGACGGACCGGATCGGTGGATCCATCCGTTCGAGCCGGGCACCGAGATGGTGCCCCTGCTCGCCGCGGACGCCGCGAGGCGCGAGGCGGCGGCCGACACGGCCGCGCAGGCGGACGGCATCCGCCTGCGGGACCTCGTACTGCTGCCGCCGGTCTACCCGGTGGCGATGCGCGACTTCCTCACCTTCGAGGCGCACGTCGACGGCATGGAGCGGGGCCACGGCAACCCCGGCCCGCCCGAGGCCTGGTACGAGGCCCCCGTCTTCCTCTTCATGGCGCCGCACGCCGTGACCGGCCCCTACGACGACATCCCGATGCCGCCCGACACCGCCCGCCTCGACTTCGAGCTGGAGATCGCGGCCGTGATCTGCCGGGACGTCCGCAACGCCACCGTCGAGCAGGCCGGATCGGCCATCGGCGGCTACTGCGTGATGAACGACTGGTCGGCCCGCGACGTCCAGAGCCGGGAGATGACGCTGAAGCTCGGCCCGTCCAAGGGCAAGGACTTCGCGACGACGATCGGCCCCTGGATCGTCACCCCCGACGAACTCGACGGCTGCCGCGACGCGGACGGCTTCCTGGACCTCGGGATGACGGTCCAGGTCAACGGCGTGACCGTCGGATCCGACCGGTCCGGCCACATGGGCTGGTCCTTCGAGCACCTGGTGGCGCACGCGTCACGGGCGTCGTGGGTGAAGGCCGGCGAGGTACTGGCCTCCGGCACCTGCGCCTCGGGCTCGCTGGCCGAGTCCTGGGGCCGCAACGGAACGCTCGACCCGCCGCCCCTGCGGATCGGGGACGTGGTGGAGATGTCGATCGACCGTCTCGGCACCATCCGCAACGAGATCGTCGTACCCGCCGAGGACGCGGCTCCCCCCGTCCCGCCGGCGCGGCGCCGCGTACGTCAGGAGACCTGATCAACGATGGTGTTTCCCACCGAGAACGAGGTCGTCACCCGCAACCCGGCCACGGGTGAGGTGCTCGGTCGTTATCCGACCCACGACGCGGCCGCCGTGGAGGAGGCGCTGGCCCGCACCCACGCCGCCGCCGAGGTGTGGCGTGGCACCGCGCTCGCGCAACGCCTCACGCTGCTGGGCGACATCGGCAAGCTGCTGCTCGAACGCCGCTACACCTACGCGGCGTTGATCACCGCGGAGATGGGCAAGCCGCTCTCCGAGTCCCTCGCCGAGATCGACAAGTGCGCCTGGAACTGCTCGGTGGTCGCCGAGAAGGCCCCCGGATGGCTCGCCGACCACGAGGTCGAGGCCGGCCGGTCGCGTTCATGGCTCTCGTACGAGCCGCTCGGCGTGGTGTTCGCGGTGATGCCGTGGAACTACCCGTTCTGGCAGGTGATCCGGTTCGGCGCGGGTGCCGTCGCCGCCGGGAACGCCGTGCTGCTCAAGCACGGCCCGGACGTCACCGGGTGCGCGCTCGCGATCGAGGAACTGTTCGCCGACGCGGGCGCGCCGGCCGGGCTGCTGCGCTCCCTCGTCGTCGCGGCTCCGGACGTGCCCGAGGTCAGCGAGTTGGTCATCCGCGACCCGCGGATCGCCGCTGTGACGCTGACCGGCAGCGAGCGGGCGGGCACGGCGGTCGCCTCGGTCGCCGGCTCCGCGGTCAAGCCCTCCGTCCTCGAACTCGGCGGCTCCGACCCGTTCGTCGTGCTCGCCGACGCGGACATCGAGGCCGCGGCGAAGGCCGCCGTCACCTCGCGGTTCGGGAACGTCGGCGAGAGCTGCATCGCGGGCAAGCGGTTCATCGTGCACGAGGCGGTCGCCGACACGTTCGTCGCCGCCTTCGTCGAGCGGGTCGGCATGCTGGAGGTCGGCAACCCGGCCCTGCCGTCGACCACGCTCGGCCCGATGGCCCGCGCGGACCTGCGCGAGGGCCTGCTGCGCCAGATTCGAGAGACCGTGGCGCAGGGCGCCACCCTGGTCACCGGCGGGGAGGCGCTGGAGGGTCCCGGCAACTTCGTCGCGCCGACCGTCCTCGACCATGTCACCCCGGGCATGACCGCCTTCGTCGAGGAGACGTTCGGGCCGGCCGCCGCGATCGTCCGTGCCCGCGACGACGAGCACGCCGTCGAGCTGGCCAACGACACCGCGTTCGGGCTCGGTTGTGCCGTATGGGGCGCCACCGGGCACGCGCTCGCGGTGGGGCGGCAGATCCGGTCGGGCGCCCTCTTCGTCAACGCCGTCGTGGCCTCCGACCCGCGTCTGCCCATCGGCGGCACCGGACGCAGCGGCTACGGGCGGGAGTTGTCGGCCGAAGGCATCCGCGCGTTCACCAACGTCCGTACCGTGGTCGTGGCGTGAGCGGACCGGCCGACCCGCGGAGTCGCAGGCCCGGTCAGGAAGGGGTGCTGGTCGACCTGGGCGGGGCGGAGCCCAGGCCGAACTGGGCGGCTTCGAGGGTTCCTGTCCCTGTTCCCGGGCCGGTTGCGGTGGGGCTCGGAGAGGCCGCGGCGGCTTCCGTCTGCCGGGGGCCGGCGCAGCCTGCCACGGTCGGACCGGGGACGGCTGCGCTCAGGCCGGCGGCCATGGTGGTGCGCAGGAGGGCCCGGCGGGAGGGTGAGGGCTGTGCACACACGCGAGGGCCTTCGCAGCGGGCGGCGGCAGGGGCGCCGCACCCGGGGCTCTCGGCTGACGACGCCTGTCCGCACGTAGGGGGTGTGCGTGTCGGGGAACCCGGGACGAGCCCGTCTCCTTCGCGGGCGCACGGCACACTCGAGGTCAGCCCTCGAAGACCTCGCGGAGCTTCGCCTCCTGCTCACCGCTGAGGTTGGAGCGGATGAGCTGGGCGTGACCGCCCGGCAGTTCCGCCTTCACCCGGTCCACCACGGCGTCCTGGGTGAGCAGGAAGAGCGCGGAGGTGCCGGGTGTCACCTCGGCCTTCACGGTGTCGATGAGGTCGTCGTCGATGCCGACGTCGGCGAGGCTGCCGCCCAGCGCGCCCGCCGCGGCCCCGATCGCGGCGCCCAGCAGCGGCACGAAGAAGATCAGGCCGAAGAGCATGCCCCAGAACGTCCCGGACAGGGCGCCGACGCCGGTGAGGTTGCGCAGCTGCCGCGTCTTGGGCTTCTTCGCTCCCTCGGGCCAGCTGACGACGGCGGCGTCGACCACCTTGATCAGTTCCTGCTTCTGCAGGCGGAGCAGGGCGTCCTCCGCCTTGTCGGCGCGATCGAAGGAGTCGAACTTCCAGACGGTGAGAGTCGCCACGTTTTTCCTCCAGTGCACAGGGGGGATGCCCAAGGTCGGTGCGACCAGTAAACGATCCGCCCTGAAACGGCGCATCTCGGGGCACAAGGTACGAGGACTGCCCAGCGAGCACTCCGCTACGCCGCCCCGAGGCCGCCGCCGGGGTCGCCTGCGCGGCAGCCCTGGTCACCCGTTGCGGCGGGCGACGACACGTAGTCGTCGACGGTCACGGAGTTGTAGAAGCGCGCGCTCCGGGTGGTGAGCCGAACGAGGGCACGGCTGGGGCCCGCGGGCAGGGCGGAGATCAGCCGGGCGCCCTGGGCCAGTCCCCACACGCCGAGGCGGGACGTGGGGATCAGGGTCTTCGCCGCGCTCAGCGCGACCGCGCGGCTGCCGTGCACGTGCTGCGCCATCACCCGCTCGTAGGCGGGGAAGGCGCGCTCGTGGTCGCCGGCCGCCCGGGCCAGCTCTCCGGCGAGGACGTACGCGCCGACCACGGCCAGGCTGGTGCTGCCGCCGACGGCCGGGCCGGGGCAATAGCCCGCGTCGCCGACGAGCGTCACCCTCCCTCTCGACCAGGTGTCCATGCGGAGCTGGGTGACCGAGTCGAAGTAGAACGCCGGGGTGCGGTCGAGCTCGGCCAGCCAGCCGTCCACGTCGGCGTGCAGGCCGGTGAACGCACCGCGCAGCAGCTCCTTCTGCCGGGACAAGTCGCGGTGGTGGTAGTCGAGTTCGCGTTCGCTGCGGAACAGGAACAGCGCCCGCGCTTCGCCGAGGTGCCGCGCGCCGTACATGCCTGCCGTGCGGCCGACACCGACGTGGATGACGAGTTCGCCGTCGAGGTCGAGGACGTTCGGCAGGGTCAGCACCCCGAAGTAGGCTCCGATGAAAGAGGTGTTGGCGCGGGACTCCTCACCGAAGACGAGGCGGCGCACGTTGGAGTGCAGCCCGTCCGCGCCGACGACGAGGTCGAAGCGGCGCGGTGGGGCGTTCTCGAACCGTACTTCGCCGTCGGGCGAGATCGCGGTGATCGAGTCGCCGAAGACGTACTCGACGTCGTCGCGGGTGGCGTCGTAGTAGATCTCGCTCAGGTAGTCGCGCATGATCTCGACATGCCGGTCGGAGGTGGCGCCGAAGATCTTGGAGAGGTCCGCCCGGACGGGGCGCCGTGAACCCTCCGGGTGGACGGTCATCCGGGTCGTGCCGGTGGCCCGCTCCTCGACACGCGGGAGCACGCCCATCCTCTCCGAGATGTCCACCGCGGGCCGGAACAGGTCGACGGCGTGGCCGCCGGTCCTGCGCAGGGTCGGCGCCCGCTCGACGACGGTGACCGAGTAGCCGTGCCGGGTGAGCCAGTACGCCAGCACCGGGCCGGCGACGCTGGCGCCGGAAACGAGAATCCGCATGACGCTCCCCCTCATTCAGGTCCGCCGTCGGGATCGGCCGTGGGCCCACTGTCTCCGCCGGTGCCCGCCGACGGATTGGACGAATGTTCCCCCAGGGCCGGAGCGCGAACCGGTCCCGCGCCCCGGCCCCAGGGCGCTCTAGGCCCTGTCGTCAAATTCCCGTCGTCGCCCGGAGGGCGGCCCGCGGCGTCTGGTGCGTGCTCTCGGCGTGCCGGGCGGAAGTCCTCGTACTGGACGTACTCGGGCTTTCGCCCGGTGCGGCGAGAGTGCGTGCCAGGCGTCGCGGGACAGACGGGAATTTGACGACAGGGCCTAGGGACGCTGGCCGATGCGGTCGACCACGGCGATCTGCTGGAGGCTCCTCGTCTCGTCGTACACGTTGGTCTTTCGCCACTCCCCGTCCACGACCTTTGTGGTGAAGCCGCCTCGGACGCGCGTGCCGAGGTAGGCGTAGGTGTCGCGGTCGAAGAGGAAGGCGAATTGGGAGCCCGGCTGGGACACGGCGATTCCGTGTCGGCCGAGGACGTCGACCTCGTCCTTGTCGATGCGCACCCCCCGGATCTCGGCGAGCGCCTCGAAGGCGGCGGACTGAAGACCCGGCGGCATCACGCGCGGTCCCTCCATGAGAAGACACACGTCGCTGAACGTCGTCATGTCCCGCAGCGGCGAGTCGGGCATGTCGCGACGGAACAGGGCGAGGAGTTCGTCGGGGTCGGTGGGCCACTTCTTGAGCTCGGAGTAGACGGTGGGCGGCGACGCCACCTCATGGGGGCCGAGCGGCGGATCATGGTGGACCTTCCCGTACTCCTGTCGGCTGGAGGGCTTGGATCCGTCGACGGACATCCAGCTCTCGTCCGTCCAGGTACGTCTTCTGCCTCCCTTGCGATACGTCCGTTCGATGTACGTCCTGGTGTAGAAGTACTGGTCGTCGCGCGGGATGGGCAGCCGGCCACGGTCGGCCCGCGTGGTGTCGGCGGCCTTGCGCAGGAGCTGGGCCGCGCTGAGCGTGGTGAGGTTCGGCGTGCTCGCGTCGTCGCCGTCGCGTGTGAGCGCGACCGTGACGCCTGCCGCGGCGGCGGCGACACCGATGAAGGCTCCCCGCAGCACAAGGCGTCGGGACAGCCCGCTTCGTGCGCTGTGTCGCGTCTCGTGGTCGATCGCTTCGAGAAGCCGGGCCCGGGCGGCGGCGCGCGCCCGGGGAGCCAGCGGGACGCTGTCGGCTTCCCATTCAGGCAGCCCGGTGAGTTCATCCATGATCGTGCTCCTTGTGGGGCGCAGCCGCGGGAAGGGCGTCCTGAGTACCTATGGATCTGCGTAGTTGGGCCCGTGCCCGGTGCAGGCGTGAGCGCACGGTGCCGACGGGAATGCCCAGGGACCGCGCCGTCTCCGCGTAGTCGAGGCCACCCCAGGCGGCGAGGAGGAGGACGTCACGATGGCGGGCCGGCAGTCCGGCGAGCGCACCCGCCAGGACGCGCGCGGCACGTTCGGCGCTGTCCCTCTCGGCGACCCGGTCCTCCATGGGCTCGCCCTCCGCGTTACCTCCGTCGGCCGCGAAGGACGCGGCACGTGACAGCGCGCGCAGGCGACGGGCCTCGACCCGCCGATGACGTCCTACGAGATTGGTCGCGATGCCGTACAGCCACGGGCGTGCCTGAGTCTGAGTCAGGTCGTAACGACGGCGCCGCTGGAACGCGATCACGAATGTCTCGGCCATCAGATCGTCGGCCGCGTCGACGCCCAGCCGTCTGGCCACGTAGCGGTGGATGTCGTCGGCGTACCGGTCGAACAGCACGGCGAACACGTCCGGTGTCTCCCAGGACCTCTCCACGACCGAGGCGTCGGAGTCGCACGCACGGTCGTCCCCGGCGTCGGGCCAGGCACCGACGCCCGGCGAGAGCGTCATTCGTTGCCTCTTCGGTTCATGTGCTTCCCCTGAAGTCGTTCGCGTGGACACCTGTGGTTCGCCGATGCCGTCGTACGAGTTCCCTCTTCACGACGTGACCTGCATCACCTCGGGCGTGCTTTCGCCTCTCAGCCGGGATGAAGGAGCGGTGGTAAGGGAGTTGAGGATGGCGACAGGGCGATCGCCGTTCGTCGCGTCGCCGTCGGACTGCCGTCGAAAGGCGATCTCATGCCCCCGCTGCGCCTCGGCATCTCCCTTCAGCCGCGCTGGCCGCTCGACGACGGAGCCCGGGTGCTCCGCGCCGCACGCCACGCCGAAGACCTGGGCTTCGACCACGTCGCGGTCGGCAACCGCCTCCTGGACAGTGGCTTCGGCCTCGACACGGACCCGCTGGTGCTGCTGTCGGCCGTCGCGGGAGCGACCACCCGCCTGCGCCTGCTGACGTCCGTGCTCGTCGCGCCGTACTACCCGGCGCTGGTGCTCGCCAACCAGGCGGCCACCCTGGACGTCGTCTCCAGCGGCCGCCTGATCCTGGGTGTCGGCACCGGCTGGAACCCCGCCGAATTCGACGCCGTCGGCGTACCCGCCCGGGAACGCGGTGCCCGCACCGACGACCACCTCGCCGCCGCCAAGGCCCTGTGGACCCGGCGCCCCGCCGACTTCGACGGACCGTTCACGACGTTACGGGCCGCGCACCTGGGAGTACCTCCGGTCACCGTTGGCGGGCCGCCCGTATGGATCGGGGGCCACAGCGACGCCGCCCTGCGCCGAGTACTGCGGTTCGGCCACGGCTGGTACGGCACCGGCGCCGACGCCGCGGAGGTCGTCGACGTCCGGCGCCGACTGGGTGACCTCGCCGACGCACAGGACACCGGCCGGCTGACCCTCGCCTCGGCCGCGTTCCTCACTCCGCCGAGCCTGCCCGCGGCCATTGCGGCACCGGGACGGCCGCTCGGCGGCACCGCGCCCACCGCGGCGAGCGTCGCCGACGATCTCGGCCGGCTCGCCGAGGCAGGACTCACCGCTTGCACCCTGTGGCTGCCTGTCGCGGCCGAACATGTCGAGAGGGCCATGGAATGGGTCGCGGCCGAGGTCGCACCCCAGCTCGGCTGACGTCTCGGCCGGGAGGAGCGAGCCGGATGCGTCACCGCGGCCCGGGTCTGCGACCCCCTGATCCAAAAGAACCGGTCGGAAGCGGAATCCACGGCCGTGCCGCGAGGTTGTGACAACCATGGCTACTCTCGGACTCATCGGCAGTGGACACATCGGCGGCACACTGGCCCGGCTGGCGGTCGACGCCGGCCTGGACGTCGTGCTCAGCAATTCACGCGGCCCCGAGACACTCGGCGACCTGGTCGCCGAGCTCGGCCCGCGGGCCCGCGCGGCGACCCCGGCGGAAGCCGGCGCGGCGGGCGACTGGGTGGTGGTGACCGTGCCGCTCAAGGCATTCGACCAGGTCCCGGCGGCTCCGCTGTCCGGGAAGACCGTCATCGACACCGGCAACTACTACCCGGAGCGGGACGGCGAGATCACCGCACTGAAGGACGGCGCCATCACGGAGAGTCAACTCCTCCAGGGCCATCTGCCGGACGCGCATGTGGTGAAGGGATTCAACAACATCTTCTTCCGCCACCTGGGCGCGCTGGCCCGCCCGAAGGGGGCGCCGGACCGCACCGCGCTGCCCCTCGCGGGCGACGACCCGGCTGCGGTGGCGCACGCGGCGGAACTGCTCGACCTGCTCGGCTTCGACACGCTGGCCTTCGGCAGCCTCGCCGACAGCTGGCGCTCGCAGCCCGGTACCCCCGTGTACGGGCTGCCGTACGCGGGCGACGCAGCCGACTTCATGAACGCCGAGGCCACCCCGGCCGGAGCCGACATCGTCCGTGCCCGCATCGAGGCCGCCGCCCGCTGACACCCGGCGAGCGCGCCTGCCGGTACACGTATGCCGCCCCGCCGATTGTCCGGCGGGGCGGCATACGGAGCGGGGGAGCTGGTCCGAGGGTTCGGCAATCGCCGCTCGGCCCGTTACTCGTACCGGTATTTCAGCGAATCCGCCTCCGCCTGCTCGATGTCGGCGATCGTCAGCTCCGGCATCCGCAGCTGAGCCAGCGTCACCTCGGCCGAGGTCGGCTGGGCGTCCGCCGGCAGCCACTGCTCCGGCTTCCAGGCGCCGCTGCGCAGCAGCGACTTGGGGCAGTGCGGGTAGACCTCCTCGATCCCCACCACCAGCGCACTGGCCGGCGGCTTGCCCACCGCGGTCAGCTGCGACAGCAGTTCCGGGCGAGTGGAGACGCAGGCCCGGCCGTTCACCCTGAGCGTCGTGGTGCGTCCGGGGATGACGAACAGCAGTCCGGCCCGCCCGGTGGCGACGACGTTCTGGAGGGTGTCCAGACGCTTGTTGCCGGTCGCGTCCGGGATCGCCAGCGTCCATGCGTCGAGGACGGCGACGAATCCGGCCGGTCCGCCGCGCGGGGAGACGTCACAGTTGCCCTCGGCGTCCGTGCTGGCGACCAGGACCAGCGACGAGCATCCGATCAACCGGCGGGTCTGTTCGGTGAGTTCCGTCATCTGCTTGCGCACAGCCGCGTCGCCGGGAAGTTCGTAGACCTGGCGCAGCGCGTCCTGATCGGACACGGCGTCGAGACTGAGCAAGTCGAAGGCACTGCCGACAAGAGGTGACGTCATACCCCGACCCTAACGGGCCGATCCGCGATTCATCTCGGCCGGTGGGCACAGAGACATGGAGACACCTTTAGACGACCGTGGATCGCAACGTAGTGGTTCCGGTCGAGGTTCAGAGCCATGATCTCATCATGAACGACAGCGAAGCGCCCATATACGAGGCGCTGTACGGATTCGACCGCAAGACGACCTCGGTCCTGACGGTCTCGGCCCTGTTCAGTGTGCTGCTGTTGGTGCCCTCCCTCAACATTCCGCTGGGCCTGCGGATCGTGGGCCTGCTGCTGTTCGGTGGTGGCGGACTGCTCATGGCCGCGGGAGCACTGACCCGGAAGACGGCGTTCAGAGTCGACGCGACAGGCATACTCCTCGGCGGATCCCCCGTCCGCTACCGCGGCACCACGGCGCATGTGCCGTGGCAGGACATCACGGCTGTGGTGCTGTGGCAGCAACCGGTGCCGCACAGTGTGCTCCTGTGGGTCGGCGTCGCCCGACGCGAGGGGGCCCCGCCGCTGCCCGGGTCCGGGCAGGGACGCATCGCCCGCTCCATCGGCGAGGCGCTCACCCCCGTATCGGCCGAACTGCTCGTGGCGTCCCGGGCCGTGAACGGCTGGCGGCTGGACCTAAGCCGGCTCACCACCGCCGTCGAGTACTTCGCTCCTGGGGTGCAGGTGGTCGAGTACACCACCTAGCCGACGCCTCACGCCCCGGGCGACGCCGCTCACGGCATGGCTCGGCGTCACACAGGCGCAACCAGGTGAGGCCCACGCCGGGCGATCCGCGCGGGGGCCTCGTCCAGTCCCGCAGACCTATGCCGGGATCAGCGCACCCGGACGTACTGATCGCCCAGGACTGTTCCACGGCGTCGGGCACCCATCTGATGTCGGGTCACCGTGCCTGTCTCATACGTCGGCGCCGACGCGGGGGCATACCGGGGCCGTCAGCGAGGGGTCGACCAGTACCGGCTCCTCTGCCCGGGCCCGTGCCAGGACGTCAGGTCGGAGAGAGGCGGTGGCCAGGCCGGGTTCGGCGGTGCCGGCGTCGGCGAGCAGTGTGCCGTCCGGGTTCCATATCGCACTGCCGCCGCAGCCGTGGTACGGGCCGCTGGGCCCGCTGTGATTGGCCAGCAGGACATAGGTGGTGTTGTCCAGGGCCCGTGCCGGGAAGACCGTTGCGCGCTGGCGCTCACCGCTTCCCCGGCCGAACATCGCGCCGACCAGGTACGCGTGACAGCCGTCGAGGGCGGCGGCCCGGGCGTGCTCGGGGAAACCGGAGTCCCAGCAGATGCCGAGTCCGAGTCGCCAGCCGTCCACAGCGATGGTGCAACCACGCGTACCCGCCCCGAAGCCGGCAGCACGCTCGCTCGGGGTGACGTGCTGCTTGTCGTACTGAGCGGCGAAGCGGCCGTCACGGCCCAGGACCATGGCGGAGATGCGCAGTTCGCCGGTGTCGGGGTCGCAGGTGGGCGCCCCGGCCACCACGGCGGTGCGGGTCTCGGCGCAGGCGGTGGCCAAGGGATCCAGCCGGGCGTCCGCAGGGCTCAGCGTGTAGGTCGTGGGGTCGGCCACGATGCCCGGCAGTTCGTAGCCGGTGAGGAAGAGCTCCGGCAGGACCAGCAGGTCGGCGCCCTGGTCGGCGGCGCGGCGGACCAGGTCGGCGGCGGCGGCGACGTCGGCGGCGACATCCAACCCGGCACAGGCGGCCTGACCGGCCGCCACGGTGAGCGGTGCGGCGGGCAGGGCGTGAAGATCATCCATGGCGGACCAAACTACCCGAGCAGGCTCGGCCGGGACCTCGGGCCGGTGTTGCCCCTGGCCTCCCCTGGTCACTAGAGTCGGCCGGGTGACTGCCGGGTCGGCCATGGGCCATGCACGAGTGAGGTTCCCGGCCCCGGCGTGAGCACGAGGCGGGCAAGGGCCCCGCCACCCCTCTCCGCGTCTTTGCTCCCGGCGCCCGCGTACGGCGCCCCCTTCGCGCGAGTCCCACGACCGGAGACACCCCACCGATGTCCTATGACCAGCCGTACCCGCATGCATGCGAACTGCCGACCACTGGCGTCCAGCTGAACCACACCGCCGTCTACGCAAGCGACCGGCACCTGTCCGCCGAGTTCCTCGCCGCGATTCTGGGCCTGGAGGTCGGCGCCCCGTTCGGTCCGTTCCTGCCCGTCGACCTCGGCAACGGCGTGACGCTCGACTACTACGAGAAGCGGGACGAGCCGATCCAGTCCCAGCACTACGCCTTTCTCGTACCGGACGAGCGGTTCGACGCCGTGATCGCCCGACTGGAGGTGGTCGGGGTGACCTACTACGCCGACCCGGGCCACACCGAACCCGGCAAGATCAACCGCCTGTTCGGCGGCCGCGGCGCTTACTTCGCCGACCCGGACGGCCACAACCTGGAGGTTATGACCCGACCTTACGTCCGTCCGTAGGGCGCGCCCGGGCGGCGGTCGAGAGACGGCCCGGGCGGCTGAACGTCGAAAAGTGCGATGGACGGTGGTGGCGGGGCAAGGACTGCGCGAAGGCGCCCGAGTATGGCCCGCCACCGTCTCCAGTCCTCCGGGTCGACCCAGTTCGAGGCCGGTCCGTCCTCGTCGTCGACGATACGTGCGAGGGCTTCGTCAGCGAGGGACCGAAGGTCGGCAGGAAACACGGGCATGGGCGTTGCCGGGCCGTAGGCCGGATCGACGGGTTCGCCTCCGGGGCACTGCGCCGCGATGAGCGCGGCGGCGGCCACCGCCTCCTCCGCTCCCGTGAGCCAGCCAGTGGCGTCGATCGTCCGGACGAGCACGCCTCGGATCAGGATCTCGCGTGACTCGGGCTCGGCGTCGTCCAGAGCGGCGGCGAAGTCCGCGGCTGTGTCGTTGTCGAAGGGACCGATATCCCAAGTACCCATGCCGATCTCCTCGCGTCAGGTCGTCCGGATCTTCGCACCAGGCACTGACACGGCCACGAGCGAGCAGAACTCGACGACGCGGAGCAGGAGTTGAGTGTCTGCGGAGTCGAGCATCCGGCGTTCGAGCATCGTGATCCGGCCGGTTGATCGCAGTGGCCTTCGACAGTCAGCCCAGTGCCTTGCGGACGGCAGCTTCGACCTGTGCGGCGATGGCGGCGTGGCCGGCGGCGTTGGGGTGTACGAACGTGGCCTTCTTGCCGTCGGAGCAGTCCAGCGAGAGCGGGCCGAAGGCCAGGTGGTCGGGCCAGTACGAGGCGGCCTGTCCGCAGATGCCCTCCACCCACTTCGTCTCCTGCGGCCGGCACACGTCGTGGCCTTTGCTGGAGGTGGCGGTGTCGACGTACTCGTCGCCGCTCCGTTCGGTGACGGCCCGGATGACGGCGTCGAGGTGGGTGGTCACTTCGTGCAGCCAGGCGACGTCCCCCCGGGTGACCGAGAGCAGTCCCACGCCCTTGAGGTGGACGGCCAGCTCCGTCGGGTCGTTGCGGTCACAGCCGCTGGGGTCCTCGGGAACGATCGTCGGGTACCCGACCGTGATGGACACCGTCGCCGCGGTGACAGGAGGCCTCGCGGGGGCGTACTACGGGCTGGACGCGATCCCCGCCCGCTGGACCCGCCCGCTCCACGTCCCCCTGCCGGGCTTCGACGGACGGGTCCTGCGCCTGGCGGATCTGCTCGACCTCGCGCAGCGCCTCGGGGGCTGAACCGGGTCACTGCGGATCGAACCCCGTGCCCCGGGAAACCTCCTCCCACGCGGCGAGTTCGGCCCGTACCGAATCCAGGTGCCCCACGAGGAAGTCCACCGCGTCGCCGCCCAGGGCGAGCCGCAGCGGGGTGTTCTCGGCGTCCAGGGCCAGCCGGATCGCCGCGGCGGCCTTCGCCGGGTCCCCGGGCTGCGCGCCGTCGCCCTCCTGCACCAGCTTCCGGGTCGCGCCGACCTTCTCGGCGTACGCCGGGTGCTCCTCGGAGAAGTACGCCGCGCCCTTGCCGAACAGGTTGGTGCGGAAGGCACCGGGCTCCACGATCAGCACCTTGACGCCGAACGGCGTCACCTCGTCGGCCAGGCCCTCGGACAGCTGCTCCAGTGCCGCCTTGGTCGCGCTGTACGCGGAGAATCCGGCGAAGGACAACTGCCCGCCGAAACTGCTGATGTTCACGATCGATCCGCTGCCTCGCTCCCGCATCTGCGGCAGCAGCGCCCGGGTCAGCCGGGCCGGGCCGAACACGTGCACCTCGAACAGGTCGCGCAGCTCCTGGTCCGTGGTCTCCTCGAATGCCCCGACCTGCGTACGCCCTGCGTTGTTCACCAGCACGTCGACCCGGCCGTAGCGAGCCAGGATGTCGGCGGCCACCGCGTCGATCCGCGCGCCGTCCGTGACGTCGAGGCCGATCGCCTCCACCCGGTCGGGGTACGCGGCGACCAGGTCCGCCAGGCCCTCGGGCCGTCGGGCCGTACCGATCAGCGTGTCCCCGGCTGCGACCGCGGCTTCGGCGATGGCCCGCCCGAAGCCGCTGCTCGCGCCGGTGACCAGCCAGACCTTGCCGTTCTCGGTCATCTCTCGTCTCCCCCGTCATCTGCCGTCCGGGACCTTCCCGCCGACAGCCCCCATCCTTCGCCGGGATACGGGACCATGTCCAAGATCTGTTGTGATAGCCATGCGTTATGGACGTCCACGGGCGCGATCTGCGCTACTTCGCCACGGTCGCCGAGGAGTTGAACTTCACGCGGGCCGCCGAGCGGCTGTTCGTCTCCCAGCCCGCGCTCAGCAAGCAGATCCGGATGTTGGAGAAGCAGCTCGGCACGTCTCTGTTCCACCGGGACCGCAGGTCGGTGCGGCTGACGGCAACGGGGGAAGCCCTGCTGCCGCACGCCCGCGAGTTACTGGCCTCCTGGCAGGCCGCCCAGGCGGCGGTGGAGGACGCGAAGGCCGCCGAACGGCACACCCTGGTCATCGGCATGTCCACCAGCCCCGGCCGCGGGCTGCTGCCCGCCCTCCGCGCCCGGCTGGTCTCCCTGTACCCGGACGCACGGCCCGTGCTGCGGCAGGTCAACTGGGCCGACCCCAGTGCCGGACTGGCGGACGGCTCCAGCGATGTGGCGTTCGTCTGGCTGCCGCTACCGGACGACGAACGCTATCGGTACGCGATCGTGGCCGAGGAACCACGCGTTGTGGCGCTGCCGTACGGACACCCCCTGGCGGCACGGGCCGCGGCCGACCACGAGGGTGCGGTGGACTTCGCCGATCTCCTCGACGAGCCGTTCCTGGCTCTTCCCCCGGAGGCCGGTCCGCTGCGGGACTACTGGCTGGCCCTGGACTCCCGTGGTGATCGCACGCCCCGGATCGGCGGGGTGGTGGCCAGCGCCGAGGAGACCCACGAGGCGATCGCCAACGGCCAGGGGGTGGCGCTGCTGGCGGCCGGCAACGCTTCGCTGGTCGTCCGGGACGAGGTGATCGCCGTACCGGTCCGCGGCGTTTCCCCCTCTCGTCTGGCGGTGGCCGCGCGCACGGACGACGAGCGGCCCACCGTGCTGGCCTACCTGGCCGCGGCGGAAAGGGTGGCAACCGGCCCCTCTTGACCACCCGCTCGGGCCCGTCACCGGTCCCGCCGCCGTCCGCGCGGTGGCGTACACCGGAACGCGACCAGTCATCCCTGGGCAGCGCGCAGGTGGTCGGCGGCCTCCTGCGGGAGGGAGTCTGCGGGCCATTCGGCGAGGGTGCTCAGCGCGGTGCGGCGTGCTTCGGGCGTGCTGGTGGTGAGGGCGGACCGCAGCAGGGGCCAGCCGTGTTCAGGATGGCGTCGCAGGAAGTGCGCGAACAGCAGCAGGGCGTGGTCGCGTTCGGGACGGGGGGGGTGGCGAGGCGTCGTTCGGCCAGGTCGAGGATGCGCGCGACGTGCCGGCGGTGGCTGTGGCGCAGCGCGTGACCCCAGGACGGGTCGAGCAGGGACGGTCCGGTTTCCAGATGTGCCAGGAGTCGGGCTGTCGGGTTCAGGTGCAGGATCTCGGCAGGCCGCAGAGCGAGGTGGAAGTCGGGTCGTCCGGGGCCGTCGAGGTGGTCCAGGACCAGCGCCTGCCAACGGGGTTCGTGGAGCAGTCCCTCGTAGCGTGCTGTCAGGCCCTCGATTTCGGCGGATGTCCAGGGCAGTTCTTGGGGCGGGTGACGGATGAACATGGTGATGCTGATCAGATCGAGAAGCATGCCGATGGCGGGCGTCCCGGCCTGGGCCAAGTCGGCATAGCGGTGCAGCACGGTGACGGCGTGCGCGTAGTCGGCCAGGCCGGGAGCGGGCCCTCCCTGGCCGACGGCCATGGCGGCCAGAATGCCGCCGCAGCCGTTCAGGAGCGCAGTGTCGACGTGGAGACGGCTCAGTGCGCCGTGCAGGTCGCCCGTGGTCGCGGCCAGGTGGGCGAGGTACTCGTCCATGATGGCGTTGCGGAAGCCCTCGCGCAGCAGCCATGCCTTGATACCGGGATCGGTGATGTCGCGCAGCGTCCGGACCGACTGGATGCGGCCCCAGCCCGAGACCCGCTGAGCCAGGGCGTGGACGGCCCGGTCTCCGTCGGGCTGGGAGCGGTGCAGTGCGACGGCTGCGTACAGGGTGAGCTCGTCCAAGGTGCCGAGCAGAAGCAGCAGTTCCCGGTCGCGGACGTCCCCGCCCAGGCCCAGGAGCACCAGGCCGATCTTGACCGGGGCCCGGTGGGTACCGTGCTCCGCCAACTGCCGCCCCAGTCTGCGCAGGCCGTCGCGCGGCAGACCGCGGCGACGGACCTCGGCACTGAGCTCGTCGGCGACCTCGATCGGCGATGAGGTGGCGAGGAGGTCGTGAAGGCCTCGCAGTTCGTCGCCGCTCACGCCGGGCGCCGGTGCCGACAGCAGGTGTTGGAGGCGGTCGGCGAGTTCGACACCGGTGGGAGGATCCACACCGTCCCCGTCCGGGGTACGTCGTAGCAGCGCGTCCTCACCGCCGCCGACGATGACGAGGCGAGTGCTGTCCGAGGGTGAGTCGGGGAGCGGATCACCGAACCCGGGCCAGGGACCGGGACCGTAACGACCACGAAGTGTCCGTGCGTGGTCGAAGAGGGTGGGACTCTCGTCGGCGCTACCACCGCCGCGCACCCACCACGAGCCGGTCAACGACCTGAGGGCCGACGGCCCTTTCGTGTAGTCATGACGTGGATAGTGCCCAACACGGCCGCTCTTGGCAACCGAACCGCTCGGACGGCGGGGGCAGCCTTCGAGCCCGAACCGGCATGCACCATCATGTGGGTGTGATCACCATTCACCTGAAGTACGAGATCGACGCCGAAAAGCTCGACGACTTCGAGGAGTACGGCCGCCGCTGGGTCGGGCTCGTCAACCGGTTCGGCGGAACACACCACGGCTACTTCCTGCCGAGCGAGGGCGACAGCGACATCGCCTACGCCCTGTTCTCCTTTCCGAGTTTCGCCGCGTACGAGCAGTATCGCAAGGACAGCGCGACCGACCCGGAATGCCAGGACGCCATCGAGCTGGCTCGCAGCACCCGTTGCATCAAGCGGTACGAACGCCGCTTCCTGCGACCGCTGGACGTCAACTCCTAGCGTTCCGCGTGGGGCGGTCGAGGGTGACGCGCTTCAGAGGAACGGCGTCCCGGCGTCGAGCCCCGACAGCACCCTGCCATACAGCTCCAGGTTGGCGACCGGGTTGACGAACGAGTGCAGGCTCAGGGCGTTCAGGTCCCGCACGATCCGCTGGACCGGCACCTCCCGGTTGAGGGACGAGGCGCCCGAAGCGGACCCGATCAGGTCGGCGGCCTCCTTGCACAACCGCACCAGATACCCGCACTGCGCCCTGATCCGGGCCCGCTCCCGCGTCGTGTACGGCGCCGGGTCGGCCACCCTGGAGTCGATCAGTCCCACGAAGTCCGCGGTGAGCAGTTCCGCGGCGGCTACCTTCATCTCGGCCTCGGCGAACTGGAGATGCGTCACCGGGGCTTCGTGCTGGCGCTCGTAGAAGGTGTACGTGATGCCCCGCCGATGGATGCGCTCGCCGAACTCCGTCAGAGCCGCCCGCGCCAGGCCGAGGGCGTTCGCGGCCGTCCAGGCGCAGAACAGCAGCAGCACCGGCATCCGGTAGTAGGGGGCGGCACTGTTGCGCCGGGACGCGAACTCGCCCGCCAGCAACGGCCCCACCGGCAGTACGCGGTGGTCGGGTACGTGGACGTCCTGGGCGACGACGGTGTTGCTGCCGCTCCCGGCCAGACCGGAGACGTTCCAGTCGTCCAGCACCTTCAGTTCGGTCATGGGGATCGCCAGCCACAGCATCTCCGGCGGGCCCTGTCCGGTGTCGGCCAGCGCGGTCAGCAGATGCCAGTCGGCGTCCTGGCAGCCGGTCGCGAACGGGGAGTTGCCGCTGACCACGTAACCGCCGTCCACGGCAACGGCCTTGGAGCTCGGGATGAGTGTGCCACCGACCCGTACGTCGGGGACGGTGAAGATCTCTTCCTGTGCCTCGTCGGCGAACAGGGCCGCGATGAAGGCGCACCCGGCCTGGATCAACGCCATGAACCCGGCCGAACCGCACGCGGCCGAGACCTCGCTCAGCGCGTCGACCTGGGTGCGGAGCGAGGACTGGTAACCGCCGTAGTGACGGGGAACGTTCATGCGGAATATCCCCGCATCGGTGAGCGCCTCGACGACCTCGTCCGTCACCCGGCGTCGCTGCTCCGCGCGCAGGGCGTGCGCGCGGATGAGTGGCTGGAGATCGCGTACGCGTGCGACGAGGTCGGTGTCCGAACGAGGCGCTGACGAACCGGCCACGGGGCGACCTCCGGTCTCGGGTCACAGCAGACCCCTCACCGTCGCGCCGATCCCGGCGACTGTCAACGCCGCGTCGGATCCTCCCGCACCTCCGCTCCCCTTGCCCCACCAGCCGCGCCTTCCCTCCCCGCCTCACCTTCCTCGCCTCACCTGCCTCGCCTCACCGCTTGCGCCACTCCTCGGCCAGCAACTCGTAGGAACGCACCCGGTCCGCGTGGTCGTGAGTGATCGTGGTGATCAGCAGCTCGTCCGCGCCGGTGGCCGCCTGGAGCCGGGCCAACTGGTCGGCGACCCGGCTCGGGGAGCCGACGAACTGGGTGTCGAGACGGTCCTGCACCAGTGCCCGGTCCGCGTCGGACCAGGCGTGCGCGCGGGCCTCGTCCGGCGTGGGGAACCGGATGGCGCCCTCGGCCGTACGGATGCTGCGCACCCATAGGCCGTATCCCGTGGCGAGTTCACGGGCGGTCTCGTCGTCCTCGGCGACCACGACGTCCGCGGACACACTGACGTACGGCTTGTCCAGGACGTCGGACGGCTCGAACGCGGCGCGATAGCCCTCCGCCGCTTCGAGCACCGTGGCCGGACTGACGTGGTAGTTCGCCGCGAACCGCAGGCCGTTGCGGCCCGCGACCGCGGCGCTCTCGCCTCCGCTGCTGCCCAGGATCCAGATCTCGACGTCGGCGCCCTCTCCGGGCACGACATGGGCCTCGATGCCTTCGGCGGAGCGGTACGTGCCCGCCAGCAGCGCCAGGACGTCGTCGATCTGCTCGCTGTAGTCCTGCGACTCGGCGTTCGGCAGGTGGAGCAGCTTGCGCTGGAGCGCGACCCGCGGCGAGCCGAGCAGGTGCTCGAACGAGAACCGGGGCGGGATGCGCAGGCCGTTGGGGGCGTATCCGTCGACCACCTCGGTAGCGGTCGGCGGCGGGCTGGCGGCCCCGCCGCGCGGGCGTCCGCCGGAGCGGCCGAGGCCCAGGTCGAGGCGCCCGGGGTGCAGGGCGTCGATCAGGCCGAACTCCTCGACCGTGGACAGGGCGGTGCGATGGCCCAGTTGGGCGGCGCCGGACCCGAGCCGGATGGTCGAGGTCGCGGAGGCGGTCAGCGCCAGGACGACCGCGGGCGAGGTGCCGGCCACGCCCGGGTTGAGGTGGTGCTCGGCGACCCAGTACCGGGCGTAGCCGAGGCGTTCGGCCTGCCGGGCCAGGTCGATGGAGTTGTGCAGCGCTTCGGTGGCGCTGGAGCCGGTCGAGATCGGGATCAGGTCCAGGACGCCAAGGGGGATGTCGGACATGTGCGGAGGGCTCCTCAGTGGTCGGCGGGCACGGGTGCGGGTGCGGGCTGCGCGAGGACCGGGCCCCAGGGGAACGGCGGGTCGGGGATCTCGCGGCGCAGCACCGGCGCGATGTCCGACTGGAAGAGTGCGAGGGAGTCGCGGTGTTGGCGGTCCGTCAGTCCCCCTGCGTCGGCTTGCAGATGCAGTACGGTGTGCCCGAATTGCTCGTGGTAGCGGTGCACCTTCTCGGTGATCTGCTGGGGACTGCCGATCAGCGCGGAGCTGTGCTCCACGAAGTCCTCCAGGGTCGTGAACACCGGGTCGAGACCCAGCCGTTTCTGGAAGGCGAGGTTTCCTTCGAACACGGGCCGGTAGGCGGCGATCGCCTCCTGGGAGGTACGGGCCGCGTAGAGGCCCGCCGTCCCCGCGCCCACCGCGATGCCGGCCGGATCGTGGCCGTAGTGCTCCCAGCGCTCCCGGTAGTAGTGGATCAACTCGGCGTAGGGCTCGATGGGGTTGGTGACGTTGGCGGAGAAGAGCGGGTCGCCGTAGCGGGCGGCGAGGTCGACCGACTCCTTGCTGGTCGCGCTGCCGTGCCAGACCCGGATCGGCTGTTGCAGAGGCCGGGGCCACACCTCCGCGTCCTTGAGTGCGGGGCGGAAGCGGGTGTCGGCGGTCACCTTGTCCTGGCGCCAGAGCGTGCGGAACACCTCGTAGCTCTCGGCGTTGCGGTCCCACTGGTCCTCAGGGGTGACCTGGAACAGCTCGCGCTGGGCGGTCCCGTTGCCCTTGCCGATGATCAGCTCCAGGCGTCCGCCGGAGAGGTGGTCCAGGGTCGCGTAGTCCTCGTAGGCCCGTACCGGGTCGAGGAGGCTGAGCGTGGTGACTGCGGTGAACAGCCGGATCCTTGAGGTGAGGGCGGCGATGTGGCTGAGGACGACGGGCGGCGAAGAGGAGATGAAGGGCCTCTCGTGGCGCTCCCCCACGCCGAAGCCGTCGAAGCCCAGCTCCTCGGCGAGCAGCGCGTTGTCGAGCACCTCGCGGAAGCGGTCCTGGGTGGACTTGCGTACGCCCGTCACCGGGTGCGGGGCGTGCACGATCAGGGTGATGGCGAGGAACTTCACGATGCCGCCCGCTCGTCGCGCACCTCGTCGGGGTGGGCCAGGCCGAGGTGGTCGCGCAGGGTCGGGCCCTCGTACTCGGTGCGGAAGACCCCCTGTTCCTGGAGGAGCGGGACCACCTTGTCGGCGAAGGGGTCGAGGCCGCCCGGAGTGAGGTGCGGCACGAGGATGAAGCCGTCACTGGCGTCGGCCTGGACGAAGTCGTTGATGGTCTTCGCGACGGTGGCCGGTGAGCCGATGAAGGCCTGCCGGTTGCCGGTCTCGATGACCAGGTCGCGGATGGACCACCGGTTGGCCGCGGCGAGTTCGCGCCACTCGCGAGCGGTGGCCAGCGGGTCGCGGTACATGCGTACCTGGGCGCGCCCCTGGGAGATGTGGTGGTCGCCGACGTCCGGATCGATGTCGGGCAGCGGTCCGTCCGGGTCGTACGAGGACAGGTCCCGGTTCCACACGAACTCCAGGTGCTTGATGGCCGTGGCGCCGCTGACCTGTCGGCGGCGCACCTCCTTGGCCAGGTCCTCGGCCTCGGCATCGGTGTCGCCCAGTACGAAGGTGGCGGCCGGGAGGATCAGCAACTGGTCGGTCCGGCGGCCGTACTTGGCCAGGCGGGACTTGACGTCGGTGTAGAACGCCCGACCCGCGTCGAGGGTGCTGTACCGGCTGAAGATGGCGTCGGCGCCGGCGGCGGCGAACTCCCGGCCCTCTTCGGAGTCGCCCGCCTGGAAGATCACCGGGCGGCCCTGCGGCGAGCGTGGCACGTTGAACTGGCCGTGGATGTCGAAGTGCCGGCCTCGGTGCTCGAAGGCGCCGGCCTTCGCGTCGCGCAGGAAGGTGCCGGTGGCCGGGTCGGCGACGATCTCGTCGCCGTGCCAGGAGTCGAACAGTTCGTTTGCCGTGGCCAGGAACTCCTTGGCCCGGGAGTAGCGCTCCTGCTGCGGCAGGAAGCCGCCGCGCCGGAAGTTCTCGCCGGTGAAGGCGTCCCAGGAGGTGACCACGTTCCAGGCGGCGCGGCCGCCGGAGAGATGGTCGAGGCTGGCGAACTGGCGGGCGACCTCGTAGGGCTCGTTGAAGGTGGAGTTGATGGTGCCGGTCAGTCCGAGGTGTTCGGTGACGGCGGCGAGCGCGGCGAGGACCGTGAAGGTGTCGGGACGGCCGACCACATCCAAGTCGTATATCTTCCCGCCCTGTTCGCGCAGCCTCAGTCCCTCCGCGAGGAACAGGAAGTCGAACTTTGCGCGCTCGGCGGTCCGCGCGAAGTGCGCGAAGGAGCTGAACTCGATGTGGCTGCCGGCCTCGGGGTCGCTCCACACCGTGGTGTTGTTGACGCCGGGGAAGTGGGCGGCCAGATGGATCTGCTTCAGGGGCTTGCTCATGTCGTACGGTCCCTCCGGCTCAGGCGTGCGCGGCATCGGCATAGCGGTTGGCGGGGCGGGCGAGCCCCAGCAGCCCGCGCAGGGTGTCGGCCTCGTAGGCGCGGCGGAAGGCGTCCCGGCGCTGGAGTTCGGGAACCAGGCCCCGGGTGATCGCCGGAAGGTCGTGGCCGGCGACGGCGGGCCGCAGCCGGAAGCCGCTCAGCCCGGCCGACTGCAATTCCTGAAGCAGGTCGGCGAGTTGAGAGGGTGTGCCGGTGAAGATGCGGGCGTCGCTGGTGTACGGGTGTCCCGCGAGGACGTCCAGGCGCTCCCGGCGGGCCGCGGCCTCGGCGGGGTCGTCGTCGAGGAAGACCACCAGGTCACCGAAGACGTGCAGGGTGTCGTCGGCGCGGTCGGCCGCCGTCTGCTCGGCACGGATCTCCGCGACGACGGCGCGGGCCTGGTCCGCGTCGTGCGGGGTGACGTAACCGATGTCGGCGGCCCGGGCCACCAGCCGGTAGGGGACGGTCGCGTGGGCCAGGGCGCTGACGATCGGCTGGCCCTGGGGCGGGCGGGGTGTGATCGAGGGTCCCTTGACGCTGAAGAATCGGCCGTCGAAGTCGATGTGGTGGAGTTTGTCCCGGTCGACGAAGCGGCCGGTGGCGACGTCCCGGATCTCCGCGTCGTCCTCCCAGCTGTCCCACAGTCTGCGTACGACCTCGACGTGGTCGGCCGCCTCGTCGAAGATGTCGGTCACCACGTCCTGCACGGCGGGTGTGTCGTAGTCCTCGATCCGGAACGGAGGGAAGGTACGGCGTCCGAAGTGTGCGGCCTCGTTGCGGCGCGCCGTGACCTGGACGCGCAGACCGGCGCGGCCGCTGCTCACATAGTCGAGGGTGGCGATCGCCTTGGAGATGTGGAACGGCTCCGTGTGGGTGGCCACCACAGTCGGTACCACACCGATGTGGCGGGTCAGCGGGGCGACCCGCGCGGCGATGAGGACGGCGTCCAGGCGTCCGCGGACCTGGTCGGTGCGGTCGTCGGGTTCGGTGGCGGACGAGGACTGGAGGCCGAGCGAGTCCTCGATGGTCACGAAGTCGAGCAGTCCGCGCTCGGCCTCGGTGACGAGGTCGGTCCAGTAGGCGGCGGTGAGCAGTTCGTGGGGCCGGGCGACGGGCTCGCGCCAGGCGGCCGGGTGCCAGCCGGCGCCGTCGAGGGCGACGGCGAGGTGCAGCGGGGAGGGTGACGAGGACACGGGATCGGTGCCTTCCTGATCAGCTGTACGAGGGAGCCGGCCCCGTGCGTGAGGGGGCGGCCGCGAGGACAACGGGTGTCAGGAACGACAGAGCGCGCCGGCCGTGCGCAGCAGGTCGATGTGCGGCCGGGAGTAAAGGTGCAGGCGGCGGGGCCGGGCGGGGTTCATGCTTTCTCTTCCGGCCGGCCGCCCGGCGTGCGGACCAGCGTGAACTGGGTGCGGCGGCGCAGGGTGAACCCGATGGACTCGTAGAGCCGGATGGCGCGGGTGTTGCTCGCCGCGGCGTGCAGGAAGGGGGTGTCGCCGCGTTCCCTGATCCCCGCCGCGACCGCGCGGACCAGCCGGGTGGCCAGGCCCCGGCCGCGGTGGTCCGGGTGGGTGCAGACGGCGCTGATCTCGGTCCAGCCCGGCGGACGTAGGCGTTCGCCGGCCAGGGCGATCAGCCGCCCGCGGTCCCGGATGCCGAGGTAGGTGCCCAGCTCGACGGTACGGGGCAGGAAGGGGCCCGGCTGGGTGAGGGTGATCAGGTCGAGGATCTCCGGCACGTCGGCGGGCCCGAGTCGTACCGCTTCGGGTGCGGGTTCGGCGAAGAGGGCGGTGTCCACCAGTTGGACGCCCGCACCGCTTTCCTCGATCTCCCATCCGGCGGGCACGCTCGGGGCCGCGGTGACCGCGGTGACGGTGCCGGGGCCCACCAGCGCGGCCAGATCGTCCCAGGCCCGGGGATCGGCGGGGTCTTCCAGGGCGGTGAACGGGGAGACGTCCGTGGGGTAGCGGGCGGCCCGGCCGACCCGCTCGGCGAGGTGGGCGTGCGGACCGGTGAGCGCGGCCCAGGCGGCGTTGTCCAGGATGTGCGGTTGCGTCGGGCTCGGGCTCGGGGACGAGGACGAGGACGGGGCGCGATGGACGCTGGTGGACATGGCGGTGCGAAGTCTCCCTTGTCTGGACTGCTGCGGGGCGCGGCCGGAGCCGGGCCGGGTCACGGCGCGGCCCGACGGGCCACCTGTGGCGAAGAGTTGTCTGTCGGCGGACGGCAAGCGGCGGACGACGGGCGGCGGATGGCAAGCGGCGGTCGGCGGTCGGCGGTCGGCGGTCGGCGGTCGGCGGTCGGCGGTCGGCGGTCGGCGGTCGGCGGATGGCAAGCGGCGGTCGGCGGTCAGAGGACTCTGCTGAGGAAGTCCCTGGTCCGCTCGTGCTTCGGATGGTCGAGGACCTCGGACGGCGGGCCCTGCTCGACGATCCGGCCGCCGTCGATGAACACGACCCGGTCGGCGACCTCGCGGGCGAAGCCGATCTCGTGCGTGACGATGACGAGGGTCGTGCCGCTGGTCGCCAAGTCCTTGATGACGGCGAGGACTTCGCCGACGAGCTCGGGGTCGAGGGCAGAGGTGGGTTCGTCGAAGAGGATCACGCCGGGCCGCAGGGCCAGGGCGCGCGCGATGGCCACCCGCTGCTGCTGGCCGCCGGACAGCTGCCGTGGATACGCGCCGGTCCGGTCGGCCAGGCCCACCCGGCCGAGCAGTTCCCGGGCCAGTTCCTGAGCCTCGGGCTTGGTCAGCTTCCCGGTCGCGACCGGGGCGGCTGCCACGTTATCCAGCACGGTGAGGTGCGGGAAGAGGTTGAAGTTCTGGAAGACGAAGCCGATCCGGCTGCGCTGCGCCAGGATCGCCCGCTCGCTCAGCTCCTTCAGCCGCTCGCCCTGGCGCTTCACACCGATCAGCTCGCCGTTGACGCTGACGTAGCCGACCTCGGGCTTCTCCAGGTGGTTGATGACCCGCAGCAGCGTGGACTTGCCGGAGCCGGACGGGCCGAGGACGACGGTGACCTCGCCGGGCCGTACGGTCAGGTCGATGCCGTCCAGCACCCGGTGGGCGCCGTACCACTTGTGCACGTCGTGCACCTCGACGGCGGCGGGCGCCGCGGCCGTCGGGATCTCGGCGGTCCGGGTGCTCATACGACGGCCTCCCTGCGTGCACGCGCCCGCAACTCACCGAGTCCGGCGCGGAGTTTCTGCAACGGCGTCGGCGGCAGGGTGCGGGTGGCGCCCCGGGCGAAGTACCGCTCGACATAGAACTGGACGACGGACACTGCGCTGGTGAGGATCAGGTACCAGACGGTGGCTACCAGCAGCAGCGGCACGATGTCGCCGGGGTAGGTGCTGCCCATCATCTGCACCGTGCCGAACACGTCGAGCAGCGACACGTAGAACACCAGCGAGGTGGCCTTGATCAGGCCGATCAGCTGGTTGACGTAGTTCGGGGTGATGGACCTCAGGGCCTGCGGGAAGACGATCCTGGTGAACTGGTAGCCCTTGGGCAGACCGAGCGCGGCGGCCGCCTCGTGCTGCCCCTGGTCGACGGAGAGGATGCCGCCGCGCACCACCTCGGAGGCGTACGCCGCCTCGTTGAGGCTGAGTCCGACGACCGCGACGGCCATGTCGGTGGCGAGCTTCGACTCGTCGAAGGTGAAGAAGGCGGGCCCGAAGGGCACCCCGAGGCTCAAAGTCTTGTACAGGGCACTGAAGTTGTAGAGGAAGACCAGCAGGACGACCAGCGGCACGGACCGGAACAGCCAGGTGTAGAACCAGGTCACGGCGCGCAGCACCGGGTTCGCGGAGAGCCGGCCGAGCGCGATCAGGATCCCGCCGAGCAGCCCCAACACCGCACTGAACGCGGTCACTTCGAGGGTGATGGCGAGCCCGTCGAGGATGGTGGGGCGCAGGAACCAGTAGCGGAAGCGGTCCCACTGGTAGAACGGGTTGGTCACCAGCCCGTGGGTGATCTGGGCGACCACTACGAGCACGACGGCTGTGGTGATCCAGCGGCCGGGACGCCGGAGCGGCAGGACCCGCTGCGCCGCGAGGGGCTTCGGTTCGGCAGGGACGACGGGGCGAGGGATCGCCTCGGCGGGCGGTGCTGATCCGGAGGACACAGCGATACCCGGAGATTCACTCATGGTGGGCTCCAGCGGATTCGGACACCCCGGACCGCGCGATGCGGCACCTTCCGCGCCGAGCGGGAACGGCTCGGTACGCGGCGACGCACGGATTCACGCGGGAAGGGGGCTGGGCGGGGAGAGGGACCACCGTGACAGCGGTGGTCGTCGGTGACTCAGAAAGCCGTCAGCCTCGTCAGAGGGCGCAACAAGCGGCCGTACACAGCGCGCTGTTGACGCGCAGCAGGTCGACGGAGCGGTCCGTGCACAGCAGGACGCGGCCGGAACGCCGCCATGCGGCCGTCCCTTCAGCTGCGCACATCGCTGTCACCATCACTTCTCCGGCTCTGGGGCATCTCGCTCTGCGCCGCAAGTTAGACATGCCCCGAAAAGAATGTCAATGCGACTGACCACCAGGTGAGACCGTGTCCCCTTCGGCAAGGTGAGCGGGGAACGGCCGGGCAGTCCCCGTCAGTTGTCGGCGTCGACCGGCCGGCGGCCGGTCGGGCCGTGGTCGAGGCCCTGGAAGGTACGCCGGTACGCGGCGGGTGAGACGCCGATCGCGGCGGACAGGTGCTGACGCAGCGAGGAGGCGCTGCCGAACCCGGCCCGCTCGGCCACCCGGTCCACCGGAAGGTCGCTGAACTCCAGCAGTCTGCGTGCGAGTTCGAGCCGCTGGGCGGTGAGCCACTGGCCGGGGGTCTGGCCGGTCTCGGCGAGGAAACGGCGGCTGAAGGTGCGCACACTCATACCGGCCTGGGCGGCCATCCGGCCCGGCTGGATGGGCTCGTGGAGCCGCCGGAGGCCCATTCGCGGGCTCCGGCGGTGTTGCTGCCGGACGCCTCGGGGACGGGCCGGGCGATGTACTGGGCCTGTCCGCCGTCCCGCCAGGGCGGAACCACGCACAGGCGGGCGACCTGGTTGGCGATCTCGCTGCCGTGGTCGCGGCGGATCAGGTGCAGGCAGAGGTCCATCCCGGCGGCGGCGCCGGCCGAGGTGAGGATGTCGTCGTCGTCCACGTGGAGCACGTCGGGATCGAGCGGGGTCCTCGGGTAGAGCTCGCGGAAACGCGCGGCGTGGAACCAGTGCGGAGCGCTCGCTGTCGGTACTGCGCGACGGCGGCACGCTGGTCACCCTCCCGGCCCGCGAGACCGAGGCACTGGCCTCGGCCACGGCCGCGCGTTCCGTCCGCTCGGGCTTCATGCTGGTCGAGCCCGACCGGCGGGCCCTGTCGGCCATCACGGAGCTGGTCGAGACCGGCAGGCTGAAGGTCCACGTCGACGCCGTGTTCCCGCTGGCAGACGCCTTCAGCGCCCACGCGCTCGGCGAAACCGGGAGGGTCACGGGAAAGCTGGTGCTCACGGTCGACCGACCGGACGTCCTGCCCGCGCCCTCTCACGCGAACGGCACCAGCGCCTCCTGAACAGCCGGTGCCGCGGCCGGATGGCGCCACAGCCCCTCCCCCGCCAGCCGGGGCAGCACCCCTTCCCCGAAGCAGTACGCCTCCTCCAGATGCGGGTACCCGGACAGCACGAACTCCTCGATGCCCAGCGCCGCATACTCCTTGATGCGGTCGGCGACCTCCTCGTGCGAGCCGACCAGGGCGGTACCCGCGCCGCCGCGCACGAGCCCGATCCCGGCCCACAGGTTGGGGTGGATCTCCAGCGCGTCCCGTCGGCCCGCGTGCAGGGCCAGCATGCGCCGCTGCCCCTCGGACTCGCTGCGCGCGAGCCCCTCCTGCACGGAGCGCACCGTGTGCGGATCGAATCCGTCGAGCAGGCGTCGCGCCTCGGCCCACGCCTCCTGGGAGGTGTCGCGGGTGATGACATGCAGCCGGATCCCGAACCGCAGGGTCCTCCCGGCCTTCGCCGCCAGGCCCCGGATCCACGCGATCTTCCGCGCGACCTGGGCAGGCGGCTCGCCCCAGGTGAGATACGCGTCGACGTGCCGGGCCGCGACCTCGCCCGCGACCGGCGATGATCCCCCGAAGTACACCTCGGGAACGGGATCCGGCACCCGCGCCAGCCGCGCGCCCTCGACCTGGATGTGCTCACCTCGCAGGTCGACCGTCTCACCCGCCCACAACGCCTTTACGACCTGGAGGAATTCACCGGTACGGCGATAGCGGGCGTCCTTGTCGAGGAAGTCCCCGTAGGCCCGCTGCTCGTGGCTCTCGCCGCCGGTCACCACGTTCAGCAGCAGCCGTCCGCCGGACTGCCGCTGGAACGTGGACGCCATCTGCGCGGCAAGGGTGGGTGAGACGAAGCCGGGCCGGAAAGCCACCAGGAACTTCAGTCGCTCGGTGTTCTGGCTGACCATCGCGGTGGTCAGCCAGGCGTCCTCGCACCAGGCGCCGGTGGGGGTGAGCGCCCCCACGAAGCCGAGGTCCTCGGCCGCCCTGGCGATCTGGCTCAGATAGGCGACCGTGGGCGGCCGGTCCCGGCCCGAGGCGGTGGCAGGGGTGCCGTGGCCGCCGCCGACGACGTGACGGCTGTCGCCGTTGGTGGGCAGGAACCAGTGGAAGGTGAGGGACACGAGAGGTACTCCGATCGCGAGGGCCCGTCAGAGCAGGCCGTGACGGGGCGGCAGGGTGCCGTTGAGCACGTACCGGCCGATGTGCTGGATCTTCCAGCGGGTCGGGTCGTGCAGGGTGTGGGTGCGGGCGTCCCGCCAGTGCCGGTGCAGATTGAGGGCGTCGAGGGCCGATCGGGTGCCGGACACCTCGAAGAGCGCGCCGCCGACGGTCACCGCGGCCTCGGCCGCACTCACCTTGGCGGCGGCCACGGCGAGGGACGCCTCGGCGGCCGACTCGTCGGTGAGGTGACCGCGGGCCCTGTCGACAGCGCGGGCCGCTTCGCGCAGGAGCGCCCGCGACGCCCTTTCCAGCAGGGCGAGTTCACCGAACCGCTGGATCAGCAGCGGGTCCTCGGCGGCGGTGTCGAGCCCGCTCTCGAACCAGGGCCGGCTCTTCGTCCGTACGAACTCCGCCGCCTCGGCCAGTGCCCCCTGGGCGATCCCCACGTCGATGGCGGCATGCAGCAACTGCGCTGTCGCTCCGTGTAGTTGGGGTCCCTGGAAGGTCAGGTGGTGGGGCAGCACCCGGTCGGCGGGCACCGTGACTGCGTCCAGGCGCACCGTGCCGCTCGCGGTCGTCCGCTGTCCCATGCCGTCCCAGTCGTCGATCACCGTGAGCCCGTCGGCGTCCCGGGGAACGTAGGCGACATGCGGACGGTCGTCCTCGGCCAGGGCGAGGACGGGGATCCAGTCGGCGAAGAGAGCACCGGTGCAGTAGTGCTTGACCCCGGTGAGCAGGTGGGAACCGTCGGGCTGGGGCGTGAGGCGGGTGCGCAGGTCCTGGACGTGCCGGGTGCCCGCCTCGGACTGGGCGTTGCCGAACCGGCGCCCGGCGAGCAGTTCGGCGTGGAAGAACTTCTGCTGCTCCTCGCTGCCCTGCCGGCGAATGACGCCCGCGTACACGAAGTGGCTCTGCGGGATCTGGGCGAGACTGCCGTCGGCCGAGCCGAGCAGCCGGAAGATCTCCGCGAGGGTCAGGGCGCTGACGTCGGCGCCGCCGTGTTGCGCGGGTACGGTCACGGCGAGCAGGCCGGAGGCCGACAGCCGTGCCAACTCAACGGTGGGAAGCCTGCGTTCGCGGTCCCGTTCGGCGGCCCCGGCACGGAACTCGTCGGCGAGGGCCGCGGCGGCGGCGAGGGCTTCGGCGTCGTCGGCGATGACGTGGGCGGTCATCGGGTCAGGCCGCCGTGCTCAGGGCGGGCCGGCCTCCGAGTGCGGCCGAGAACTGGTCGACGATCGGGGACAGGGCTTCGACGACCGCCGGTGCGAGGGCGAGGGTGCCGTCCTCGCGGACGGTGATGTCCTTGTCGAGGGTGAACCAGCCCTGGACGATGTGGGCGGCGCCCATCGAGGTCAGGACCGGGCGCAGTGCGTAGTCGATGGCGAGCACGTGGGCGACGGAGCCGCCGGTGGCCAGCGGCAGCACGGTCTTGCCGGCGAGCGCGTACTGCGGGAGCAGGTCCAGCAGCGCCTTGAGGACACCGGAGTACGAGGCCTTGTAGACCGGGGTGCCGACGACGAGTCCGTCGGCTCGGGCGAACAGTTCGGCGGCCTCGACGATCGCGGGGTGGCGCGGGTCCGCGCCCAGCAGCGCCTGGGCGGGGATGGTGCGGACGTCGAGCGGGACGACGTCGTGGCCCTGGGCGATCAGCTGCTGGTCCAGGTGGCGCAGCAGACGACCGGTGCGGGAGGACGCGGAGGGGCTGCCGGAGACGGACAGGACGGTGGCCATGAGGTGCCTCTTTCTGGGAGCCGGGACGCCCGTAACGGATGGGTGCCCGGAGGGGAGGGAAGCGGGGGCTCTCTCGCGGGATGCCGTCAGACGAGAGCGGACTCGGACTCTGTTTCCGCGTCGGGGAGTTGGGCTTCCAGCTCGCGTACGAGAGGAAGCACGTGGCGGCCGAAGTACACGACCTCCTCGTGGTAGTGCAGGAAGCCGAGCAGGAGGAGGTCGACGCCGAGCCTCTTGTAGGCAACAATGCGCTGCGCGATCTGCTCGGGGGTGCCGATCAGTCCGGTGCGGAAGCCGTCGTTGTACTGGACGAGGTCCTCGAACCCGGAGTCCTGCCACATGCCCTTGCCGTCGGCGGTGGACCGGCCGGCCTGCTTCACCGCGGCTCCGAAGCCCTCGACCGCCTCGGTGTCGGCCTTGGCGACGATCTCGCGCAGGGTGTCGCGGGCCTCGGCCTCGGTGTCGCGGGCGATGAGGAAGCCGTTGAGGCCGAACTTCGGCGCCTGGCGACCGGCTCGGGCCGCCGACGCGCGTACGTCCTCGATCTGCTCGGCGACTCCGTCGAAGTCCTTGCCGTTGGAGAAGTACCAGTCGGAGACCCGGCCTGCCATCGCGCGGGCGGCGGTGGAGTTGCCGCCCTGGAAGATCTCCGGGTGCGGTCGCTCGGGGGTGTTCAGCGGCTTGGGCTTGAGGGAGAAGTCCCGCAACCGGTAGAAGTCACCCGCGAGTTCGGCGCGGTCCTCGGTCCAGATCTGGCGCAGGGCGCGGATGAACTCCTCGGCGCGACGGTAGCGTTCGTCGTGCTCCAGCCAGGGTTCGCCGAGTGCGGTGAACTCGTCCTTGAACCAGCCGGACACGACGTTCACGGCGAAGCGGCCGCTGGAGAGATGGTCGGCTGTGGCACCGAGCTTGGCGAGGACTCCGGGGTGCCAGAGGCCGGGGTGCACGGCGGCGATGACCTTCAGACGCTGGGTGGCGAGCAGCAGGGCGAGGCTGAAGCTGGTCGACTCGTGCTGGTACTCGGCGCCGTAACTGGCCATGTACCGGACCTGGCTGAGCGCGTATTCAAAGCCGTTGTTCTCGGCGAGGACGGCGAGTTCACGATTGTATTCGTACCCCCAGTCGGTGCGTTGCTCGATCCTGCTGGTGACGAGGCCACCGCTGACGTTGGGGACCCAGTAGGCGAATTTCACGGGCGCTGCGGACATTGCGTGACTCCTGCTGCGGAATTGTTTTCGGGCACGCCGGAATCGATGGACGCGCACGGGAACACAAAGAGGCCGTGAACGGATGCACCGGCGTCACGACGGGCCTACCGGGCTGCCTGATTCAGGCGGTGCAGGGAGAGATGGCGGCGGAGAGGTCAGGCCGCGGCGCAACAGGAGGCGCTGGCGACACGTGCGAGGTCGACGTGGCGTCGCCGCGTGAGGTCCAGTCGCATCTTCATGCCGTCGATGGTGGCAGCCGGTGCCGAACATCGTCAAGGAAAACCCGACCGTTCTCGCATCGCGGACCATTGCATTTCACGAAGGTGTGACAGGGAAACCCTTGAACATGCTCCGTACGCCGACGCATTCTGCCGGGATGCGGACCGAACAGCTGGAATACATCACGGCCGTGACCCGGCTCGGCTCACTGCGCAGGGCGGCCGACGAACTCAGACTTTCACAGCCCGCGTTGAGCGAGACGGTGCGAAATCTGGAACGGGAACTGGGCGTCGACCTGCTGGAGCGCAAGCGCACCGGGGCGACGATGAGCGCGGCGGGGCAGGAGCTGATGCCGCACATCGTGAGCGTGCTGGAGGCGGTGGACCGGCTGCGGTCCGCGGCGGGCGAGCAGCACCGCCTCAGCCGGTTGGTGCGCGTCGGCACGGTGAACGCCGCGACCGTGTCCCTGCTCATCCCGGTGCTTCGCAGGTTCCGGGCGACGCATCCGCTGACCCAGGTGGAGGTGGTGGGCGCACGGCAGACCGAGATCCAACGAGGCCTCACCGAGGGCGGTTTCGATCTGGGCCTGGTCAACCATCTCGACGGCGACGACCTGCCCGCCGGCTTCGAGACCACCCAGCTGCTGTGCGGACGGCCGGTGGTGTGCGTACGGCCGGACCGGCCGCTGGCGGCCCTGGCGGAGGTGTCGGTGGACGAACTGCTCACCGAGCCGCTGATCGCGATGCGCACCGGCTATGTGATGCACCGCTATGTGCACCGGTTGCTGGCGGGCCGGGCCCCGGCCATCTCGTACTCGACCGACGGCGCGGAGATGGGCAAGCTGATGGTCGCGGAGGGGCTCGGGGTGACCGTGCTGCCCGACTTCAGTGTGCTCGGCGACCCGCTGGAGCGCAGCGGCGCGATCGTGTGCCGCCCGCTGGCCGGCGACTCCGCCCGGGTGCTGCTGATGCTGCAACGCCGACGGGCGGAGTCCGTGCCACGAGCGGCCGGGGAGCTGCACGAGACGTTCGTGCACCGGGCCCGCGAACTCATGCGCGACGTAGGTCAGTAGCGGGTCATGACACCGTGGCAGTCCGGATATGGACAGCGCGGGCGGCCACGGCAGTGGCGGCGCAACCTTCCCCGTCCGCCGCGAGTCGAACTCCCGGGCAGGGAGGCGCAGATGGGCAGGACCTGGGATGCCGGGCGACGAGCCCGGGGACTGGCGGCCTTGGCGCTGCTCGCCTTCCTCGGCGGAGTCGCCGTGCTCGCGCTGCCGTATCGGAGCAGCCTTGCCACCGTGCGGTCCTACGAAGCCGCGTCACAGACCCGGGGCATCCCTGCCGTGGTCAAGGAGCTGGAGAACCACTCCAATGGCCGAGGCGGCCACTACTGGGTCGAGGTCACGGGCCCCCCTTCCGTATCCGGCCGGATCGACCTCGACGACTCCGGACCCGTGCTGTCGAGGCTGCACAAGGGCGACCGCATCGGGGTGGTCGTCTGGCACGGCCACCGCACCGACATCACCTTCCGCGGGCACGTCCAGCAGACGACGGACTCACCGACGAAGTATCCAGCCCTCTACCTGGGCAGCGGTCTGACCCTGCTGGGCGGCGGGGTGCTCGCGCTGTACTGCGCCGACCGACTGCGCCGTGGCACGCACGAGTCGGACGAGTCCAGCGTCTTCGACGAGTTCCCGCTCACCGGCAGGCTGATCGTCGGAGCTTGCGTGGTCACGGTCGTCGCCGGCCTCGTCACGGTCGACGCACACGAGAGCGACCCGCTCGACTTCGTCGGCACCTGGATCCTCTTCGCCCTCGTCGGCCTGGCCGTGTGGGCGGTGAGGCGCCGGATCCGCAAGTGGTGGCTCGACTGACCGTCCCGGCGCAGGCCGATCGTCCGGCGACGGAACGGGCCGGACGGCTGCACGCGGGTACGTCCGTGCGCGCCCCGGGAAGGACTGGCGCATGCAGACGGACTACTTCGCCCAGGACCCCCGCACGAACCTCCAGCGCATGCAGGCAGGCGATCTCTACGTCGCGGACGATCCGGAGATCGGCCGTCGCCAGCAGCGCGCCGTCCGCCTGGCCGCCCGTTTCCAGGCCGCCTACGTCGAGGACGCCGACGCCGCCCAGCCGCTGCTGCGCGAACTGCTCGGATCCTTCGGTGACGGGGCCCATCTGCGTCCGCCGCTGTATGTCGACTACGGCAGCAACATCAGCGTCGGGGCGCGCACCTTCGTCAATTACAACCTCACGGCGCTGGACGTCGCGGCCATCACCATCGGCGAGGACTGTCAGATCGGCCCGGGTGTCCAGTTGCTGACCCCGACCCATCCGTTGGAGCCGCAGCCACGGCGCGACAAGCTCGAAGCGGCCCGTCCGATCGTCGTCGGCGACAACGTGTGGATCGGCGGCGGCGCCATCGTCCTGCCCGGAGTCACCATCGGGGACAACTCCGTCATCGGCGCCGGCGCCGTCGTCACCAAGGAGGTACCCGCGAACGTCGTCGCCGTCGGCAATCCCGCCCGCGTGGTACGCAGCCTATGAGGCGTCCGGCACGGTCACGGAATCCACCGGCCGGGCGTCGCGCCCCGCGTCCTTCCGGACGGGGGTGCCTCCTCAGACCGCCCGCAAGGCTCCGGGGCGGCGGCCGGTGAGGCGGTCGAGTGCGGCGGCGCTCGCCTCGTCGGCCGGTAGATGAACGAGGAGCTGCTGGTCGTCGTCGGGCAGGCCGAGCGTTTCGTACGTCAGCCGTACCTCCCCCACCTGCGGGTGGACCATGCGCACCGGCCCGTTCGCCCGCGGCAGCCCCGGCAGCGTCTGTACCCGGCCGGTGAACGGCGTCCCGCAGGACACCGTCAACTCGTCCATCAGTGTGCCGACATGGGCGTCGGTCCGCCCCGGGCCCTGCTTGAGTGCAGCGACCTGTTCGTCGGCGACCGTGTCCCAGTCCGGGTAGACCGTGCGCGCCCGCGGGTCGGAGAAGACGAACCGGGCGAGGCTGGGCCGGACTCCGTCCAGCAGGCCGAGCGGTTCGGCCAGCCGTCGGTAACCGTCGGTGCAGGCCAGGATCTCGCTCAGCCGGTTCACCAGCACGGCGGGCGCCGGTTCCAGCCGCTCCAGCAGCGCCCGTACCGTGGCCCTGACCGCCCTGTTCGGTCCCGCCTCGCCCCGGCAGCTGAAGCCGGGGTCGGCCCCCTTGGCGAGCCGGTGCAGATGCACTCGTTCACCGGGGGTGAGCAGCAGCGCGTCCGCCAGGGCCGCCAGCACCTGCGTCGAGGGTCTGCGGTCCCGTCCCTGTTCCAGCCTGGTGACGTACTCGACGCTCATTCCGGCGAGCGTCGCCACTTCCGCGCGGCGCAGTCCCGGCGTACGACGGCGCGGCCCGGTGGGCAGTCCCACCTCGGCCGGTGTGACGGCTTCCCGGCGCAGTCGCAGGAAGAGGCCGAGCTCGCTGTCGCTCATTGCTCGAACGTAGCACCGGCGGCCCCGGCTGATCGTGGCCCTGTCCCTACCACCCTCCGCCCGGCCTCCCTCGACGGCCGCCCGTCGGACACCGTGGAGCGCACGCCCCGGTCCGGGGCGGCGCCGACCACTTCGTAGGAGCAGCCACAGCCATGTCCAGTGCACGACTGAATCTCGCGGTGATCGTAGGCAGTGTCCGGGAGGGCCGTTTCGGTCCGGTGGTGGCCGACTGGTTCGTCGAACAGGCCAAGCGGCACGACGAGTTCACGATCAGCCTGATCGATCTGGCGGACGTCGACCTCCCGCTCGCACTGCCGCCCACACCGCCGGCCCTCCAGCCCGAACTGCCGCGCCCCGAGGGCATGGCCGAACTGACCCGGCGGCTCGACGCAGCCGACGCGGTCGTCATCGTGACGCCCGACTACAACCGCAGTTTCCCGGCCTCCCTCAAGACCGCCATCGACTGGCACTACACCCAGTGGAAGGCCAAGCCGATCGGCTTCGTCGGCTACAGCGGTCTCAGCGGCGGCCTGCTGGCGATCGAGCAACTGCGCCAGGTCTTCAACGAGTTGCACGCCCACACCGTGCGCGACTACGTCAGCTTCCCCAGCTACTACCTCCTGTTCTCCCCCGACGGCACGCTGCGGGAACCGCACGGTCCCGAGAGCGCCGCCAGGGCCATGCTCGACCAGCTGCTCTGGTGGGGTTCGGTGCTGCACGACGCCCGCCGCGACCGTCCGCAGACCGCGGACCGGTAGGGCCGTTCAGCGGCTTTTCAGCAGCCTTTTCGGCGCGGGCCCGGGTCGCGAGCGAGGCTCGGGCTCGGGGCGCGGCATCGGGATCGGGATCGGGATCGGGATACGAGCAGGGCTTGAGCCGGGGCGACCCGTCGCGCGCGTTCGAGTTGCTCACCGCGGGGCCGACGCGAGGAAGCGGCCGGCTTCCTCGATCCCGCGGACGCTCTCGTACGAGCCGCCGCCGTCGCACGGGATCACCGCACCGGAGATGTAGGCGGCCGCCGAGGACGACAGGAACATCGCCAGGTCGGCGATCTCCTCCTTCGTGCCGAACCGGCCCAGCGGAACCGTCTTGACCGACCTGTCGCCGTCCGGGTCGTCTCCCGGCGACAGCCGGGCCAGACCCTCCGTGCCGGCGATCGGGCCCGGCGCGATCGCGTTCACGCGGATCCCCTTGCCGCCCCACTCCAGCGCGAGCACCCGGGTCAGCTGGTCCACTCCCGCCTTCGCGGCGCAGACATGGGCCTGGTAGCGCACGGGGATCACCGCCTGCGGCGCGGTGATGTTGATGACCGAGGCACCCGGTGCGAGGTGCTCGAACCCGGCGCGCAGCACATGGAACGTCCCGTTGAGGTCGATGTCCACGACCACCTTGAAGCCGTTGGACGACAGCTCGTTCGCCTCGGCCAGGAAGTTGCCGGCCGCCCCCGAGACCAGGACGTCGACCGGCCCGAACTCCGAGCGCACCGCGCCGAAGACCGCTTCGACCGACCCCGGGTCGCGCACATCGGCCACGAAGCCGCGTACCGGGTTCCCGTGTGCGCCGAGCCGCTGGACGGCCGCGTCGACGTTGGCCTGCTTGCGGCTGGCCACCGCGACGGCAGCGCCCCGCGCGGCGAACGCCTCGGCGATGGCCAGGTTGATGCCGGACGTACCGCCGAACACCACCACCGTCCTGCCGCTGAAGTCGAACCGGATGTCCATGCGCGTCTCTCCTTCGCTGCCGTGACGTCATCGGTCGCTCCGCTCACGGGAGCAGCTGTCACGTGACGGCAGCGTCAATCAACATGACAAAATAGTCAAGTACGAGATTCGGCATCGATGGCTCGCGACGGCGGCCGCGCGGGCGACACCGAGCGCTGGATCGGCTGCCCCACAACAGCATTCACATCGAGATCGGCCATCTCGGCGCGCGAAAGGTCAGACCGCCGAAGGGAGCACCTTCCTGTGACCTCCATCTCACTGACAAAATAGTCAAGTAACACGAGTGGATGGAACCTGGATCAGGAAGCCGCTGGTGGGACCCGGTACGGGAGACCTCCGCGCGGCTCCGACCGACCCGACGACCCGCCGGCTCCCCCTTGCCCGCTTCTGCAACGAGTTGCACAATCGCTGCCTGCCCCTGCCGAGAGCCACTCCGCCGGTCATGTTGCCGAGGGCTCACCGAAGCCGTTCAAGGACCCGCCATGCCGTTGCCTCCCGCCGTCCGCGTCTCCACGCACGGACATGTCCGTACGATCCGACTCGACCGGCCGGCCCGGATGAACAGCCTGGACCTGGGCGCCAAGACACAGTTGCTGGCCGCGTTGCAGGCGGCGGCCGACGCCTCCGACGTCCGCGCCGTGGTCCTCACCGGATCCGGACGGGCCTTCTGCGTCGGCCAGGATCTGGAGGAAGCGCAGACCGCCGAGGGCCCCGACGCCATGGCGGACGCCGTGCGCGAGCACTACAGCCCCCTCGTCCGAACCCTGCTGACGATGCCCAAGCCCGCGATCGCAGCCGTAAACGGAGTCGCCGCCGGTGCGGGCATGGCGCTGGCACTGGCATGCGACTTCCGGATCGCCGCCGTGTCCGCGACGTTCACCACCGCCTTCGCCGGCATCGGCCTGTCCTGCGACACCGGGATCTCCTGGACCCTGCCCCGCGTCGCCGGCCGAGCAACAGCACTCGACCTGCTGCTTCGCCCCCGCCTCATCGACGCGACAGAGGCGCTCGACCTGGGACTGCTGCACCAGGTCACCGCCGACGAGGACCTCGATGCCGAGGTCCGGCACAGCGCCGCCGCACTGGCCGCAGGCCCCACCCGCGCCTTCGCCGCCATCAAGGCAGCCGTGACCTCGGCGTCCGCATCCACACTCGACGCGGCGCTCGAATACGAAGCGGCGCAGATCGCCCACACCGGGGCCTCCGAGGACTACCGGCGCGGCCTGAACGCCTTCCTCGCCCGGCAGAAGCCCTCCTTCACGGGGCACTGACCCGTCCGCGCCCCATGTCCCGGCGCACTCCTCGACCCGGCTTCCGTCCGGGTCAGTCGGACGCCGTCCCCGCGGTGGCCCGGGCGCGAGCGGCCCACCCCTCGTCGGGCGCGCCCTGCAAGCCGATGGCCGACGCCCACAGCCGCGAAAGGTGATCGACGACCGTGTCCTCGTCGTACGGCTCCTCCATGGCGGACCGCGCGTGGGCGACCTGCTCGACCATCGACCCCAGCGCCAGGGCCGTCAGCCGCGGGTCCAGGTCCGGGTTCGCCAGCCCCGCGTCCTGAAGTCGCCGCAGTCCCTTCGTGGCACGGCCGACGTAGAAATCGCGGATCTCGTGGACGATCTGCCGCAGGGCCTCGTCCGCGGCCGCTCCTTGGTCCACGAGCCGCAGCACCTTCGACGCCCGGTCCCAGGCGCGGAGGTAGAGACGGTTGGACTCCACGAGCCTCGCGTAGGGATCGTCGACTCCGTCCGGTGACACCAGGCTCGCGGCCAGCATCTCGCCCGCGACGGATCGGACGACGTGATGCAGCAGGTCGTCGCGGGACTCGAAGTACGTATAGAACGTTCCGTACGAGACGCCCGCCGTCTGCGCCACCGCCTCAGGAGTGAAAGCGGACCAGCCTCGCTGCTCCAGGATCTCCCGCCCGGCGAGGATCAGGCCGTCCCGGGTACGTCGGCCACGCGTCGTGGTCGGCGGCGTCGGGGCCGGCTTGGTCCTCTGTCGTCCCATGTCCTCATCATCGCATTCCGTGCCCGGGACGATGCCGGCCCGAGCCAAGGGTGAGGTCGGGCCGACCGCACCGGCTCCACGACCGAGGAAGTACCACCGCGGGCGGACGGGCTGATCTCCTCTTCCGAGGACCCCTGGCACGACGGCCGCACGAACAGGGAGGAGAAGGAGGAGGAGCAGAAGGAGAGCCGGCCGCACGACGTCAGGACTGGGAGACCGCCTACTGGCGGAACAACTTCGCCCGCCTGCGCAAGATCAAGGCGAAGTACGACCCGCAGAACGTCTTCCAGTACGACCAGAGCGTTCCGCCCGCGGTCTGCTGACCGAGCACCGGCGGAGCCCCCCTCGCCAGCGGTGAGGGGGGCTCCGACATGCCTGCCCGCCACCGGCCCTTCGCTGGACGGTCTCCTCGTTCACGGGACGGCGGCGAGCCCGTGAACCGGCGGTTCATCCGCAGCCGCAGCCTGCCGACGCGGGGGCCGGGTCGGCGGCCCGGTCGGCGCAGCAGCCGTCACCGGTGGTGTCGGGGGCGGCGCTCTTGCCGAGGGTGTCCGCGTCGGCCTTCACGACGTATACCTCCCACGACTCCCGGCCGGGGCCGTGCACCCACACCTTGTCCTGGAGGGCGTAGCAGCAGGAGGTGTCGTTCTCCTCGAAGGTGGCCAGGCCGGCGTCCTTGAGACGGTCGGTGGCGGCGTGGACCTGGTCGGTGGACTCGACCTCGACGCCGAGGTGGTCGAGCCGGGTCTCCTCGCCGGGGGCGCCCTCGATCAGGACGAGCTTGAGCGGAGGCTCGGTGAGGGCGAAGTTGGCGTAGCCCTCGCGCCGCTTGGCCGGTTCGGTGCCGAAGAGCTTCGTGTAGAAGGTGATCGACGCTTCCAGGTCGCTGACCCGCAGGGCGAGCTGAGCACGGGACATTTCAGGGGCTCCCATCGGCTTGCATTGACGTCTATCGATTCAACCTTGCGCCCTTGCATCGAAGGATGTCAACATAGACACATGTCAAAGCAAGAGCTTGTGGTCCTCGGCCAGGACGCGGAGAGCGGCACATGCCGCCCCGGCCTGGTGGCCGCCCCACTGGACGACGGCCAGGCGGCCGAGCTGGCCGGGCTGTTCAAGGCCCTGGGCGACCCGGTGCGGCTGCGGCTGCTGTCGATGATCGCGTCGCGGGCGGGCGGTGAGGTCTGCGTCTGTGATCTGACCCCGGCCTTCGAGCTGTCCCAGCCGACGATCTCGCACCACCTCAAGCTGCTGCGGCAGGCCGGTCTGATCGACTGCGAACGACGCGGCACGTGGGTCTACTACTGGGCACTGCCTGCCACCCTCGACCGGCTCGCCGACTTCCTGCGCACATCGAGCACGTCCGGGGCGGGCGCGTGAGCGTCCCGCTGGGCCGCCGGGTCGCCGCCGAGGCGGTCGGCTCCGCCGCCCTGGTCGCGGTGGTCGTCGGCTCCGGCATCCAGGCCACCGAGCTGACCCATGACGTGGGCGTGCAACTGCTCGCCAACTCACTGGCGACGGTCTTCGGGCTCGGCGTGCTGATCGCGCTCCTGGGTCCGGTCTCCGGCGCGCACTTCAACCCCGTCGTCACGCTCGCCGCCTGGGTCACCGGCCGCCGCACCGGGGACGGACCGACCGCGCGCGAGGTCGCCGCGTACCTGCCGGCCCAGGTCGCGGGAGCTGTCACGGGTGCGGTCCTGGCGGACGCGATGTTCGGCAGGCCGCTCGTGCAGTGGTCCACCCACGACCGCTTCGGATCAGGCCCGCCACGCACCCGTGGCCGTGGCCGCGTACATCGGCGCGGCCTACTGGTTCACGTCGTCGACGTCGTTCGCGAACCCCGCGGTCAGCATCGGGCGGGCCTTCACCGACACCTTCGCCGGAATCTCGCCCGGCTCCCTCGGTCCGTTCATCGCGGCCCAACTGCTGGGCGCCGTAATGGGACTGGGTCTGCTGCTCGCGGTCTTCGGACCCCCGGCACCCGCACCGGCCGTCCCCACAGACCCCCGGAGCGGACCCGCCGACCCTCAGGGCGGATCCGCCGGCCTCCAGGGCGAACCCGAACCCGCCGCCCCCGCACTC
>NZ_VJZD01000520.1 GCF_009377175.1 Streptomyces adustus
CGCCTCACTCCCTCCCCATAAGAGCTCCGGACGAAGGTGGGGCCCGGCGGGCGCCAGGGGGCAGCGGCGGCGTACGGATCTTCAGGATGCCGGCCCTGCCGTAGCCTCCTCCTCCGGTTCGGAAGTCCGCGTATCGGGCGCGGTGCGAGGATCTACCCGGCATCCTCCGGGAACCGGGCCTCCACCTCGAAGAACTTCAGGAACAGCGCGAACCCCAGCCGATTCACCCCCGACTCGCGAGGGACACCTCGGTCGACTTGATCAGCGCGGTGACGGCCGAGCCCGCCGACAGACCGAGCTCGGTCGCGGAGTCCCGGGTGATCGCCGCGGTCAGCACGGCACCGTCGACGGCGACCTTCACGGTGGCCATGGCGCCGCCCGCAGTGACGTCCCGGACCGTGCCGGGCAGCCGGTTGCGGATGGAGAGACCCTCGACCGGCCCGGTGGCGAGGGCGACCTCGGTGGACTTCACCAGGGCGTGCACCGCGGCGCCCGTCGTCAGGCGGAGCTCCTCGACGGCCTCCAGGGTGATCGCCGCGGTGAGGTCCTGGCCACCGGCCAGACGGACCTTCACCGTCGCCATGACCTCGCCCGGGGTGACGGCGGTGACGGTGCCGGGGAGCTGGTTGCGGATGCTCAGGCTCATGGGGGGATGCCTCGCAGACGGTGGGGTGCGTCGGGCTCTGGGCCTCGGGTGGCCCCACCGTAACCAGACGGGGCCGTCAGGCCGGGTACGCGTGCGTCTGCGTCGCCTTCACCGTCGCCCAGACCGATGCGCCCGGATGCAGATCGAGCTCGGCCGCGGCGACCGTGGTGAGGTCCGCGGCGATCGGGAGTTCGCCGGCGAGGTCGGCCCGGATCCGGTCGCCGTGGGTCTCCAGGCCCACGACCTCGCAGCGCCACAGATTGCGGGCGCTGGAACCGGTGGGACGGTCCCGGTACAGGGTGACCGCGTTCGGCGGGAACGCCACGAAGACCTCGCCGGACAGGGCCTCGGTGGTGGTGACGGCGGGGCCGGCGTCGAGACGGACCGTGTGCCCGTCGGACCGTCCCCGGTAGAGGTTCAGGCCGACCAGCTGCGCGATGTAGTCGGTCCGCGGATGACGGGCGATGTCGGTCGGGGCGCCCTCCTGGACGACGCGGCCGTCCTCGACGACGACCAGCCGGTCGGCCAGCACCATGGCGTCCAGCGGGTCGTGGGTGACCAGTACGGCGACGGCCTCGAACTCGGCGAGATGGCGGCGCAGGCGGCCCCGTACCTCCAGCCGGGTACGGGCGTCCAGGGCGGCGAGGGGCTCGTCCAGGAGCAGCAGCCGCGGCCGGGTGGCCAGCGCGCGGGCCAGGGCGACCCGCTGGGCCTGACCGCCGGAGAGGCGGCGGGGTTTGGCGTCGGCGTGATCGGCCAGACCCATACGGTCCAGCCACTGCGCGGCCAGGGCCCGGGCCTGCGCCTTGGAGCTGCCCTGGCAGCGCGGGCCGAAGGCCACGTTGTCCAGGGCCGTCAGGTGCGGGAAGAGCAGATAGTCCTGGAAGACCACACCGACCGGGCGGGACTCGGGGGGTGTGCCGTCCAGTGGGACGCCGTCGAGGCGCAGATGGCCGCCGGAGGGCGGGACGAGACCGGCGAGCACGCGCAGTGCCGTGGTCTTGCCCGCGCCGTTGGGGCCGAGCAGGGCGACGACGTCACCGGGCGCGGCCGTCAGCGCGACGTCCAGGCGGAACGTGCCGCGGTCCACGACGAGACGGGCGTCGAGGCCGAGGCCCTGGCCGTGCGGGTCCGTGAGGGTGGGGCGGACCCGGTCGGCGTCGAGGTCGGTCATGAGTCAATCGTCCGGCAGAGTCGGGGGCAGGGGCAGGGGC
>NZ_VJZD01000521.1 GCF_009377175.1 Streptomyces adustus
GTCGGGGGACCCACGGACCCGGGCTCGGCGGACCCACGGACCCTGACCGGCGGACCCACGGCCCCTGCCGGGCGGGCCGTTGAGCGGACCCCGGGAACGGCGGAGGGCGCCTCCGGGATCTGTTCCCGGAGGCGCCCTCGGCGCGTCGGCGGCGGCCCTGGGGCCCGTCCTGTCAGCCGTTCTTGATGCGGTTGGTCAGCTCCGTCACCTGGTTGTAGATGGAGCGCCGCTCGGCCATCAGATTGCGGATCTTGCGGTCGGCGTGCATCACCGTCGTGTGGTCACGACCGCCGAACAGCGCCCCGATCTTCGGCAGGGAGAGGTCCGTCAGCTCACGGCACAGGTACATGGCGATCTGCCGGGCCGTCACCAGCGCGCGGCCGCGCGAGGTGCCGCACAGGTCCTCCACCGTCAGCCCGAAGTAGTCGGCGGTGGCACCCATGATGGCCGTCGAGGTGATCTCGGGAGCCGAGTCCTCGCCGCCGGGGATGAGGTCCTTGAGGACGATCTCCGTCAGGCCCAGGTCCACCGGCTGCCGGTTGAGCGAGGCGAACGCCGTCACCCGGATCAGCGCGCCCTCCAGCTCGCGGATGTTGCGCGAGATCCGCGAGGCGATGAACTCCAGCACCTCCGGCGGGGCGTTGAGCTGCTCCTGCACCGCCTTCTTGCGCAGGATCGCGATCCGCGTCTCCAGCTCGGGCGGCTGGACGTCGGTGATCAGCCCCCACTCGAAACGGTTCCGCAGCCGGTCCTCCAGCGTCACCAGCTGCTTGGGCGGCCGGTCGCTGGAGAGCACGATCTGCTTGTTGGCGTTGTGGAGCGTGTTGAAGGTGTGGAAGAACTCCTCCTGCGTCGACTCCTTGTCCGCGAGGAACTGGATGTCGTCGACGAGCAGGATGTCCATCTCGCGGTAGCGCTTGCGGAAGCTGTCGCCCTTGCCGTCGCGGATGGAGTTGATGAACTCGTTGGTGAACTCCTCGGAGCTCACGTACCGCACGCGGGTGCCGGGATACAGGCTGCGCGCGTAGTGTCCGATCGCGTGCAGCAGGTGGGTCTTGCCGAGGCCCGACTCCCCGTAGATGAACAGGGGGTTGTAGGCCTTCGCGGGTGCCTCGGCGACGGCGACGGCGGCCGCGTGGGCGAACCGGTTCGAGGCGCCGATGACGAAGGTGTCGAAGAGGTACTTCGGGTTCAGCCGCGCGGTGGGCTCACCCGGTCCGGCCGCCGGCGCGGGCTTCGCCGCCAGCGGGCCGGGCGCGCCGGCGCTGGACTGGCCGACGCCGGCCGGGCCGCCGCGGTGCGTCCCCCCGGAGCCGGCGGGCGGCTCGGGCAGGTCGCGGCGGGCCGGGTCGCGCTGGTCGTAGTCCGCGCGTGACGACTCGTAGTCGGAGCGCTGCTGGTCGTAGGGCGGCCGGTCCATGGGCTGCGGGCGGTAGTCCGACGGCGGGCCGTAGGAGTCCGGGCCCTTGGCGCCGTAGGAGTCCTGGGCGGACGAGCCGTAGGAGTCCGGACCCGTGGAGCCGTACGAGTCCTGCGGGGAGCCGTAGGCGTCACGCGACGGCGAGGCGTACGGGTCGCGCTCGGGGAAGCCGAGGCGCTGCTGGTGCCAGCTGTACTCGTCCTGCGCCGGGCGCGGCCAGGCCCCGGGCTCGGGGCGCTGGTACTCGGACGGGTAGGCCGGGCGGGCGGTGGGCATCTGCTCGCCGCGCTGGTGGGAACGCTGGTCGCCCTGCGGCGGCGCGGACGGTTCGGCGCGGTGGCGGCCGTATCCCTCGTACTGACCGGAGGAGGACTCGGCGTCCTCGTAGCGCGAGGGCGACGGGGCGGGGGG
>NZ_VJZD01000522.1 GCF_009377175.1 Streptomyces adustus
CATCGGAACCCGGCGGCCGGGCCGTGGGCGGGATCTTCCGGCCGCCGGGCGCACGGGGGCGCTACCCGGCCGCCCGGCGCGCGGTGGCGCCGCCGGGCGGCCGGGTGCCCTGGCGGTGGAGGGGTCAGCGGCCGGCCGCGGCCCAGGCGCGGCTGCCGCCGACCCAGGTCTCGCGCACCCGGATGCCGGTCAGCTCGTCGGCCGGCACGGTCAGCGGGTCGGCGTCGAGCACCGTGAAGTCGGCGAGCATGCCCGGCGCGAGGGCGCCGACCGCGTGCTCGCGGTGCAGGGCCCTCGCCGCGGCGGCGGTGTGCGCGTGCAGGCCGTCGGCGACCGGCAGGCGCAGCGCCTCGTCGCCGAGGACGGTGCCGAGGACGGTACGGCGGGTCGCGGCGGCGGCGACCGCCTCCAGCGGGGCGGGCGGGGCGACCGGCGCGTCGGAGGAGAAGACGACCGGGACGCCGGCCGTGGCGCAGCGGCCGGCCGGGTTGTAGCGGTGGCCCATGTCGCCGATGGCGGTCAGGGTGCCGTCGCCGGTGCGCAGGTGGTGCTGCGGCTGCATGACGGGGACGACGCCGAGCTCGGCCATGCGGTCGATCTGCTCGTCGGTGGGCAGACCGGAGTGCTCGATGCGGTGGCGCATGCCGGCGCGCGGGCGGTCGGCCTGGGCCTTCTCGATCGCGTCGAGGACCATGCCGATGGCGTACGGGGACTGGGCGTGCGTGGCGGTCTGCAGACCGGCCGCGTGGGCGCGGCGCACGATCTGCGCGTACTCCTCGACCGAGTGGTAGAGCTGACCGTGGTGGCAGCAGTCCGCGGCGTAGCCCTCGGGGAAGTAGGCGGTCCAGCCGCCGAGGGTGCCGTCGGCGTAGAACTTCACGCCCTGGATGCGGAAGAGGTCGTCGCCGAAGCCGCGTACCGCGCCCAGTTCGAGGGCGGTGTCGAGGAGCGCGGAGGTCAGATAGGCGGAGACGCGCATGCCCAGGCTGCCGTCGGCGTGGGCGCGCAGGTACGTCTCCATCTCGCGGCGCGAGACCTGCGCGTCGCCGATCGTGGTGACGCCTGCGGCGAGGAACACCTCCTGGGCGCGCAGCAGATGGTCGGCCATGATGTCCTCGGGCTCGGACAGGTGGAAGTTCGGGCCGTGATTGCCGATCTTCACTCCGGCCGGGCCGGTGAGCAGGTCGCAGGCGGCGTCCCAGAGCTGGCCGTCGGGCTCCCCGTTCTCGAAGTGCCCGATGCTGCCTCCCTCGGGCGACGGGGTGCCCGCGGTGACGCGGCAGGCGCGCAGGGTGTGGGAGTTGACGACGCCGCCGTGGCCGGAGGCGTTCATGACGTAGACCTCGCGGTCGTCGGCGACACGGTCGAGGTCGTGGCAGTTCGGGTGGCGGCCCTCGGCCAGGCGCCGGTGCTCGTAGCCGAAGCCGCGGACCGGGACGCCGGCGGGCAGGTCGCGGGCGGCCTCGCGCAGCACCTCGACCATGGTGTCGATGTCGCCGACGCGTTCGGGCCGCAGGTCGACCCAGGCGAGGGCCTGGCCGTACATCACCGGGTGGCAGTGCGCGTCGACGAATCCGGGGTGGACCAGGCCGCCGTCCAGCGCCAGTTCCTCGTCCGCCCGGCCGCCGAGCGCCGCGCGGGCGTCCTCCGCCGTGCCGACGTGCACGATGCGGTCGCCACGCACCGCCAGTGCCTCGGCTCGGACCGGGGTGCCCGCGGCGGCGACGTCGGCGCCGGTGACGAGCAACGTGCGGTCGGGGTTCTGGGGGTGTCGGGGCATGGG
>NZ_VJZD01000523.1 GCF_009377175.1 Streptomyces adustus
GGGCACGGGGACGGAGGCGCCGCGCACCTTCGTGGCGTAGTGGCAGGGGCGAGGCCGGGGTGGCGGGCGTACGGCCGTCGTCAGGCCTGCTCCACCACCACCGCCTTCGCCGGCAGCGACTCCGAGGGCACCCGCTCGGGCTCCTGTTCCTGTAGCGGCAGCTGTTCCTGCTGTTGCGGCTGCGCGTCCGCCGGCGTCGAGCGCAGGGGAAGCAGCGCCAGTACGGCCTGCCGGTGCGCGTCGGAGGTCGCGTCGTCGTAGGGGTCGGGCGTCGCCGGGACCTGGAGGCGGTGCACCGGGCCGACGCCCAGCCGGGCGTAGCCGCGGCCGGGCGGCACCTGACCGGCGGGCGTGGTGTGCGGCGGCGCGCCCAGGACGGCCTCGACCTGCTGTGCCGTGACCGGACCGAGCACGGCACGGGCGCGGGTGTGCTGGAGTACCGCGTCGCTGAGCGTGTCCATGGCGTCGAACTGCTCGGCCACGACCACCGTCACATGGGCCGCGCGGCCGTGCCGCAGGGGCACCTGGAGCAGGGCCTGCGGATCGGTGCGGTCGTCGGCGGCGGCGAGGTGCGTGAACGCGCTGGGCCGGTCGAGCAGGATCCACAGCGGCCGCCGGGTGTCCTCCGGCGGCGGGTGGCCCTCCTGGCGGGCGCGGTTGGCGGCGATCAGACGGCGTTCCGTCTCGTGGGCCGCCCACTCCAGACTGGCCAGGGCCCCGGCCAGCCCGCACTCGACCGCCAGGACCCCGTCCCGGCCGGTGAGGCAGGCGTACTCGCCGGTGCCGCCGCCCTCGACGACGAGCACGTCACCGTGCTGAAGGGCTTGCAGCGCGATGGAACGCAGCAGCGTGGAGGTGCCGCTGCCCGGCTGGCCCACCGCCAGCAGGTGCGGTTCGGTGGAGCGGATCCCGGTGCGCCAGACCACCGGCGGCACGTCACGCTGCTCCTCGCCGTAGGAAAGGGGCAGGGTGCGCTGGATCTCGGTGGGGTCGGTGAAGCCGAGCACCGTCTCGCCCGGTGCCGTGACGAAGCGCTGGGCGGCGGTGTCGGTGGGCAGTGGGGGGAGGGTCGTGACCGTGACCTGGTTGCCCTCCTCGTCCCAGCCGAAGTGGTACTCGCGGCCCCGGCCCGACTTCGCCGTGAGCAGCTTCTCGATCCGGCCACGCGCCGCGGCCTCGCCGTCGGTGAAGTAGGCCGGGTAGCGGATCACCAGGTGGGTCAGGCGGCCCGTGTCGTCGAACTCGTACGACGGGAAGGTCTTCTCCCAGTCGCCGCCGTGCGCGTACAGCGGCGCGGGATCCTCGGCCTTGGAGAAGTACGGGACCAGGGCCTCGTGCAGCGACTGGAGCCGCTGCGTCTGGGTCTCGTCGGGGCCGTCGGGCTCCGGCGGGGTGCGGTCCCTGCCGTGCCATGCCGCCGCCGCCATCAGGGTGACGGCGGCGAGCAGCGGGCCGTACGGCATGAGGGCCACGACCAGGATCGCCGAGGCCACCATGAACAGCAGGGGACCCCGCTTGTCCTTGGGAGTCTCGGCCACCCTGCGCCGCCCGGCCGAGGCCAGTCGGCGCAGACCGCGAGCGATCGTGATCAGCGGATGCAGGACATCGGTGGCGCTGTCCGCCGCCGTCCGGGCCAGCTCCCGGCTCCGGGCGATCTGCGCGCTGCCGTTGCTCAGAATGCGAGGAAGGGGGCGCCGGGCCACTGCTGTCTCCTGGAGGTGGGTGCGGGCGGGAG
>NZ_VJZD01000524.1 GCF_009377175.1 Streptomyces adustus
CCGGCCGCCCTTCGCGTTCACCCGGCCGAGGGGCCGGGGCTACTGCTGCGGCGGCTGGGGCTGCTGCGGGTAGCCGGGCTGCTGCGGATACGGCTGTCCGGGCTGCTGGGGGTAGCCCTGCGGCGGGTACGGCTGACCGGCGGGCGGATAGGGCTGCTGCGCGGGCGGCTGCCCCGGCTGCCCGGGTTGCCCCGGCTGCGCGTAGGGCTGTCCGGGCTGTCCGGGCTGAGCGTAGGGCTGACCCGGTTGTGCGTACGGCTGTCCGGGCTGGGGGTAGGGCTGCCCCGGCTGCTGAGGATAGGGCTGGCCCGGGTACGGCTGCCCCGGCATCGGCGGTGCGGCCACGGGCGGCGGGTTGCCGTCCGAGGTCCACAGCCCGTGCATCTGCTGATGCCGCACGAAGTCCTCCGCGACCATCGCCGCGAGGTGGAAGTACGACTCGCGCACCTTCGGGCGCATCATGTCGAGGTCGACCTCGGCACCGGCGGCGAGGTGCTCGTCGAACGGGACGACGACGACACCGCGGCAACGCGTCTCGAAGTGGCTGACGATGTCGTCCACCTTGATCATCTTGCCGGTCTCCCGCACCCCGGAGATGACGGTGATGGACCGGGAGACGAGGTCGGCGTACCCGTGCGCGGACAGCCAGTCCAGCGTCGTACTGGCGCTGCTCGCGCCGTCCACGGACGGCGTCGAGATGATGATGAGCTGGTCGGCGAGGTCGAGCACACCGCGCATGGCGCTGTACAGCAGACCGGTGCCGGAGTCGGTGAGGATGATCGGGTACTGCTTGCCGAGCACGTCTATCGCGCGCCGGTAGTCCTCGTCGTTGAACGTCGTCGACACCGCCGGGTCGACGTCGTTGGCGATGATCTCCAGCCCCGAGGGAGCCTGGGAGGTGAACCGCCTGATGTCCATGTACGAGTTGAGGTACGGGATCGCCTGGACGAGGTCGCGGATGGTGGCCCCGGTCTCCCGCCGCACGCGGCGGCCGAGGGTGCCTGCGTCCGGGTTCGCGTCGATCGCGAGGATCTTGTCCTGTCGCTCGGTGGCGAGCGTGGCACCCAGCGCGGTGGTCGTGGTGGTCTTGCCGACGCCGCCCTTGAGGCTGATGACGGCGATCCGGTAGCACGACAGGACGGGCGTCCGGATGAGGTCGAGCTTCCGCTGCCGCTCGGCCTCCTCCCGCTTGCCACCGAGCTTGAACCGCCCACCGGTTGCGGTCGGCCGTCCACTCTTCGCCTTCTGCCGCTTGTTGTTGAGCAGCCGGTCCGACGACAGTTCCACGGCCGCGGTGTAACCGAGCGGCGCGGCACCGGGGTTGGTGGGCTGTCGCTGGTCGTGCTGCATGGGCTGCGGCCAGGCGGAACCGGCCCGGGGGTCCACGGGCGGCTGCTGCGGCTGAGGCTGCTGGGCCTGCTGCGGGTGCTGGGGCTGCTGAGGCTGGGGGTACGCCTGCGGGTGCTGCGGCGAGTGGGGCGCCTGAGGCGGCTGGGGCACCTGGCCCACCTGGCCCACCTGAGGCGGCTGCACGGCCTGAGGCGGCTGCGGTGCCTGCGGTGCCTGCGGTGCCTGCGGTGCCTGGGGGGCCTGCGGGGCGAATCCGTGCGGAGCCGCCTGCGGGTCCTGCGCCTGCGGCTGCTGCGGCTGTCCCTGCGGGGCGGGCGGCTGGGGGAATCCGTAACCGCCGGGCTGCGGGAGGGGAT
>NZ_VJZD01000525.1 GCF_009377175.1 Streptomyces adustus
CCCCGACCCCGACCGAGCCGCCCTCGGACGGCAAGGCGCCCGCACTGCACGTCTCCGGGAACAAGCTCGTCGACGCCTTCGGTGCCACCCGCAGGCTGCTCGGCGTCAACCGCTCCGGCGGCGAGTTCATGTGCGTGCAGGGATACGGCATCTGGGACGGCCCGGTCGACGACGCCGCGATCAAGGCGATCGCCGACTGGAAGGCCAACACCGTCCGGATCCCGCTGAACGAGGAGTGCTGGCTCGGCCTGTCCAACGTCAAGTCCCAGTACTCCGGGGCCAACTACATCAGCGCGGTGAAGGACCTGGTGGCCCGGGTCGAGGCGCACGGCATGACGCCGGTCGTCGAACTCCACTGGACCTACGGGCAGTACACCGGCAACTCGGCGGGCTGCTCGGACGTCCACGCCACCTGCCAGAAGCCGATGCCCGACATGCAGTACTCGCCCGCGTTCTGGTCCTCGGTGGCGAGCACCTTCAAGGCCGACCCGGCCGTGGCGTTCGACCTGTTCAACGAGCCCTACCCGGACCGGGCCACCGCCACGACCACCCAGGCGTGGCAGTGCTGGCGCGACGGCGGCAGCTGCCCCGGCATCGGCTACGAAGTGGCCGGAATGCAGGACCTGGTCGACGCCGTACGCGGCGCCGGCGCGAACAATCCGATCCTGGCCGGCGGGCTCGCCTACTCCAACGACCTGAGCCAGTGGCTCACCTACCGGCCCACCGACCCGGCGGGCAATCTCGCCGCCGCCTATCACGTGTACAACTTCAACACCTGCGCGAGCGAGAGCTGCTGGAACTCCACGCTCGCCCCGGTCGCCGCTCAAGTGCCCCTGGTGGCAGGTGAGATCGGCGAGAACACCTGCTCGCACGCGTTCGTCGACCAGGTCATGAAGTGGTTCGACGCACACGGTCTGTCCTATCTGGGCTGGACCTGGAACACCTGGGACTGCTCCTCGGGCCCGTCCCTCATCTCCTCCTACGACGGCACACCCACGTCGTACGGAGCCGGGCTGCGCGATCATCTGCGCGCTCTGAACGGCTGATCCGTCACACGGTCCGGCACGCGCTCCACCATGCGCCGAACCATGCGTTCCACCGCACATCCCACCGTGCCGTCCGGCACGCGCTCCACCGTGCAACCCGTCACGCGCTCCACCGTGCCATCCATCGCGCCATCCATCACGGAACACCACAGAAGGAACCCGCACTCATGAGCCGTAGCAGAACAGCGGTACTCGCCGCACTGGCGCTGATCGCCGGCGCCACCGGAGCGGCCGTCACGGCCGCTCCCGCGTCCGCCGCCGTCCCCTGCACCGTCGCCTATTCGGTGCAGAACCAGTGGGACACGGGCTTCACCGCCAATGTGACCGTCACCAACAACAGTGCCGCCAAGAGCAGTTGGGCGGTGAAGTGGGCCTACGCCGGCAACCAGAAGATCACCAACGGCTGGAACGCGAAGATCACCCAGAGCGGGACCGCCGTCACCGCCAACAACGAGAGCTACAACGGGACGCTGGCGACCGGCGGTTCGGTCAGCTTCGGCTTCCAGGCCTCCTACAGCGGCACCAACGCCCTCCCGACCACCTTCACCCTCGACGGCGTGACCTGCAACGTCGACGAC
>NZ_VJZD01000527.1 GCF_009377175.1 Streptomyces adustus
GTGGGAGCAGCAGGCGCAGCAGCGCGGGCGGACAGGGGGCCGGGGCGAGTCGGGCGCAGCCCGGGGCGACGCCGTAGACGCCGTGGGCGGTGCGGGAACCCGGGCCCACCAGGTAGCCGCCGGCGCCGCGGATGTCGATGCCGGGGGCGAGGCGGCCGGCGGAGTTGGGGACGACGACGTGCGGCGGCCCGGTCAGCCAGAGGTGGCGGCCGCCGCTGGGGGTCAGGACGACGACGGTGGCGGGGATCGTGAACAGGTGGCGCCGGGCCAGCTCGCGCAGGGCCGCGGGGGCGTCCGTACCGGACTTGGTGTCCAGGTCGACGCCGATCAGATGATGCGGGGGCAGGCCGCAGGCGATGCCGTAGCCGGTCGTCCAGGGGGCGGCGGCGAACATCGCGCGGATGCGTGCCGGGTCGGTCGAGGCGTCGTACACGCCGTGGCCGAAGCGGCCGCACTCGCCGTGGCAGGGCGGGTCGGCCGGGTCGCGGCGGTGGGGGGAGCGCAGGGCCGGGAGCTTCGTCCGGGACAGGGGGAGGACGGCCAGGCCGCGTTCGGCGGCGGACAGGGCGTGTGCGAGGGCCAGCGTCGTGGCCTGCCGGTGGGTGGTGGCCATGCATCCATGTTCGTACTCATGTTCGAAAAATGGAAGAGGGGGAGGTCCGGCACGCCGAGGCGGGGCGGAATGGCTGGAAATGTGACGGAACGCTTCACCCCTTGTGCGGCTTGAGCGAATGATGCCTACATCGCCCTGAGCTGGGACGTTGAGTCCGTGAAAGTGGCGAAAGGGGTTTATCGACTTGTCCTCACGCTTGAGAGCGAATCGCACCTTCCGGGCTGGTTCGGCGGGGATCCGATGGGCAACTCTGGTCTCGCGACGTCGTGCATGCGCCGAGGCGGTCGGCCAACTGCCTGGTGGGAAGCCCTGTTTCACACATTCCCGGGCCTCGGTCCGGACGCGTAACCAGTTCTGGAGGAACAACATGGCAAGCATCCGTACCGCCCGTGTTCTCGCCGCTGTTTCCGCCCTTCCGCTCGCGGCCGTCCTGTTCACCGGCGTCGCGGCGGCCGACGACGGCTCCTTCGCGAACGACGGATCGAACGCGGGCGCCGCGAGCGTCACCGGCAGCGGGGTCGGTCACGACAACAGCGGCAACTCGTCCACCACGCAACAGCAGGCGGTCGGCGCCGGCGCTTCGAACGCCAGCAATACCGCCCAGGTCAGGGGATCCGCGTTCACCGCCCTCAATCAGGGCAACTCGAACGTCCTCGTCAACTTTGGGCCGCTGTGGCGGTGACCCTCGGCGGCGGGTGACCGGTGCGCCGACTCCGGCCTCCCGCCCCTCGGGCTCCCTTGCGGGGTGCGTTCCATGGGGTGCGACACGACCGTGCGGCGGTGCTTCGGCGCCGCCGCACGGCCGTTCCCGGCACTCCCGGTGCCGACGCCTTGACACCCAACCTGATCTGACGGACAGTCAGAAATCTTCCCGGGGGTCGGGGCGACAGGCCGCGGCACGGATCGGTGAGGGCCGGCGAGGGGCGGTGGTGAGCGGTGAGCGACGAGTTGGACCTGCGGCTGAAGGCGTACGAGGGGCGGGCCGCCGTGG
>NZ_VJZD01000528.1 GCF_009377175.1 Streptomyces adustus
GCCCACGGCTACACCTACGAGGTGTCCTTCGACGCCGCCCACCTGGCACCCGCCGCCACCTACATCCCCGGCGTCGTCCAGACCGACCCGCTGACCGTGCGATTCACACTGCCGACGATGTACGAGGCGATCCGCTGCTTCCGCGCGCTGACCCGGGTGGTCACCTCGGCCGTGGAGAACTGCTATGGCTGAGCCGACCGAACTCCTCGCTCTCGCCCGCACGTTCGGCGACAGCGTCCTCGAACGCTGGGAGCGCCTGGTCTCGTTGGAGACGCCCTCCGCGGACCCCGGCCGCGCGGCCGTGTTCGGCAAGGACCTCGCCGCGGGCCTCGCCGCCACGGCGGACCGGATCGGACACCCGTCGGGACCGGGCGGCGACCACCTGGTGGCGTACTGGAACGGCCGCGGGACACCGGACGACGGTCCGGGCACCGGGCACACGCTGCTGGTGGCGCACAGCGACACCGTCTTCGAGGCCGGCACGATCGCCCGGCGGCCGTTCACGCTCGCCAAGGACGGCGACACGGTCACCGGCCCCGGCGTCTTCGACATGAAGGGTTCCCTGGTCGCGGTCGAACTGGCCATGGACCTGCTGTCGCGTACCGGCGCCGCGCCGAGGCGTCCGGTCCGGCTGGTGGTGGTCAACGACGAGGAGATCGGCAGCCCCGACGGCAGCCGGCTGGTGGCCCGGCACGCCGAAGGCGCCCACGCGGTGCTGGGTCTCGAACCGCCCCTGCCCGGCGGCGCGTTGAAGATCGGGCGAAGAGGCGTGGCCCGGGTCCGGCTGAGCGTGCGGGGGGTCGGCGCCCACGCCGGTCTCGACGCCGCCCTCGGCGTCTCCGCGATCGACGAACTCGTCGACCAGCTCGCCTCGTTGCGGGCCACGGCCGCCTCCTTGCCGGACGCCGCGCTGAACGTCGGCACCATCACCGGCGGCACCCGGGCCAACGTGGTCGCCGACCACGCCGAGGCGGAGATCGGCCTGCGTTACGCCACTCCCGAGACCGAACAGGCCCTGCTGGGGGCCCTACTGACACCGACGCCGGTTCGGGAGCGGGCCGTTCTCTCCGCGCGGACGCTGTCCCACCGCCCGGCCTGGGCGATGGACCCCGCCAACCCACTGGCCGCCGAACTGGTAGCGCTGGCCGGCACGTGGGGCCTGAAACTGCCGCTCGGCTCGTCCGGCGGCGCGGGCGACACCAACCTCACCGGTGCGCTCGGCATCCCGACCGTGGACGGACTCGGACCGGCGGGCGCGGGCGCCCACGGCGAGGACGAACACGCCTCACTGTCCTCCTTGCTGGAGCGGGCGGCACTCATCGCCGCCTTCCTCGAATCCCACTGATCACCGGCTCCGTCGGCTCATCGATTCGTCCGGCCGTCGATTCGTCCGGCCATCGATCCCGTCCGACCGTCTGTTCGCGTACCGCCCCGAATTCAGTCCGCCGCCGCAGGGATGTCACCACCTCGCGGCGTCCCAATCCGCGACCCGCTCGCCAGGCCACCGTCCACGCACCGCACCTGACCTCAAGGAGTCCCATGCCCGCCCTGCCCCCCGAGGGCCTCGTC
>NZ_VJZD01000529.1 GCF_009377175.1 Streptomyces adustus
CCCCGGCCCCGTCCGCTGCCCCGCCTCTCCGTCGAGCTCGTCCCGCAACAACGCCCCTGGGCCCGCGCCCTGGGCCTGGTCACCGTGGTCCTGGCCGGAGCCTGGCTGGGCCTGCTGGTCGTCGGGAACGTACGGGTCCCGGTGGGCCCCATGGACACCACGATGGCCCTGCGCCCCTCCCTCACCGGCGGAACAAAGATCAACATCTCCCCGCTGGGCGCGCTGAGCCTGGACAGCCATGCCGCCCCGGTCCGGCTGGACGTGAACGTCGACCAGCTCGATCCGGTCCGCTCCCGGGCCCTGGTCGACCACCCCGAGCGGATCACGGGCCTCCAGCAGGAGGTCACCCGGGACGTGGAGCACGGCACGCTCGACCTGGCCGTGCGCTCCTGCGTCGCCGTCGTCTCCGGCGCCACCGCCCTCGGCCTCGCGGTCTACCGCCGCCCCCGGCGCGCCCTCGCGGCCGGCGGGCTGGCCCTGACCCTGCTCGCGGCCTGCGGCGGGACGGCGTACGCCACCTGGAACCCCGAGTCGGTCCTGGAGCCGAGGTTCTCGGGCCTGCTGTCCTCCGCACCCTCCCTGGTGGGCAACGCGCGCAGCATCGTCACCGAGTTCGACGTCTACCAGCAGGAGTTGGCCCGCCTGGTGACGAACGTGACGAAGCTCTACGACGTCACCTCCACGCTGCCCGCCTACTCGCCGGACCCGAGCACGATCCGGGTCCTGCACGTCTCGGACATCCATCTCAACCCGGCGAGCTGGAAGATCATCGCGTCGCTGGTGGAGCAGTACAAGATCGATGTGATCGTCGACTCCGGCGACACGATGGACCACGGCACGGCGGCGGAGAACGCCTTCCTGGACCCGATAGCCGACCTCGGCGCCCCCTACGTCTGGGTCCGCGGCAACCACGACTCCCCGCTCACCCAGCGCTATCTGGAGCACATGAAGAACGTGCACGTCCTCGACGACGGCCGGGCCGAGACCGTCGCGGGCCTGCGTTTCGCGGGCATCGGCGACCCGCAGTTCACCCCCGACCGCTCCGCGCGGCCGGGCGGCGACCCGGCCGAGTACCTGGCGGGCGCCCGGCTGGCCTCGGCCCTGCGCGACCAGAAGGCCGCCGGGACCCCGGCCGACGTGGCGATCGTCCACGAGCCCTTCGCGGCGCGCGTCACGGACGGCGAGGTGCCGCTCGTGCTGGCCGGTCATGTGCACCACGAGGAGACGGAGGTCATGAAGAACGGCACCCGGCTGCGGGTGGAGGGCTCCACGGGCGGCAGCGGGCTGCGCGCCGTCGAGGGCAGGTACCCGGACCCGATCGAGGCGTCGATCCTCTACTTCGACCGCGACACCCGGCGGCTCCAGGCCTGGGACGAGATCCGGCTGGGCGGCCTGGGGCTGACCACGGCCGAGGTCAGCCGCCACCTCCCGAAGGAGAACCAGCCGGGCGCGACGCCCTCCCCGACACCCACGCCGCCGAACCGTCCCCCGACCAGGAGCACACCAGATCGACAGCCAAGACCCCGCGACGGTGACCGAGCCAC
>NZ_VJZD01000052.1 GCF_009377175.1 Streptomyces adustus
AGTCCCCCCTGAGCCCCCGCCGTACCGTCGGCTTCCGGCCGGTCCGCGCCGGGGCGTGCCGCCCCGCCCCCTGTCGGACCGGCCCCGGCGGTCCCACCTGCATCGTCGGCTCGGCCGGTACCGCCCTCGGGGCTCCCGGGTCGCGGGGTCGCCCAGGGCGCCCCGGAAGAATTTCCTGTCCGAATCATTGACGCACCCTCAACCCCTCCGTAGCTTGTGGCAGCAAGCGCTTACTTGAAACGATTCATGAGCGGCAACGACGCTGCGGGGAGGGCCCGACTATGGGAACCGGGAATGTTGAGAGGCGCACGATCCTGAAGGTGGCCGGAGCCTCGATGGCCACGCTGGGCCTCGCCGCCACGACCGGCTGCGGCGGTGACAGCGGCACGTCGGCCGACGGGACCGTGACGATCCGTTACTCGTGGTGGGGTGCCGACGAACGGGCCAAGAGGATCAATCAGTCCATCGCGCTCTTCGAGAAGAAGTACCCGAAGATCAAGGTGAAGACCGACTTCCAGGACTACGCCTCTTTCTGGGAGAAGTTCCAGACGCAGGCGGCCGGCGGAAATCCGCCGGACGTATTCCAGAACGCCGTCGGATTTCTTCGGAAGTACGACAAACGCGGCATCCTGATGGACCTCAAGTCGCAGATAGACGCGGGCAATCTGAGCCTCGACCACTTCCGCGCCGGAGTCACCAAGGTGGGCGAGGTCGACGGCAAGCAGCTGGGCATCCCGGTCGGGTCCAACACCATGGCACTGGTCGTCGACAAGAAGGTGCTCGCGAAGGCGGGCGTCGACCCGCAGCCGGGCTGGACCTGGGACGAGTACTTCAAGGCCCTGAAGACCATCCACGACAAGACCAAGGTCCCGGGCGACACCGGCTACTTCGGCATCATGTACCTGTACGACCTCTATCTGCGGCAGAACGGCAAGGCGTTCTTCGACAAGGACGGGCTCGGCTTCGAGCAGACCGATCTGACGGAGTGGTGGACGGACGGCTACAACCGGGTCAAGGCCGGGATCATCACCTCGCCCAAGACCGTCGAGCAGGACAAGCCCAAGTCGTCCCTCTCGGCGGGGCACGCCGCCTGCGAGTTCACCTGGGACAACTTCACGGTCCGCTACTCGGCGGAGGGTACCAGCGAGTACGGCCTCGCCCCGATCCCCACGACGGACGGCAAGGACACCGGCCAGTACCTCGCCTCCCTGATGCTGAGCGCCTCGGCGCGCACCCAGCATCCCAAGGAGGTCGCCCAGTTCATCGACTTCATGGTCCACGACCCCGAGGTCGGCAAGATCATGGGCTACGACCGGGGTGTCCTGGCCACCACCGACCAGTTCGACGCCTACAAGCCGACCGACGCCGTCGGCAAGGAGATCGCGCAGTACGAGCAGGACACCGCGGCGGCGGGCGTCCTCGGGGCCATCACCCCGCACCCGTCCGGCGCCGACACGGTCGAGGCCGCCTTCCTGCGCATCAGCGGCGACATGGCCCAGGGCAAGACCAAGGTCTCCGACGCCGTGAAGCAGTTCTTCTCCGAGTCCGAGGCCGCCTTCCAGGCCTGACCTGATTGGGAACACCCGTGACGCTCGTCAAGGACGCCCCGCCGGCCCTGCGGAAGGCCCGCTCCGCAGCCCCCGCCGTACGCCGGCGGGGGCGCCGGGAGAATCTCGCCGGCTACCTGTTCATGTCCCCGTGGATCGCGGGCTTCCTGCTCCTGACCGCGGGCCCGATGGCCGCCTCGCTGTACTTCGCGTTCACCGACTACAACCTGTTCACCAGCCCCAGGTGGATCGGCTTCGGCAACTTCACCCGGATGTTCGACGATCCGCGCTGGCAGAAGTCGGTCGAGGTGACGGCCAAGTACGTCGTCATCGGCACCCCGCTGAAGCTGCTGCTGGCCCTCGGTGTCGCTCTGCTGCTCGCCCAGAGCCGGCGCGGCCAGGCCTTCTACCGGGCCGCGTTCTACGCCCCGTCCCTGATCGGGGCGAGCGTGTCCGTCGGCTTCGTATGGCGGGCGATGTTCTCCGACGGCGCCGTCGTCGACCAGGGCATGTCGGTGTTCGGCGTCCACGTCGGCGGCTGGGTCGGCAACCCGGACTGGATCCTCTACTGCCTGGTCGCGCTCACGGTCTGGCAGTTCGGCGCCCCGATGGTCATCTTCCTGGCCGGCCTCAAGCAGGTGCCGAAGGAGCTGTACGAGGCGGCGGCGATGGACGGGGCCGGACCGTTGCGCCGGTTCTGGAACATCACCCTGCCGATGATCTCCCCGGTCCTCTTCTTCAACGTGCTGCTGGAGACCATCCACTCGTTCCAGATCTTCGGCTCCGCCTACGTCGTCTCCAACACCAGCTGCGGTCCGGCCGACGCCACGCTCGTCTACACCTGCTACCTCTACCAGCAGGGCTTCAAGAACGCGCAGATGGGCTTCGCCTCCGCGATGGCCTGGATGCTGCTGCTGGCCGTGGCCCTGGTGACGGCCGTCCTCTTCTGGTCGCAGAAGAAGTGGGTGCACTACGAGAACGACACGGAGGACACCCGATGAGCGCCGCCGCCCCGCCGACCGCCGCCCGGCCGACCACCGCCCCCGTCGCGCACCGACCGGCCGCGACCCGCCGCCGGGCCGGCTCGCTGGTCTGGCACCTCGGCTCCCTGCTCGTCCTCGCCGTCGTGCTCTACCCCGTCCTGTGGGTGATCGGCTCGTCGTTCAAGCCGAGCAAGGACATCCTGGGCAGCCTGGAGCTCTTCCCGGCCAAGCCGGTCATGGACAACTTCACCGGCCTCGCCGACGGCATAGCGGATGTCTCGATCTGGTCGTTCTTCCAGAACTCCCTCTTCTACGCGCTCGGCGCCGTGGCCGGTGTGCTGATCTCCTGCTCGCTGACCGCGTACGCCTTCGCCAAGATCAGGTTCGCGGGCCGGAACCTGCTGTTCACCCTGATGATCGGCACGCTGCTGCTGCCGTACCACGTGCTGCTCATCCCGCAGTACGTGATGTTCCAGAAGATGGAGCTCATCAACACCTACGTGCCGCTGCTGCTGGGCAAGTACCTGGCCACCGAGGCGTTCTTCGTCTTCCTGATGGTGCAGTTCATGCGCAACCTGCCGAGGGAACTCGACGAGGCGGCCCGCCTCGACGGCTGCGGCCATCTGCGGATCTACTGGTCGGTCGTGCTGCCGCTGTGCCGGCCGGCCCTCATCACCAGCGCGATCTTCACCTTCATCAACGCCTGGAACGACTTCATGGGCCCGCTGATCTACCTCAACGAACCCGGCAAGTACACCGTCTCGCTGGGCCTGACGATGTTCCGCGACTCCGACGGCCTCGCCTCCAACTACGGCGGGCTGATCGCGATGTCGCTGGTGGCGCTGCTGCCGGTGCTGCTGTTCTTCCTCGCCTTCCAGCGGTACCTCATCGACGGTATGGCGACCTCCGGACTGAAGGGCTGAACGGTCCCACCATGGCCGAAGCACGGGTGAAGGCACGCAAGGAGCACAAGGAGTCCCCGCTCGCCGAGCGGTTCGGGGTGTTCGCCGAGTGTCTGCTCACCGGCGTGTGGATCGCGGTGGCCTCGCTGGGCGTGGTCACCGCCCCCGCCGCGTTCGCCGCCGGGGCGAGCCATCTGCGCCGCCGGGTCCGCCACGAGGTCGGCGGGCTGAGGGAGTTCGTGGCCGACCTCGGCGCGGCCCTGCCCGGCGGCGCGCTCGCCGGGCTGGTCTGGTGGGCGGTCGTCGCTGCGGTCTGGGTCGACGTCCGGGCCTCTCGGGCCGGACTGCCCGGCGGCCCGCTCGTCGGCGCGGCCGGTCTGGCCGCCCTGATCGGCCTCACCGTGGCCGGACTGCGGGCGGCGGCGGTGTGGACACCGGGGGCGCGCTGGCGCTCACTGGTGGCCGCGGCCGGCCGTCGTACGGTGCTCGACCCCGCCGGATCGTTCGTGATCGTCGGCGGACTGGCGGTGGTGGTCCTCTCCGGCTGGTTCACCGCGCCGCTCGCCGTACCCGTCCTCGGCGCGGTCGCGGGGGCCGCGGTCGCCGTGGAAAAACGCCGGGAACGCCACCGGCCCCACTGACACACCATCGACCCCACTCGCGCACCATGGGCCCCACCCGCGTGCCACCGATCCCACCCGCGCGCCACGGGCCCCGCTCAGGTGCCACCGGCACCACCCGCGTGCTACGGGCTCCGCACCCCGCCCCGCCGCACCCTGCTCTGTCATGCCCCTGACCACCCCCTGCATCCGCACGGCAAGGAAAGGCTGCATCCATGTCTCCCATTCCCCGCAGGTCCGTCCTGAAGGCGGCGGCCGTCGCCGGCGCCGCCGCCCAGTTCAGCTGGGCGCTCGGCAGCGGCACCGCCCAGGCAGCCCCGGCCGCGTCGGCCGCCGACGACGATCCGGTGACGCTGGACTGGCTGGAGGACGGCGGCCTCGGCGCCGCTCCCGGCTCCACCCTCGGCGTGCCCTGGCCCATGGGCACCTACCAGGAGGACCAGACCTTCGCGCTGACCGACGCCGACGGCCGGTCCGTTCCCGTCCAGTCCTGGCCGATCGCCTACTGGCCGGACGGTTCCCTGAAGTGGACCGCGCACGCGGTCGCGGAGGGAACCGGCAGACTCACCCTCGCCGCCGGGACACCCGCGCAGGCCGGGAAGAAGGTGACCGTCGACCGCAGCGGCGGCACCGTCGCCGTGTCGACCGGGGTGATCACCGCGCGGATCGGCACCTCCGGAACGACGCTGATCAAGTCCGTCACCCGCGGCTCGACGGAGATCGCCGGCAACGGCCGCCTCGTACTGATCCGCCAGCCGGAGATCGAGGACGAGGACCAGGGCTCGGTGAAGACCGAGCGCTTCGAGAGCGTCATCGCCGAGGTGACCGTCGAGCAGGACGGCCCGGTCCGCGCGGTCGTGCGCATCGACGGCAAGCACCGCAAGGGCAGCCGCAGTTGGCTGCCGTTCTCGATCCGCCTCTACTTCTACGCGGGCGCCGACTCCTTCCGTATGGTGCACACCATCACGTACGACGGCACCCAGGAGCCCGGCAAGGCCGGCGGCGACTTCATCCGCGGCCTCGGCGTCCGCTTCACCGTGCCGATGCGGGACGCGGCCTACGACCGCCACATCCGGCTCGGCGGCGAGGGCACCGGCCTGCTGCGCGAGGCCGTCCAGGGCATCACCGGCCTGCGCCGCGACCCCGGCGCGGCCGTCCAGGCCGCCCAGTACGCCGGCCAGAAGCTGCCCGACCCGTCGACCTGGGACCAGCGGGTGACGACCCGGCTCCAGTACATCCCCGAGTGGGGCGACTACACGCTCTCCCAGTTGTCCGCCGACGGCTTCACGGTCCGCAAGCGCACCAAGAAGGGCCACGGCTGGATCGGCGCGGGCGGCGGCCGACGCGCCTCCGGGTTCGGCTACGTCGGTGGCGCGAGCGGCGGGCTCTCCTTCGGCCTGCGCGACTTCTGGGAGAAGTACCCCGCCCAGCTCGACATCCGCGACGCCCAGACCGACGCGGCCGAGGTGACCGTCTGGCTCTGGTCGCCCGAGGCGCAGCCCATGGACCTGCGCTTCTACCACGACGGCATGGGCCAGGACACGTACGCGGAACAGCTCGAAGGCCTCAACATCACCTACGAGGACTACGAGCCGGAGTTCGGCACCCCGTACGGCATCGCCCGTACCTCCGAACTCCTTTTCTGGGCCAACGAGTCGACCCCCACCCCCGAGCAACTCGCCGCCCAGGTCGAGGCGGTGCGCGTGCTGCCCCAGCTCGCCGCGCCGCCGAAGCAGCTCATCAAGGCCAAGGTCTTCGGCCCCGGGCTCTACTCCGAGCCGGACCGCTCCACCCCGGCCAAGGCGAAGATCGAGGACCATCTCGACTTCCTCTTCACCTATTACAAGGACCAGGTGGAGATGCGCCGTTGGTACGGCTTCTGGGACTACGGCGACATCATGCACACCTACGACACGGTCCGGCACGTGTGGCGCTACGACGTCGGCGGCTACGCCTGGGACAACTCCGAGCTGTCGCCCGACCTCTGGCTCTGGTACGCCTATCTGCGCTCCGGCCGCTCCGACATCTTCCGCTTCGCCGAGGCCATGACCCGGCACACCGGCGAGGTCGACGTCTACCACCTCGGCCAGTGGGCCGGCCTCGGCACCCGCCACGGTGTGCAGCACTACGCCGACAGCGCCAAGCAGCAGCGCATCGCCAACACCACCTACCGGCGCTTCTACTACTTCCTCACCGCCGACGAGCGGGTGGGCGACCTCATGCACGCCAACGTCGACTCCGACGAGACGTTCCTCGTCCTCGACCCCAACCGCAAGGTCCGCACCGACCCCTACACGCCCGACCGGCACGCCCTGTCCATCGGCTTCGGCACCGACTGGAGCGGCCTGGTCTCGGCCTGGCTCACCGAGTGGGAGCGCAAGGGTCCCAAGTGGGAGAAGGCCAAGGCCCGCGTGCTGTCCACGATGGAGGGCATCGCCGCCCAGCCCAACGGCTTCGTCCAGGGCAGCGGCCTGTACGACCTGGACACCGGCAGGTTCGCCGTCGCCACCACCCCCGTCGTCGGCGTCTCCCACCTGTCGGCCGTCTTCGGCCTGAACGAGCTGTGCGCCGAACTGATCCACCTCACCGACATACCGGCCTTCAACGCGGCCTACTACGACTACTGCCGCTACTTCAACGCTTCCAAGACCGAGCAAGCGGCCCGGTACGGCACCAACTTCGGCACCCTGCTGCTCTTCCAGGGCCACTCCCGCCTCGACGCCTTTGCCGCCGTCCAGACCGGTGACGCGGCGCTCGCCCAGCGGGCCTGGGCGAAGTTCTACAACTCCGACGGCTACACGGAGTCCTCGCCGTGGAAGACGGAGCAGCTCAGCGGCCCGGTCACCCTGGTCGCGGGCAGCGAGGCCGCCTGGGTGTCGAGCAACGACACGGCCCTCTACGGCCTGGCCGCCATCGAGAACCTGGCCCTGCTCGGCGACCGGATGCCCGGCTGACCGTGGCGGCCGCTGTCGGGCCCGACCGGGAGCGGCCTTAGGGCGTGGGGACTGGGGCCAGGTCGGCCGGCAGCTGCGGGGGAGGGCCTTGGGTCCACACCACCCGCAGTGCCGCGGCGGAGATCCGCCAGCCGTCGGCCGTCCTGACCAGTTCGGTGTCGGTACGGCCGGCCGAGACGAAGACGCTGCCCGAGCCGTCCGCCAGGACATGGGTGCTCAACAGGGCGCCATGGACGGTGGCCCGGGCACCGTCGACCTCGATGACGGGGTTGGTGCCCAGATGCACGGTCCGGTCGAACAGCGCCATTCCGCGCCGTACCTGTGCCGTCAGGGCGTCACGGCCGTGGACGGTGCCGATCGGCATCTCCGCGGTGACGTCCTCGGTGTGGAACGCGCGGGCCCACTCCTCGTCGAAGACCCCTTCGTCCAGCGAGCGCAGATAGCGGTCCATCCGGTCGGAAATCTCGGCGCGGTCGGTCAGGGCCCGCAACTGCCGCTGCATCTCTTCGATGTCCATGGGGGAAGACTCCTTCCTCAAGCGCGCTTGACGTCAAGGTGTCTTCTCCGGGACCGGCCGGCTGAGCGTGGCCGCCCGGACAGGCTCAATCCATCCGCCCCAGCACCTCCCGCACCCGCCGGACATCGCGGATCCGTCGCTCGTACGTCGCGCCGAGTGCGAGCAGCAGGAGTCCGGCGAGTGCGGGAGGCACCCAGCGGGGCAGCGCACCGGCCATCTGGGCCAGGTACGGGGCGAGTTCGTGCAGACAGTCCAGGACGAGCGTCGCACCGCCCAGCACCAGCGGCGCCTTGAGCCGGTGCCGGGCGCCCACCACGGTGACCAGCAGCGCGGCCGCGCCCAGCAGCAGCGGGCGCGTCGCCTGCGGGTCGCCCCACACGGCGGCGAGGCTCGGCAGCAGCGTGGCGCCCAGTCCGGGCCCGTACGCCGTCCAGGAGGTGACCGACGGATCGCGGCGCCTGCGCAGGGCGCCCACGCACAACGCCGGCACGGTGACCGGCAGCGCGTAGGCCTCCGGGGCGCCGACGCCCCAGGACGCCAGCCGCACCCAGGCGGCCAGGACGAACAGGGCCGCCGCGGCGCGGCCCACGGGACGGCGGTCGGCGCGGACCGCGGTGGCCGCGGCGATCACGCCGGTCAGCGCCAGCACCAGGGCCAGGAACGCAGGCTCGGTGACGGCCAGGCCCACGGCGAGGAGTGCGGCGGCGGCGCCGGTGACCTCGACCGGCACCCTCGCCCCGGACGTGCCGGGCCGGACGGCGAGCAGGGCGGCGAGCCCGGCCGCGGCCACCGGGACCACGAGGACCAGCAGGGCCGTGTACCGCGTCGGCCAGTCCGCCGCAGCGCCGGTCGCGCAGGCCAGCGCGGCCGCCTGGACGAGCGCCGCCGGAGCGGTGACCGCGGTCGCCTCCCGGCGCCCCGAGGCCGCCGCGAACAGCACGGTCAGCACGGACAGCACGGCCAGTGTCGCGGTCTCGGTGGCGAGGGCCAGGAAGGCGAGCGAGAGCGAACCGGCCACGGCGAGGACCAGGGCGGTCAGCCGCACAGGTGCGAGCAGACGTCCGGAGGCCACGGCCGCCAGCGCGGCCGCCGTGACGGCACCCTGCGCCCACAGACCGGCGGCGTAGGGGAGCGCGAGGACCGCGGGCAGGGCGAAGGCCGTGCCCCAGGCCAGGACCAGCGCTCCGGCCAGGGCGCGCGGGCGTCGGACCTCGTCCCGCACCAGCATCACGAGCACGACGGCGATAAGCGCCGGGGCGATCAGGAGCTGCGGCGCGTGCGCGGGCCACGGCAGGTCCGCCGTCACCGCGGCCCGGGCGTCCGCCGGGGCGCCCGACCAGACCCGCCCCGCCCGGCCGAGCGCACCGGCCGACGTGACGGCGACGACCGGCAGTGCCGCGGCGAGCGCCACCCCTTGCACGGCGCCGGAGGCCCGGAGCAGGCCGACGCGCACCGGCTCGGGGAGGCGGCCGCGCGGCGCCGCCGACAGCGCGAGACCGCAGAGCAGCCAGGCGGGCACGGTCCAGCCGTCGGGCAGCAGCGTCCGCAGCAGGCCGCCGCCGGCCGCCACCAGCAGCAGCCCGCCGACCGGCGCGGCCACGAGGGCGACCGACGGCAGGCGCGCCTGCCAGGCGGCCCCCAGCGCGATCGCCGCGGCGAGACAGAGGAGCGCCGCCGCACGGGCGGCGGCGCCCGGACCGGTGGCCGTCCAGGACAGCCAGCCGGCCGCCGACGCGCCCCAGGCGCCCAGGCCGCACGCGCCGCCGAGGGCGACGTACCGTACGGGCCGGGTGGCCGCCCGCAGCGCCACGACCGTGTCCGCCCCGGCCGTCACCAGCAGCGCGGCCGTCACCCCGTACGCCCCCGCGTCGACGGCGATCGCGCCCAGCAGCAGCGGGAGTTGGGCCGCGGCCAGGGCGGCGGGCAGCGGCAGGCGCAGGGCGTCCAGGGCCCGGCCGTACCCCGCCCACAGCGCGGCCAGCACCGCCGACGCGAGCGCCGTGTACGCCGTGCCGTCGATCGCCGTGAGACCGGCCTCGTGCAGCGCGTACGCGTCGAGCGCGGTCAGCGCCACCCCCAGGCCCGCCACGGACTCGGCCGTCGACCGCAGACCGCGCCGCAGCAGCGCCACCGGCGCCGCCAGCACGGCCAGGGTCAGCGCGCCCAGCACCGCACACCGTCCGGTCATCCCCAGGTGGCCCCAGCTGACCAGGGTGAACACCATCGCGGCCAGGGTGAGCAGCACACCGCCGAGCAGCAGCAGCGCGTTCTGCACCCCGGGAGCGGCGGCCTCCGGCCGGGGCGGCGCCACCGGCGGCCGCCAGTCGGACCGCGGGGCTGTGTCCGGTTGCGGATCCGGGCGCAGGACGGTCAGCAGCCAGGCGCGGCGGGCCAGCAGCTGGGCCCGGCGGGCGTCCAGCCGCCACAGCTCGGCGTCGAGGAGCCGCAACTCCTCGGCGGGTGGCGGAACATGTGTCATGTCCGGGAGTGTGGCCCGTATCACGCCGTACGGCATGAGCGTGGGTACTCAGGCCGTACTCAGATCCCGGGAGAAACCGTCGGGGGCCGGGCAGACTCCGGACATGGACTGGACCCACTACCGCTTCCGCAGCCGCTGGACCCTGCCCGCGCCGCCCGCGAGCGTCTACGCGGCGCTGGAGCGGGCCGACCACTACCCCCGGTGGTGGCCGCAGGTCCGCGAGGTGACCCGGCTCGACGACGCCACCGGCGTCATCCGCATCCGCTCGCTCCTGCCGTACGACATGACGTTCACGGCGCGCGAGGTGCGGCGCGACCCGGCGGCCGGCGTCCTGGAGATCGCGATGTCCGGCGACATCGAGGGCTGGGCGCGCTGGACGGTCACCGCGCACGGCGACGGCACCCTCGCGCACTACACGCAGGAGGTGGCGGTGAACAAGCCACTGCTCAGGCGGTTCGCCGTGCCGGGACGGCCCGTCTTCCGCGCCAACCACCGGCTGATGATGCGCGCCGGACGGCGCGGGCTCGCCGCCCATCTGCGCGCGGTTTGAACGAAGCCCGCGGTGCCCTGTATGGTTCAGTCCGTTCCCGGGCGATTAGCTCAGTGGGAGAGCGCTTCGTTCACACCGAAGAGGTCACTGGTTCGAACCCAGTATCGCCCACCGGGAAGGGCCGGTCCGTATCCGTACGGACCGGCCCTTTTGCATGCCGTCCCGATGCGTCCTGATGCGTCCCGACGCCGTTCGGACGCCGTGTGCCCCGCTCAGGCGGCGGCCGGCAGTTCCGGGCGCAGCGGCCAGGCCTGGTCCACCACCTCCTCCGTGCCGCTGCGCGCGAACCAGGCCTGGAGGCCGCGCGCCTGGGCCGCGTGCCAGCCCGTCTGGAGGGTGTGCAGCTCGGCGGGGGAGAGGCGCTCCAGCCGGGTCGCGAACCGGCGCCCGAGCGCCCGTACGACCTCCAGCGCGGCCAGCGCGTCCTCCGCCGCGTCGTGCGCGCCGTCCAGCGTCACGCCGTAGTGCGCGCACAGATCGGTCAGCGTGCGGCGGCCCTTGCGGTAGCGGTCCAGATGCTTGTCCAGCACCCGTGGGTCCAGCACCCGCAACGGCGTCGCGTCGAACCAGCGGTCCAGCGACGAGGCCCGGTGCCGGCGCAGCTCGCGGTCCAGGAGGGTCAGATCAAACGGCGCGTTCATCACCACCAACGGGCGCCCCGCGGCTGCCTGTTCGGCCAGATCCTCGGCTATCTCGTACATCACGGGCGCCGGCCAGCGGCCGTTGCGCTGAAGGTGATCCTCCGTCAGCCCGTGCACCGCCGTCGCCCCGGCTGGCACCGGCACGCCCGGATTCACCAGCCAGCGGCTCACCCGCGGCCGCATGCCCGGGGCGTCCTGGACGACGAGGGCGGCCGACACTATGCGGTCGGTCTCGACGTCCACGCCCGTTGTCTCGGTGTCGAACGCGGCCAGGGGCCCGTCGTACCAGTACGTCATAGGAACACAACTCCTCGTTCACCCACGGCAGGTGACGCACCTTCTTCTGCCTGTTTGGTGATACCCGGGCCGTTTGCGCCGTACGCCGGAAGGACACAACAGGAGTACGGGTCTTTGCAGTTCAGCGGCCCATCACGGGGAAAACTCTGGCTTGGAAGGCTGTTGGTCATGGCGATAGCGCAGCCCGAGCGGGGCGGGCTGCTGCCCGAACGGACGGCACCCCATCGCGGCACACTCGCCACCACCGCCTGCATGGAGACATTGCAGGTGGGGTATCTGCACGCGGTCGCCGCGGCCGCGGGATGCTCGTTGTCCCAGCCCTTTCCGGACAACGGCATCGACTGGCACGTCAGTCACAGCGCGCCCGGACACACGGTCGACGACGAGGTCACCATCAAGGTGCAGCTGAAGTGCACCTACCAGATCCGGCCGAACCCACCGGGCCGCTTCTTCTCCTTCACGCTCGACAACGACCACCTGGCGAAGCTCGCCCGCACGCCCGTCTCGGTGCACAAGATCCTGGTCGTGATGCTCGTGCCCAGATCCCAGGACGACTGGCTGCGCGCCAGCCACGACCGCCTGGACCTGCGGCACTGCTGTTACTGGGTCAACCTGGCGGGGGTGCCCGTCACCGGACGGCACCGCACCACCGTGCGGATACCGACCTCACGCATCTTCGACGACCGGGCGCTGTGCGAGATCATGACGCGGGTCGGGACGGGAGGCAGACCATGACGCACCGCCCCTTGGAAGGGACCCTGCGCCCTGTGCGGCCGCATCCCGAGGCCCAGTGGGAGGGCCCGCCTGCACCGGGCGAGGTGGACCCGGCCGTGCTCGGCGCCCTGCTGCGCCGGCACGGCTGGCAGCGGCGCGGTGGCGCCCCCGGGCGGTACGGGCGCTGGACGCCGCCCGGCCAGGGCGGCGCGGGCACGAGTCTGCTGGTGCCCGAGAGCCGCGCCTTCCCCGACAGCGACGACCTGCTGAGTGAAGCGCTCGTCGCGCTCGCCCGCAGCGGTACGCCCTCCGCGCGCGAGGTGCTGGTCGGGCTCACCGTGCCCAGCGACGAGATCCGCTGGTGGCGGGACGTGCCCAGCGGGCCCGCCGGAGCCGCGCCCTGGAGCGTGCAGGAGCAGTTGCGCTCCGGCGCCCGCCAGATGCTGCTGGCCTGCGCGCTCGCCACCCGCGCCCGCGCCGGCTACTACGGAGCCCGGCACCGGCGGTCGGCCGCCGCGCTGCTGGAGAGCGTCCTCGTCGGCTCGGCCGCCGAGGGCGGCAGCCTGACCGCGTTCGTGCCCGTCGCCGTCGCCCGCCCGCTCGCCGTCCGGCTGCACCAGGCGCTGTACGCGGCCCGGGAGGCCATCGACTACCAGCGCGCCACCGGCGGGATGGACGCCTTCGACGGAGCCGTCGAGGCGGGCGTCAGCCGTGAGCTCACCGAGGCGCTGATCATCCTGGTGCGCGGTGCCGAGGGCGCCCGGATCGCCGTGGACTGGGCGCCCGCGGCCGGCGTGCCCGAGGACTGCGCGGCCGGGGTCGAGCCCGTCGAGTTCTCGCCCGGCGACCTGCCGGTGCTGCGCGAGGCCGGGGCGCGCTACCTGCGCGAGGAACCGTCCGTACCGGTGCGGATCACCGGCACCGTGGAGCGGATGCGCAGGTCCGGACCTCGCGGCGAGGGGGCCGTACGGCTGCGGGTGATCGCCGGCGCCGAGGTCCCGCACGTCCGGCTGACCCTGGACGAGGAGGACTACCGCATCGCCGGACAGGCCCACCTGGTCGGACTGCCCGTGCGGGTGCACGGACGGCTGGAGAGCCGGGGCGGTTTCCGCCGAATCACCGGCGCCGGCGGGGTCGTACCGGTGCAGGTGGACGAGGCGGAGCGGGACCGGCTGATGAAGTCGCTCCAGGAGAACCTGGACTTCTTCGAGGAGGCGTGCACGGGCGAGGACTGAAGGTGACCGTTTCGCGGTCGGCGGGTCGGGGTCGGTACGATCCCAGTCATGCGCGCGCTCCCGTATGGCGCCGCACCCACCTTCAGTCAGGAGAGACCGGTGTCAGATGTCCGCGTGATCATCCAGCGCGATTCCGAGCGGGAAGAACGCGTGGTGACGACGGGCACTACGGCCGCCGACCTCTTCGCCGGCGAGCGCTCGATCATCGCCGCGCGCGTGGGCGGCGAGCTCAAGGACCTCGCCTACGCGGTCCAGGACGGCGAGACCGTCGAGGGTGTCGAGATCTCCTCCGAGGACGGTCTGAACATCCTGCGCCACTCCACCGCGCACGTGATGGCCCAGGCCGTGCAGGAGCTCTTCCCCGAGGCCAAGCTGGGCATCGGTCCGCCGGTCCGGGACGGCTTCTACTACGACTTCGACGTCGAGAAGCCGTTCACGCCCGAGGACCTCAAGGCCGTCGAGAAGAAGATGCAGGAGATCCAGCGGCGCGGGCAGCGCTTCGCCCGCCGTGTCGTCACCGACGAGGACGCCCGCGAGGAGCTCGCGGCCGAGCCGTACAAGCTGGAGCTCATCGGCATCAAGGGTGCCGCCTCCACGGACGACGGCGCGGACGTCGAGGTGGGCGGCGGCGAGCTGACCATCTACGACAACCTCGACGCCAAGACCGGCGAGCTGTGCTGGAAGGACCTCTGCCGCGGTCCCCACCTGCCCACCACCCGCAACATCCCGGCGTTCAAGCTGATGCGCAACGCGGCCGCCTACTGGCGCGGCAGCGAGAAGAACCCCATGCTCCAGCGCATCTACGGCACCGCCTGGCCCTCCAAGGAGGAGCTGAAGGCGCACCTCGACTTCCTCGCCGAGGCCGAGAAGCGCGACCACCGCAAGCTGGGCAACGAGCTGGACCTGTTCTCCATCCCGGAGCAGATCGGCTCCGGCCTCGCCGTCTTCCACCCCAAGGGCGGCATCGTCCGCCGGGTCATGGAGGACTACTCGCGCCGCCGGCACGAGGAGGAGGGCTACGAGTTCGTCTACACCCCGCACGCCACCAAGGGGAAGCTCTTCGAGACCTCGGGCCACCTGGACTGGTACGCCGAGGGCATGTACCCGCCCATGCAGCTCGACGAGGGCGTGGACTACTACCTCAAGCCCATGAACTGCCCGATGCACAACCTGATCTTCGACGCGCGCGGCCGCTCCTACCGCGAACTGCCGCTGCGCCTGTTCGAGTTCGGCACCGTGTACCGGTACGAGAAGTCGGGCGTCGTGCACGGTCTGACCCGTGCCCGCGGCTTCACCCAGGACGACGCGCACATCTACTGCACCCGCGAGCAGATGGCCGACGAGCTCGACAAGACGCTCACCTTCGTCCTGAACCTGCTGCGCGACTACGGCCTGACCGACTTCTACCTGGAGCTGTCCACCAAGGACCCGGAGAAGTTCGTCGGCTCGGACGAGGTCTGGGAGGAGGCCACCGAGACGCTGCGGCAGGTCGCCGAGAAGCAGGGCCTCCCGCTGGTCCCCGACCCGGGCGGCGCCGCCTTCTACGGCCCGAAGATCTCCGTCCAGGCCAAGGACGCGATCGGCCGGACCTGGCAGATGTCGACCGTGCAGCTCGACTTCAACCTGCCCGAGCGCTTCGACCTGGAGTACACCGGTCCCGACGGCTCCAAGCAGCGTCCGGTCATGATCCACCGGGCCCTGTTCGGCTCCATCGAACGGTTCTTCGCGGTGCTCCTGGAGCACTACGCGGGCGCCTTCCCGGCCTGGCTCGCCCCCGTCCAGGCGGTCGGCATCCCGATCGGCGACGCGCACATCGAGTACCTGGAGAAGTTCGCGACGGCGGCCAAGGCCAAGGGTCTGCGCGTCGAGGTGGACTCGTCCTCCGACCGTATGCAGAAGAAGATCCGCAACGCCCAGAAGCAGAAGGTGCCCTTCATGGTCATCGCGGGCGACGAGGACATGTCGGCCGGGTCGGTCTCCTTCCGCTATCGCGACGGCTCGCAGGAGAACGGCATCCCGTTCGACGAGGCCATCGCGAAGATCGCGAAGGTCGTCGAGGAGCGGACGCAGGTCTGATCCCGCAGACCTCAGGGGCCCCCGGAGCGATCGCCGCTGCGGGGGCCCTCGGTCTCTTCCGGGCGGGCGAACACCTGGAGCAGCCAGGAGGAGAACGAGCCGGTGACCGCGCCGAGCAGCGCCAGACCACAGGCCATCATGAACACCGCGATGGTCCGCCCCAGCGGTGTCACCGGCGCGACGTCCCCGTAGCCCACGGTCGACAGGGTGGCGGCGGCCCACCAGACCGAGTCGCCGAACGTCTTGATGGTGGCGTCCGGGGCGCCGCGCTCCTGCTGGAGCACGGCGAGCGCGCCCGAGAAGCCGAGCAGCAGGGACGACAGGCTCGCGTACGCCATCACCCGCAGGGGCAGCGGGAGCCGCGGCTGCCCGCGCCGACGCTGTACGGCGTCGTACGTCTTGACGACGCGCAGCGGCCGCAGCAGGGGCAGGAGCACGACCATCGTGTCCAGAAGATGCCGGTGCACGAAGCTCAGGCGCTGCCCGCTGATCCGCCAGCGCACCAGGTAGTCGGCGATGAACAGGGCCCAGGTCGCACCGGTCACCGCCAGACAGAGCGCATGCCAGAAGTCGGACAGCCCCTGGCCCAGCACGTGGACCGCGTACGAGGCCAGGAAGAGCAGCGATGCCAGCGCGAGCGGGAGCTCCGTGCGGTGCTCCCAGCGCAGCATGCGGTCGTCGTCGTCCATCGGGCCAGCTTCGCCCGCGACGCCTTTGCCCGAACCCCGCCGACACGCCGCGAACGGGCGAAGCCATATGCTGCTTTGCATGACGAGTGAGCCGGAACAGCAGATCGGAGTGGGGACGCAGGACGCGTTCCAGCGCCTGTGGACGCCCCACCGGATGGCCTACATCCAGGGGGAGAACAAGCCGACCGGCCCGGGGGCCGAGGACGGCTGCCCCTTCTGCGCGATACCGGCCAAGTCCGACGAGGACGGGCTGGTCGTCAAGCGGGGCGAGCACGTGTACGCGGTCCTGAACCTTTACCCGTACAACGGCGGCCACCTGATGACCGTGCCCTACCGTCATGTCGCCGACTACACGGACCTGACCGGCGCGGAGACCGTCGAGCTCGCCGAGCTGACCAAGCAGGCCATGGCGGCGCTGCGGGCCGCGTCCGGCGCGCAGGGTTTCAACATCGGCATGAACCAGGGCGCGGTGGCGGGCGCGGGCATCGCCGCCCATCTCCACCAGCACATCGTCCCCCGCTGGGGCGGCGACACGAACTTCATGCCGGTCGTCGGGCACACGCGGGTGCTGCCGCAGCTGCTCGCGGACACTCGCAAGATGCTGGCGGAGGCCTGGCCCACGGCCTGACGCGGGCGTGACCGCGCACCGACACCGCCTTCGTGCGGGCCCGGGAGGCCCGCGCGAAGGCGGTGTCGGTGGCTGAGGGCCCCACGGCCCGGGTCTACGCGTCGTACAGGTCGGCCTTGCGCGGCGAGGCGTCCTGCACCGCCGTGCTGAGGAACCCCGACCGCACCCCGAACTTCTCGATGTCCACGCCGTTCTCCTCCAGGGTCCGCAGCGCCGCGGCGTGCACCACCCGCAGCACCGGCGTCGCCGCGCGCAGCGCGTCGTCCGCCATGAACCGGTGCCGCCACGGCTGGTCCGCCCAGGCGTGGCGCAGACCGAACGGCTCGGGCAGGGCCACGCTCCCGCCGAGCCAGTTCAGCAGCGGCGGATACCAGGTGAGCGGGGCGCGCACGGCGAGCCGGACCACCTCGTTGGTGGTGACCAGCGGAAGCTTCACCGTGCGGGTCTCCCACGGCTTGAAGGACTTCGTGACCTCCTTGCTCGGCGCCTCCGGGGCCGTGGTGAACAGCCCGTTCACCGGACCGAGCGCGTGGCCGGTGACCTCGATGCGCAGCGTCGAGTGCAGCACGGTCACCGTGATCAGCATGGTGATCACCAGCTGTCCGTCCCACAGCGTCCACTGCACGCCCAGGTAGTGCCGGTCACCGGCGCCGAACTGCTGCTTGTTGCAGATGTCCTGTATGGCGTGCGACTTGACCTGGTACGCCTCCACGTCCGTGCCCTCGGGCCGGGACACCGCTTTGGCGTTCTCCCCGATCGGCGTGACGATCCAGTGGCGTATCGACGCCTTCGGGAAGCCGCCGGTGTTCAGCGGCCCGCGCTCCAGCATCCGCAGCTGGTCGTGGATCGACCGGATGACGTCCCAGCTGCGGAACGGGTGGATCTCCTTGGCGGGGTCGGCCGGGCGCAGGTCCTCGGCCAGCTGCCAGGACCCCCAGCGGGTGCCCATGCCGAGGATGCCCTTGGGGCCGGCGTAGAACACCGAGTTCGACTGCTGCTCGGCGCTCAGCTTGGCCAGCGACTGGCGCAGCCCCTCGGCCGCGGTCTCGCGGGGGCTGCTCGGCACCGCCTCGGGGACCTTCGCCCCGATGTTGCTGCCCGACAGCAGCCCGGCCCAGCGCCCCCGCAGGTCCTTGGCCGTGTTCTCGCAGATCCGCCGGGCCAGCACCCAGCCGACCACGGGCAGGATCACGGCCGCGCGGGAGTACCACGCCCAGAAGCCCGTGAACGGCATCCGGATGAGGAAGATCACGGCGAGCGCGCCGACGGCCACGAGCAGCGTGGTGGCCAGGGCGGAGGCGCGCCGGTCGTCGCGCTTGTCGATGTTGGTGCGGATCGCGAAGACCAGCAGCCACACCAGCAGCCCCGGCAGGAAGATCAGGCCGCACAGCACCATGACCGCGCTGAGCCGGTTGTCGCGGTCCCGGCGGATGTTGTTGGCGGCCAGACAGTGCTCGACGACGACCTGCGGCTCGGTGCCGAAGGACTGGATGAGCGGCTTGCGGCCGCTGCCCAGCATGCGGTCCACCACCGCCCGCGAGAACGCCTCGCCGAGGTTCGGCCGGAACAGGGAGACCTTGCCGGCCTTGACGGTCGACTGGTGCCAGTCGTTGTCCGCCTTGGTGATCTCCTCGACCGGGTTGTCCCGGTAGGCCGCCGACGCCAGCGCGAACGTGGCCGTCTGCCCCTCGTCGCCCGTACGCGGCACCTGTGGCCCGAAGATGTCGCCGTACCCGCCGTCAACGGTCATTACCGCCCCCCAACGCCGCCCGATCCCGCTCCTGCGGCCTTCCCGACTTCCCGGCCCCGCACACCTGTTGATCAGGTCATCAGCGTATCCGCAGGCGCGGACCTTCGTCGGCGGTCCGCCGAAGCGGGCCGCCGACGCGGAGGGGGGCATTCCAGCACGGGGGCTCGCGCCGGGCCGTACGGCCGCACCACGCGCGCCGGTTGTGCGCGGCCGCACGCCTGCGCCGACGCCTCCGGCGCGGGTTGTGCGCCGTCGGACACCTGATCCATCGCGACCGGGCGCAGTTGTGCGTGCCCGGGCACCGATCCGGTGCGTCCGGTGGCGGTCGTGCGCGGCCGTACGCCTGGCCCGAGGCCTCCGGCCGGGGTTGTGCGCGGTCGGACATCCGATCTGAGGCCCGCAGAGCGGGTGTTGCGCCGTCGGACATCCGACCCGTTGTGTCCGGGGGGAGTTGTGTGTGCCTGGGCACCGATCCGTTGCGTCCGGCCGCGGTTGTGCTCGGTCGGGCACCCGATCCCCTGCGTCCGGGTGCAGTTGGGCAGGCCGTCGGGCACCCGTACCGATGCGTCCGGCGGCCTGCTCCGGTGTGGGGTCCGGCCGCGGCCGGACCCCACACCGGACCTCGACTACGCCACGTCCACCGTCTGTTCGCGCACCCGGTCGGCGACCTGCTGCGGCATCGGCTCGTGCCGGACGTACGAGCGGTCGAAGCGCGCCGTGCCGTGCGACAGCGACCGCAGGTCGACGGCGTACCTGCCGATCTCGATCTCCGGCACCTCCGCCCTGACCAGGGTGCGCCCGGTGCTCAGCTGCTCGGTGCCGACCACGCGCCCGCGCCGCCCGGACAGATCGCTCATCACCGCGCCCACGTAGTCGTCACCGACCAGCACGGTCACCTCGGCCACCGGCTCCAGCAGGTGGATCTTCGCGCCGGCCGCGGCCTCGCGCAGCGCCAGCGCCCCCGCCGTCTGGAAGGCGGCGTCGGAGGAGTCCACCGAGTGCGCCTTGCCGTCCAGCAGGGTGACCCGGATGTCGACGAGCGGATGCCCCGCCGCGATGCCCCGCGCGGCCTGGGTGCGGATCCCCTTCTCCACCGAAGGGATGAACTGCCGCGGCACCGCGCCGCCGACCACCTTGTCCACGAACTCGATGCCGGAACCGCCCGGCAGGGGCTCGATCTCGATCTCGCAGATGGCGAACTGGCCGTGCCCGCCCGACTGCTTCACGTGCCGTCCCCGCCCGGCGGCCCGGTCCGCGAACGTCTCCCGCAGCGAGACCCGGTACGGCACCACGTCGACCTGGACGCCGTAACGGCTGCGCAGCCGCTCCAGGGCGACGTCCGCGTGCGCCTCGCCGAGGCACCACAGCACCACCTGGTGGGTGTCCTGGTTCTGTTCGAGACGCATCGTCGGATCCTCGGCGACCAGCCGGCCGAGCCCCTGCGACAGCTTGTCCTCGTCGGCCTTGCTGTGCGCCTGGATGGCGAGCGGCAGCAGCGGGTCGGGCATCTGCCAGGGCTCCATGAGCAGCGGGTCGTCCTTGGCCGAGAGGGTGTCCCCGGTCTCCGCGCGGCTCAGCTTCGCCACGCACGCCAGGTCGCCCGCGATGGCCTGCGTCAGCAGCCGCTGCTGCTTGCCGAACGGCGCCGACAGCGCACCGATCCGCTCGTCGACGTCGTGGTCCTCGTGACCGCGGTCGGCCAGCCCGTGCCCGGAGACATGGACCGTCTCGTCGGGCCGCAGGGTGCCGGAGAAGACGCGGACCAGGGAGACCCGGCCGACGTACGGGTCGGACGTGGTCTTCACCACCTCGGCGACCAGCGGTCCGCCGGGGTCGCAGGGCGTCAGCTCGCGCGCCCGGCCGTCGACGGTCGTCACGGCCGGTGCCTCCCGCTCCAGCGGGGTCGGGAAGCCCCCGGTGATCAGTTCCAGCAGTTCGACCGTGCCGATGCCCTGCCGGGCGCCCTCGGCCGCCGGGGCGGCGGCCAGGACCGGGAAGAACGCCCCGCGCGCGACGGCCCGCTCCAGATCCTGCACCAGCGTCTTGATGTCGATCTTCTCGCCGCCGAGGTAGCGGTCCATGAGGGTCTCGTCCTCGCTCTCGGCGATGATCCCCTCGATCAGCCGGTTGCGGGCCTCCTCGATCCCCGGCAGCTGCTCGGGACCCGGCTCGGACTCCTTGCGCTCCCCGGACGCGTAGTCGAACAGCTTCTGCGACAGCAGCCCGGTCAGCCCGGTGACGGGCGCGTGCCCGTCGGGCGCCTGCGGGCCGTGCAGCGGCAGGTGCAGCGGCAGCACCGCGTCGGGGTCGTCGCCGCCGAACGCCTGCGCGCAGATCTGGGTCATCTCCTCGAAGCCGGCGCGGGCCGACTCCAGATGTGTGACGACGATCGCGCGCGGCATCCCGACGGCCGCGCACTCCTCCCACACCATCCGGGTCGAGCCGTCCACCTCGTCGGACGCCGAGACGACGAAGAGGGCCGCGTCCGCCGCGCGCAGACCGGCCCTGAGCTCTCCGACGAAGTCGGCGTATCCGGGGGTGTCGATGATGTTGACCTTGATGCCGTCCCATTCGACGGGCACCAGGGACAGCTGTACCGAGCGTTGCTGGCGGTGCTCGATGTCGTCGTAGTCGGAGACGGTGCCGCCGTCCTCCACGCGGCCCGCCCGGTTCACGGCTCCCGCGGTCAGCGCGAGAGCCTCCACCAGAGTCGTCTTGCCCGATCCGGAGTGGCCGACCAGCACCACATTCCTTATGGACGCGGGGTGGTCGGCCGCCGTAGCCCTGCCGGCGGCTCCGGGGTGTGCGTTCGCCTTGTCGCCCATGGCCTTGCCTCCCGTGCACGGTGAGGTCACTGTGGGCGCGGGCAGGTCGGAACTCCGCTCCCGGACCGAGTCCGGAGGCCCCCCACCGGTGGCGGCTCCGATGACGCCCGCGGTTCTTCGAGCTTTCCACTCCTGTCACGGTGCGTCCATACGAAGGACGGGATCGCGCCACCCGGCCGTGGCCGGGAAGCCGCGACCCGGTCGTGACCCGTACACCGTCGGACCGTGACACGGCCCGACGGCAGCCCGGCCGTCGCAGATGAGCGCGCGTGACTACGATGGGCCAGCCGGAGGTCAGCAGGGGCCGTCCGGCGACACCGACCCTCGGGAAGGCCATGCTGAACAAGTACGCGCGTGCATTCTTCACGCGTGTCCTCACACCGTTCGCCGCGTTTCTCATCCGGCGGGGCGTCAGCCCCGACACGGTGACGCTGATCGGTACCGCCGGGGTGGTGGCGGGCGCGCTGGTCTTCTACCCCAGGGGCGACTTCTTCTGGGGCACGATCGTGATCACACTGTTCGTGTTTTCCGACCTCGTCGACGGGAACATGGCCCGCCAGCTCGGCCGCACCAGCCGCTGGGGCGCCTTCCTGGACTCCACCCTCGACCGGGTCGCCGACGGCGCGATCTTCGGCGGCTTCGCCCTCTGGTACGCGGGCGGCGGCAACGACAACACACTGTGCGCCGTCTCCATCTTCTGCCTGGCCAGCGGTCAGGTGGTGTCGTACACCAAGGCGCGCGGCGAGTCGATCGGCCTGCCGGTCGCCGTCAACGGGCTCGTCGAGCGCGCCGAGCGCCTGGTCATCTCGCTGGTCGCGGCCGGAGTCGCGGGCCTGCATGCGTTCGGCGTGCCCGGCGTCCAGTACCTGCTGCCCGTCGCGCTGTGGATCGTTGCCGTCGGCAGCCTCGTCACGCTGATCCAGCGCGTCGTCACGGTCCGCCGGGAGTCCGCGGAGGCGGAAGCGGAGGCGGAGGCGGCCGTGGCCGGGCACGGCAACGGCTCCCGGGGGAGCGAGGCCGCGAAGTGAACGCCCGGGAACGGCTGACGGACGCGGTCTACGGGCTCGGCTGGAGCACCGTGAAGAAGCTCCCCGAACCGGTCGCCGTACGGCTCGGCCGAGCCGTCGCCGACCTCGCCTGGAAGAAACGCGGCAAGGGCGTCCGGCGCCTGGAGAGCAACTACGCCCGCGTGGTGCCCGACGCGAGCCCCGAGCGGCTGGCGGAGCTCTCGCGCGCGGGCATGCGCTCGTACCTGCGCTACTGGATGGAGTCCTTCCGGCTGCCGGCCTGGAGCGCCGAGCGGATCTGCGACGGCTTCGACCCGGAGGGCGTGGACCATCTGACCGACGCGCTCGCCTCCGGGCGGGGCGTGGTCCTCGCGCTGCCGCACATGGCCAACTGGGACCTCGCGGGCGCCTGGGTCACCACCAGGCTGCGGACGCCGTTCACGACGGTCGCCGAGCGTCTGAAGCCGGAGACGCTGTACGACCGTTTCGTCGCCTACCGCGAGGGCCTCGGCATGGAGGTCCTGCCGCACAGCGGCGGCACCGCCTTCGGCACGCTGGCCCGGCGGCTGCGCGACGGAGGCCTGGTCTGCCTGGTCGCCGAGCGCGACCTGTCCGCCTCGGGCGTCGAGGTGAAGTTCTTCGGCGACACCGCCCGGATGCCCGCGGGTCCGGCGCTGCTCGCCCAGCAGACCGGCGCGCTGCTGCTGCCGGTCACGCTCTGGTACGACGACTCCCCGGTCATGCGCGGCCGGATCCATCCCCCGCTCGAAGTGCCCGAGACAGGTACGCGGGCCGAGAAGACGTCTGTCATGACACAGGCGCTGGCCGACGCCTTCGCCACCGGGATCGCCGACCATCCGGAGGACTGGCACATGCTCCAGCGTCTGTGGCTCGCGGATCTCGACCCCGCTCCTGCTCGTCCCGGAGGGTCCGCATGAGGATCGGGATCGTCTGCCCGTACTCCTGGGACGTCCCGGGCGGCGTCCAGTTCCACATCCGCGACCTCGCCGCGTACTTCATCCGGCTCGGCCACGAGGTGTCGGTCCTCGCGCCCGCCGACGACGACACGCCCCTGCCGCCGTACGTCGTCTCGGCCGGACGCGCGGTCCCGGTGCCCTACAACGGCTCGGTGGCCCGGCTGAACTTCGGCTTCCTGAGCGCCGCGCGGGTGCGCCGCTGGCTGCACGACGGCCGGTTCGACGTGATCCACATCCATGAGCCGACCTCGCCGTCGCTGGGCCTGCTGGCCTGCTGGGCCGCGCAGGGACCGATCGTGGCCACGTTCCACACGTCCAACCCGCGCTCCCGGGCCATGATCGCCGCGTACTCGATCCTCCAGGCCGCCCTGGAGAAGATCAGCGCGCGGATCGCCGTGAGCGAGTACGCCCGCCGCACCCTCGTCGAGCACCTGGGCGGGGACGCGGTGGTGATCCCCAACGGCGTCGACGTCGACTTCTTCGCCGACGCCGAGCCCAGACCCGAGTGGCAGGGCGACACCATCGGCTTCATCGGCCGGATCGACGAACCCCGCAAGGGCCTGCCGGTCCTGATGCGGGCCCTGCCGAAGATCCTCGCCGCCCGCCCGCAGACCAGGCTGCTGATCGCGGGACGCGGCGACGAGGAGGCGGCGGTGGAGTCGCTGCCCGAGGAGATGCGCTCCCGGGTGGAGTTCCTCGGCATGGTCAGCGACGAGGACAAGGCGCGCTTCCTGCGCAGCCTCGACCTGTACATCGCCCCCAACACCGGCGGCGAGAGCTTCGGCATCATCCTCGTCGAGGCGATGTCGGCGGGCGCCCCGGTGCTCGCCTCCGACCTCGACGCCTTCGCCCAGGTCCTGGACCGGGGAGAGGCGGGCGAACTGTTCGCCAACGAGGACGCCGACGCGCTGGCCGAGGCGGCCGTGCGGCTGCTGGCCGACCCGGCCCGCCGCGCCGAGCTGCGCGAACGCGGCAGCGCCCATGTACGGCGCTTCGACTGGTCGACGGTCGGCGCGGACATCCTGTCCGTGTACGAGACGGTCACGGCGGGCGCCGCCGCGGTGGCGGCGACGGACGAACGCGGCCCGGGCCTGCGCGCCCGCCTGGGTCTGGCCCGCGACTGACACCGGGTTGCCGGAAGGGCCGATCCCGGCTGAACCGGCCCCGGGACGGCTCACCGCGACGTCGGCGCCGGCACGGCCCTGCCGCGGTCGCCTTCGGGACGGCCCCGCGGACGCGGAGCCCGGGACGGCCCCGCGGGCGCGGGCCCCGGGACGGCCCCTTCGGCGTCGGCCCCGGTTCGGTACTCCGCCGCCCCGCGCAGCGTCCCGGTAGCCTTGCCGCCCGTGACCTCAACCCTCATCTGGATCCTCGTCGCCCTGGTCGCGTTCGGCCTCTATCTCAGCTGGACCGCGGGCCGGCTGGACCGGCTGCACACCCGGATCGACGCGGCCCGTGCCGCGCTCGACGCGCAGCTGCTGCGCCGGGCCTCCGTGGCGCAGGAGCTGGCGACGGCCGGCGTGCTCGACCCGGCCGCCTCCATCGTGCTGTACGAGGCGGCGCACGCCGCCCGGCAGGCGGAGGAGGAGCAGCGGGAGGTCGCCGAGAGCGAGCTCAGCCAGGCACTGCGGGCCGTGTTCGCGGAGCCGCAGCAGATGGAGGTCGTACACGAGGCACCCGGGGGAGAGGCCGCGACCCACGAACTGACCGAGGCCGTGAGGAGGGTCCCGATGGCCCGGCGCTTCCACAACGACGCCGTGGGCGCGGCCCGCCGCCTCCGCGAGCACCGCAAGGTGCGCTGGTTCCGGCTGGCCGGGCACGCGCCCTTCCCCATGGCCTTCGAGATGGACGACGAGCCTCCCGTCGCCCTCGCGGACCGCGTCGCCTGAGCCACGACGAGCAGGTCAGGGGCCAAAAGGATCCACCGCCTGCTCATTGGCCCTTGCTGTGGCCTGGTCCGATCCCGTTTCCTCCCTGCTGTAGAAACCCTCTTCCCCGAGCGAGGTCACCCCGTGTCCAGCACGATTCCCCCCACCGCCCAGACCCCCGAGACCGGCACCGCCCGCGTGAAGCGCGGCATGGCCGAGCAGCTCAAGGGCGGTGTGATCATGGACGTCGTCAACGCCGAGCAGGCCAAGATCGCCGAGGACGCCGGCGCCGTCGCCGTCATGGCGCTGGAGCGGGTTCCCGCCGACATCCGCAAGGACGGCGGCGTGGCCCGGATGTCGGACCCGAACATGATCGAGGAGATCATCGAGGCCGTCTCCATCCCGGTCATGGCCAAGTCGCGGATCGGCCACTTCGTCGAGGCCCAGGTTCTTCAGTCGCTCGGTGTCGACTACATCGACGAGTCCGAGGTCCTCACCCCGGCCGACGAGGTCAACCACTCCGACAAGTGGGCGTTCACCACCCCCTTCGTCTGTGGTGCCACCAACCTGGGCGAGGCCCTGCGCCGGATCGCCGAGGGCGCCGCGATGATCCGCTCGAAGGGCGAGGCCGGCACCGGCAACGTCGTCGAGGCGGTCCGTCACCTGCGCCAGATCAAGAACGAGATCGCCCGGCTGCGCGGCTTCGACAACAACGAGCTGTACGCCGCCGCCAAGGACCTGCGCGCCCCGTACGAGCTGGTCAAGGAGGTCGCCGAGCTCGGCAAGCTGCCGGTCGTGCTGTTCTCCGCCGGTGGTGTCGCCACCCCCGCCGACGCCGCGCTGATGCGCCAGCTCGGCGCCGAGGGCGTCTTCGTCGGCTCCGGCATCTTCAAGTCCGGCGACCCGGCCAAGCGTGCCGCCGCCATCGTGAAGGCCACCACCTTCTACGACGACCCGAAGATCATCGCGGACGCGTCCCGCAACCTGGGCGAGGCCATGGTCGGCATCAACTGCGACACCCTCCCCGAGACCGAGCGCTACGCCAACCGCGGCTGGTAACCCACATGACCGACGCACCTGTGATCGGCGTCCTGGCCCTTCAGGGCGACGTACGGGAGCACCTCATCGCCCTGGCCGCGGCCGACGCCGTGGCCAGGCCGGTGCGGCGCCCCGAGGAACTCGCCGAGCTGGACGGCCTGGTCCTGCCCGGTGGCGAGTCCACCACCATCTCCAAGCTGGCCGTCCTGTTCGGCGTGATGGAACCGCTCCGCGCGCGCGTGGCGGCCGGAATGCCTGTCTACGGCACCTGTGCGGGCATGATCATGCTCGCCGACAAGATCCTCGACCCGCGCTCGGGCCAGGAGACGATCGGCGGCATCGACATGATCGTGCGCCGCAACGCCTTCGGACGGCAGAACGAGTCCTTCGAGGCGGCGGTCGACGTCAAGGGCATCGAGGGCGATCCTGTAGAGGGTGTCTTCATCCGCGCTCCGTGGGTGGAGTCCGTCGGCGCCGGCGCCGAGGTGCTCGCCGAGCACGCGGGCCATGTCGTCGCCGTACGCCAGGGCAACGTCCTGGCCACGTCGTTCCACCCGGAGCTGACCGGGGACCACCGTGTTCACTCCCTGTTCGTCGACATGGTGCGCGCGAACCGCACGGCGGAGTCCTTGTAGGATCTCCGGGGTACTTCCGGGCGGTGACACCCGGGGGCGTTCGTACAGGATGGGTTACGCGAAGGAGACAGGCAGATGTCCGGCCACTCTAAATGGGCTACGACGAAGCACAAGAAGGCCGTGATCGACGCCAAGCGCGGCAAGCTCTTCGCGAAGCTGATCAAGAACATCGAGGTCGCGGCCCGGATGGGCGGCGTCGACATCGAGGGCAACCCGACTCTCTACGACGCCATCCAGAAGGCGAAGAAGCAGTCGGTCCCCAACAAGAACATCGACTCCGCGGTCAAGCGCGGCGGTGGCCTCGAGGCCGGCGGCGCCGACTACGAGACGATCATGTACGAGGGCTACGGCCCCAACGGTGTCGCCGTGCTCATCGAGTGCCTGACCGACAACCGCAACCGTGCCGCGTCGGACGTCCGGGTCGCCATGACCCGCAACGGCGGCAACATGGCCGACCCGGGCTCGGTGTCGTACCTCTTCAACCGCAAGGGCGTCGTGATCGTGCCCAAGGGCGAGCTGACCGAGGACGACGTCCTGGGTGCCGTCCTGGACGCGGGCGCGGAGGAGGTCAACGACCTCGGTGAGTCCTACGAGGTCCTCAGCGAGGCGACCGACATGGTCGCGGTCCGCACCGCCCTCCAGGACGCCGGGATCGACTACGACTCCGCCGAGGCCAACTTCGTCCCGACCATGCAGGTCGAGCTGGACGAGGACGGCGCCAGGAAGATCTTCAAGCTGATCGACGCGCTCGAGGACAGCGACGACGTGCAGAACGTCTTCGCCAACTTCGACGTCAGCGACGACGTCATGGAGAAGGTCGACGCCTGAGCGCACCCGACGAACGAACGGCCCGCCGAAGTGGACTTCGGCGGGCCGTTCGCTGTGCGGCGCCGGATCAGCCGTCGATGCTCTTCACACTGCCGGCGTGCTTGATGTGGCCCTTGCCGTCGGCGTCGACGGTCGCCGCGCGCATCACGTCGATCTGGCCGTCCTTCCACCAGATGTTGATGGTGGCCTTCTTGTCGCAGATGTTGTGGAAGTAGACGGTCGTCGTCGCGACGCCGTCCGCCCACGACCAGTTGAAGCAGCCGCTGCGGCCGGTGTGCTTGGAGTCGCTGGCGGCCTGCGCGGGCGTGGCCACGGCCATGCCGGCCAGCAGGACGGAAGCGGTCACGGCGGCAGCCTTCGCTATGGAGCGCATGAATTCCCCGATTTGTCGTTGTGATGATGGTGATGCGAACTCCAGTTCGCATCGACGCGCGCAGTGGTCAGCTGTACGCGTCGCTTCGGAAGCTATAAGTGATCAAGAGGATGCGGCAACGGTGATCGCCCGCAGCGGACCCGTTTTCTCGTGATGTGACGGATATGACGGATCATCCGCGCGTGATTCTTTGCCTTTCCTTTGAAGGTCCGGTGGGTTCGGGACGGGTGCCCGGGACCGCGGACCCGGCCCCGGCCGCGGTGCGTTGTCGGTGCCGCCGGATAGCCTGACGCAGCAGGCCGGACGGGATGGGCAGGAGAAGGAGCGCGGTGCGTGTACTCGGTGTGGATCCAGGACTGACCCGATGCGGTGTCGGAGTCGTCGAGGGCGTCGCGGGACGCCCGTTGACGATGCGCGGCGTCGGTGTCGTCCGGACGCCCGCGGACGCGGAACTGAGCCTTCGTCTGCTCGCCGTCGAGCAGGGCATAGAAGAGTGGCTGGACGAGTACCGGCCCGAATTCGTCGCCGTGGAGCGGGTGTTCAGCCAGCACAACGTGCGCACGGTGATGGGCACGGCCCAGGCCAGTGCCGTCGCCATGCTCTGTGCCGCCCGCCGCGGCATCCCCGTCGCCCTGCACACCCCCAGCGAGGTCAAGGCCGCCGTCACCGGCAGCGGCCGGGCCGACAAGGCGCAGGTCGGAGCCATGGTGACCCGTCTGCTGCGGCTCGACGCACCGCCGAAGCCCGCCGACGCGGCCGACGCCCTCGCCCTCGCCATCTGCCACATCTGGCGCGCCCCCGCGCAGAACCGACTCCAGCAGGCCGTTGCCCTGCACACCTCGAAAGGCCGTACGGCATGATCGCCTTCGTCAGCGGCACGGTCGCCGCACTCGCTCCCGACACCGCGGTGATCGAGGTGGGCGGGGTCGGCATGGCCGTCCTGTGCACCCCGAACACGCTGTCCACCCTGCGGATCGGGGAGCCCGCCAAGCTCGCCACCTCCCTCGTCGTCCGTGAGGACTCGCTGACGCTGTACGGCTTCGCGGACGACGACGAGCGCCAGGTGTTCGTGCTGCTCCAGACGGCCAGCGGGGTCGGTCCCCGGCTGGCCCAGGCGATGCTCGCCGTGCACACCCCGGACGCCCTGCGCCGAGCCGTGGCCTCGGGCGACGAGAAGGCGCTGGTGGCCGTCCCCGGCATCGGCAAGCGGGGCGCCCAGAAGCTCCTGCTGGAGCTGAAGGACCGGCTCGGCGCGCCGACCGGCGCCCCCGCCGTGGGCACCGCGGTCACCAGCGGCTGGCGTGAGCAACTGCACGCGGCCCTGATCGGCCTCGGCTACGCGACCCGGGAGGCGGAGGAGGCCGTGTCCGCCGTGGCCCCGCAGGCCGAGGCCGCGGGCGCCACCCCCCAGGTGGGCCAGCTCCTCAAGGCGGCCCTCCAGACCCTGAACCGCGCCCGCTGACCCGTCGGCGACCGGTCCCCACCGCGTCACCGCGCCCCCACGAGACCCCGAGGCACACTTCATGAACTGGGACGACACGACCGACGCCGCCGCCGGCGAGCGGCTGGTGGGCTCTGTCGCCGACCGCGAGGACCAGGCCGTCGAAGCCGCGCTGCGCCCCAAGGACCTGGGCGAGTTCATCGGCCAGGAGAAGGTCCGCGAGCAGCTCGACCTGGTGCTGCGCGCCGCTCGCGCACGCGGTGCCACCGCCGACCACGTGCTGCTCTCCGGCGCGCCCGGCCTCGGCAAGACCACCCTCTCGATGATCATCGCAGCCGAGATGGGCGCCCCGATCCGCATCACCAGCGGCCCCGCCATCCAGCACGCCGGCGACCTGGCGGCGATCCTCTCCTCGCTCCAGGAGGGCGAGGTCCTCTTCCTCGACGAGATCCACCGCATGTCGCGGCCCGCCGAGGAGATGCTCTACATGGCGATGGAGGACTTCCGCGTCGACGTCATCGTCGGCAAGGGGCCCGGCGCCACCGCCATCCCGCTCGAACTGCCGCCGTTCACCCTGGTCGGCGCCACCACCCGGGCCGGACTGCTGCCGCCCCCGCTGCGCGACCGGTTCGGCTTCACCGCGCACATGGAGTTCTACGAGCCCGCCGAGCTGCAACGTGTCATCCACCGCTCGGCGAGCCTGCTCGACGTCGAGATCGACCCCGCCGGCGCGGCCGAGATCGCCGGCCGTTCCCGTGGCACCCCCCGTATCGCCAACCGGCTGCTGCGCCGCGTGCGCGACTACGCGCAGGTCAAGGCGGACGGTTTCATCACCCCGGAGATCGCCTCGGCGGCCCTGGCGGTCTACGAGGTCGACTCGCGTGGTCTGGACCGCCTCGACCGGGCCGTCCTCCAGGCCCTGCTGAAGCTGTTCGGCGGCGGTCCGGTCGGTCTGTCGACGCTGGCCGTCGCGGTGGGCGAGGAACGTGAGACCGTGGAGGAGGTCGCCGAGCCCTTCCTCGTGCGGGAGGGGCTGCTCGCCCGCACCCCCCGCGGACGGGTGGCCACACCGGCGGCCTGGACGCACCTCGGACTGACCCCGCCCCACGCCTCGGCCGGGGGAAACGGACAAGGGGACCTGTTCGGGGCGTGACGGCGCGCGCATTGGCCGGAGCAGGAACCCTGGTGCGATGCTGAGCGTTGTTCCATGCACGCGGACTCGCTTAGACTCCGCCGATGCCGCCTCTCTCGGCGGTACACATACCCCCAACCATCAGGCCGCTCACCTTCGCGGTCGTGTGAAGGAAGTTCCGACCCGTGAGTCTCGTGACCCTCCTCCCGTTCATCGTGCTCATCGGGGCCATGTTCCTGATGACCCGGTCGGCCAAGAAGAAGCAGCAGCAGGCTGCGCAGATGCGCAACGAGATGCAGCCCGGCAGCGGCATCCGCACCATCGGGGGCATGTACGCGACGGTCAAGGAGGTCAACGAGGACACCGTTCTCGTCGACGCCGGCCCGGGTGTGGAGCTGCTCTTCGCCAAGAACGCCATCGGTGCGGTCCTGACCGACGACGAGTACAACCGCATCGTCCACGGCGTCGAGCACGACCTGAAGTCCGACACCGCGATCGTCCCGGACGACGCCTCCTCCCTCACCGAGGCCGACGAGCCCGCCGACGACGCTGCCGCCCTCCCCGGCGACAAGTCCGTCGACCTCGGCAAGAAGGACGAGCCCGCCGAGACGGAGACCGCCGAGGCCGAGGCCGACAAGGCCGACAAGGCCGACAAGGCTGTCGACGCGAAGTCGGACGAAGAGCCGAAGAAGACAGACGGCGACGCCGACGCGAAGTAAGACGTGTGCGGGGACACGCGGAACTGCTCCGCGCGCCCCGGATGCACGGATCTCGCAAGCGGTCCCCCACACCATGGCATGGTCGCTGCCGCGCTGACCCGGCGCGGAGCGGCCCGAGAGGGAGTACGAGAAGGTGGCAGCACCTAAAAAGGGCCGGAACGCGAGCGCCCAGAGCAAGCCGGGGCGCTCGCTGGCCCTGATCCTGATCGCCATCGCGGCGCTCACCGGGGGGATGTTCGCCTCCGGGCACACCACTCCGCGTCTCGGCATCGACCTGGCCGGCGGTACGAGCATCACGCTCCGGGCGGTTCCCGAGGCCGGCCAGGAATCCGCGATCAACAAGACCAACATGGACACCGCGGTCGACATCATGAACCGCCGTGTCAACGGTCTGGGCGTCTCGGAGACCGAGGTCCAGACGCAGGGCACGCGGAACATCATCGTCAACATCCCCAAGGGCACGAACTCGGACGAGGCCCGCAAGCAGGTCGGCACCACGGCGAAGCTGTACTTCCGGCCCGTCCTCGCGACCGAGGCGTCCGGCGCCGCCGCTGCGGCCACCCCGTCGCCGAGCGCCTCCAGCAGCGCTTCGGGCAAGGCGACCGACAAGGCGTCCTCGTCCGCGTCCCCCTCCGGCTCCGCGAGCCCGTCGGCGACGGCCACCTCCCAGGGCCGCGCGGTCAGCGACGCCCTGAAGGACGACGCCACGCCGTCGGCGAGCAGCTCGGCCTCCAGCGACACGAAGGCCTCCGCCTCCCCGTCCGCCAGCGCCTCCGCCGACGCCGCGACCAGCAAGCTGGAAGCGCAGTACGCGGCCTTGGACTGCACGAAGCCGAAGGCCCGTGCCGAGGCCGGCAAGGGCGCCAAGCCCACGGACACCACCGTCGCCTGCGGCAAGAACTCGCAGAACCAGTGGCAGAAGTACATCCTCGGCCCCGCCCAGGTCGACGGCACGGATGTGAAGAAGGCCCAGGCCATCTACAACACCCAGACCGCCGCGGGCTGGACCGTGACCATGGACTTCACGTCCAAGGGCGCCAAGAAGTTCGCCGACATCACCGGTCAGCTGGCCCAGCAGCAGTCCCCGCAGAACCAGTTCGCCATCGTCCTGGACGGCGAGGTCATCTCCGACCCGTACGTCAGGCAGGCGCTGACCGGCGGCAACGCGGAGATCTCCGGCAGCTTCACGCAGGAGGAGGCCCAGGGCCTCGCCAACGTGCTGTCGTACGGCGCGCTGCCGCTGACCTTCAAGGAAGACACCGTCACCACGGTGACCGCCGCCCTCGGTGGCGACCAGCTGCACGCCGGTCTGGTCGCGGGCGCCATCGGCCTCGCGCTCGTCGTGATCTACCTGGTGCTCTACTACCGGGGTCTGTCGCTCATCGCGATCGCCTCGCTGATGGTCTCCGCGACCCTCACCTACGTGATCATGGCGCTGCTCGGTCCGACCATCCACTTCGCGCTGAACCTGCCGGCGGTCTGTGGTGCGATCGTCGCGATCGGTATCACCGCGGACTCGTTCATCGTGTTCTTCGAACGCATAAGGGACGAGATCCGCGAGGGCCGCAGCCTGCGTCCCGCCGTCGAGCGGGCCTGGCCGCGTGCCCGGCGCACCATCCTGGTCTCCGACTTCGTGTCGTTCCTGGCCGCCGCGGTGCTCTTCATCGTCACCGTCGGCAAGGTCCAGGGCTTCGCGTTCACGCTGGGTCTGACCACCGTGCTGGACGTGGTCGTGGTCTTCCTGTTCACCAAGCCGCTGATGACGATCTTGGCCCGCAGGAAGTTCTTCGCCGAGGGTCACAGCTGGTCCGGCCTCGACCCGAAGCGACTGGGTGCCAAGCCGCCGCTGCGCCGCACCCGCCGTCCCTCCGCCCCCGCCGAGACGAAGGAGGCGTGAGAATGTCGAAACTCGGCAACCTCGGCGCCCGACTGCACCGTGGCGAGATCGGTTACGACTTCGTCGGCAACCGCAAGATCTGGTACGGCATCTCGATCCTGATCACCATCACGGCCATCCTCGGCCTGACGGTGCGCGGTCTGAACATGGGCATCGAGTTCAGGGGCGGTGCCGTCTTCACCACCAAGCCGACCAGCGTCTCGGTCTCGCAGGCGGAGCAGTACGCGGAATCGGCGTCCGGTCACCAGGCGGTGGTGCAGAAGCTCGGTGACGGCACGCTTCGCATCCAGATCCCCGATGTGGACACCGGCAAGTCCGACGAGGTCAAGTCCGCGCTGTCCAAGGACCTCAACATGCCCTCGGAGCAGATCGCCGCGGACCTGGTCGGCCCCAGCTGGGGTGACCAGATCGCCAACAAGGCCTGGCAGGGCCTGGCGATCTTCATGATCCTGGTGGTGATCTACCTCGCGATCGCGTTCGAGTGGCGCATGGCCATCGCGGCGCTGGTCGCGCTGATCCACGACATCACCATCACGGTCGGCATCTACGCGCTGGTCGGCTTCGAGGTGACGCCCGGTACGGTCATCGGTCTGCTGACGATCCTCGGTTACTCGCTCTACGACACGGTCGTCGTCTTCGACAGCCTCAAGGAGCAGACCAAGGACCTCACCAAGCAGACCCGCTGGACCTACAGCGACGTCGCCAACCAGTCGATCAACAGCACCCTGGTGCGTTCCATCAACACCACGGTGGTCGCGCTGCTGCCGGTCGCGGGCCTGCTGTTCATCGGCGGCGGTGTGCTCGGCGCCGGCACGCTCAACGACATCTCGCTGTCGCTGTTCGTCGGCCTCGCGGCCGGCGCGTACTCCTCGATCTTCATCGCCACGCCGCTCGTCGCCGACCTCAAGGAGCGCGAGCCGCAGATGAAGGCCCTCAAGAAGCGGGTCATGGCCAAGCGCGCCCAGGCCGCCGCCGAGGAGGAGTACGCCGAGGCGCGGTCCGGGCACGCCGCCGACGGCGACGAGCCGCAGGACGGGGCCGCCGCGGTCGTCGGCCCGCGCACCCGGGGCCGCGGCCGACCGTCGGGCAGGCGTCGATGACCGAGCTCACCGACATCACGACCCTGCTGCTCAGCAGGATCCGTGACGTGGAGGACTACCCGGAGCAGGGCGTGATGTTCAAGGACATCACCCCGCTCCTGGCGGACCCGGTGGCCTTCACCGCGCTCACCGAGACCCTCGCGGAGATCGCCCGGCGCACCGGCGCCACGAAGATCGTCGGCCTGGAGGCCCGGGGATTCATCCTCGGCGCACCCGTCGCCGTCAGCGCGGGCATCGGCTTCATCCCCGTACGCAAGGCGGGCAAGCTCCCCGGAGCGACCCTCAGCCAGAGCTACGACCTGGAGTACGGTTCCGCCGAGATCGAGGTGCACGCCGAGGACCTGAGCGCGCAGGACCGCGTGCTCATCGTCGACGACGTGCTCGCCACCGGTGGCACCGCCGAGGCCGCGATCCAGCTCGTCCGCCGGGCCGGAGCCGAGGTCGCGGGCGCCGCCGTCCTGATGGAGCTCGGCTTCCTCGCGGGCCGTCCCCGCCTGGAGGCGGCCCTGGACGGAGCCCCGCTGGAGGCTCTGATCACCGTCTGATCGCCGTCCGGCCGACGGCGAACGGCATCGAGGCGGGCCCGGAGGAATCCGGCGCCCGCCTCTTGCGTTTCAGGGGTACTCGGCCCTCACAACGGCCTGAAGGCGATCCCGCGGCCGAGGATCGCTACGATGGGTGTTCCGGAGCCTGACCGGGGGACCCGGATCGCGCACGAGGAGTCCTCTTGGCAGACGAGGCCCAGCACCTGACCGCCGCCAAGCCCGAGCCCGCCCCGGGCACCACGGCGACGCCCCCGCCGCACGCGAAGAACGACGCCCGGCGGGCGGTCGAGCACGACCGTTCCGCGCCCGTCGAGAGGCCGGCCGAGCAGGCACGCCCCAAACCGGCCGCGCCCGAGCGCGCCGGAACCGCGTCCGCCGTGCGCCCGACGTCCGGACAGTCCTCCCGCTCCGGCTCCTCCAACCGCGTCCGGGCCCGCCTCGCCCGCCTCGGTGTCCAGCGCGCCAACCCCTACAACCCGGTGCTGGAGCCGCTGCTGCGGATAGTGCGCAGCAACGACCCCAAGATCGAGACCGCGACGCTGCGCCAGATCGAGAAGGCCTACCAGGTCGCCGAGCGCTGGCACCGCGGCCAGAAGCGCAAGAGCGGCGACCCGTACATCACCCATCCGCTGGCCGTCACCACCATCCTGGCCGAGCTGGGCATGGATCCGGCCACGCTGATGGCCGGGCTGCTGCACGACACGGTCGAGGACACCGAGTACGGCCTCGACCAGCTGCGCCGCGACTTCGGCGACACCGTCGCCCTGCTCGTCGACGGCGTGACCAAGCTGGACAAGGTCAAGTTCGGCGAGGCCGCGCAGGCGGAGACCGTGCGCAAGATGGTCGTCGCGATGGCCAAGGACCCCCGTGTCCTGGTCATCAAGCTCGCCGACCGTCTGCACAACATGCGCACCATGCGCTACCTCAAGCGCGAGAAGCAGGAGAAGAAGGCGCGCGAGACCCTGGAGATCTACGCGCCGCTCGCCCATCGCCTGGGCATGAACACCATCAAGTGGGAGCTGGAGGACCTCGCCTTCGCGATTCTCTATCCCAAGATGTACGACGAAATCGTACGGCTGGTGGCCGAAAGGGCACCGAAGCGTGACGAGTATCTGGCCATAGTGACCGACGAGGTCCAGTCGGATCTGCGCGCCGCCCGCATCAAGGCGACCGTCACCGGCCGGCCCAAGCACTACTACAGCGTCTACCAGAAGATGATCGTCCGCGGCCGTGACTTCGCGGAGATCTACGACCTGGTGGGCATCCGCGTGCTCGTGGACACCGTCCGCGACTGCTACGCGGCGCTCGGCACGGTGCACGCGCGATGGAACCCGGTACCCGGCCGGTTCAAGGACTACATCGCGATGCCCAAGTTCAACATGTACCAGTCGCTGCACACGACGGTCATCGGCCCCAACGGCAAGCCGGTCGAACTCCAGATCCGCACCTTCGACATGCACCGCCGCGCCGAGTACGGCATCGCCGCGCACTGGAAGTACAAGCAGGAGGCCGTCGCCGGAGCCTCCAAGGTGCGCTCGGACGCCCCCAAGAGCACCGGCAAGGACGACCACCTCAACGACATGGCGTGGCTGCGCCAGCTCCTCGACTGGCAGAAGGAGACCGAGGACCCCGGCGAGTTCCTGGAGTCCCTGCGCTTCGACCTGTCGCGCAACGAGGTCTTCGTCTTCACGCCGAAGGGCGACGTGATAGCGCTGCCGGCCGGCGCCACGCCCGTGGACTTCTCGTACGCGGTGCACACCGAGGTGGGCCACCGCACCATAGGAGCCCGCGTCAACGGACGCCTCGTACCGCTGGAATCGACCCTCGACAACGGCGACCTGGTGGAGGTCTTCACCTCCAAGGCGGCCGGCGCCGGACCGTCCCGGGACTGGCTGAACTTCGTCAAGTCGCCGCGCGCCCGCAACAAGATCCGCGCCTGGTTCTCCAAGGAGCGCCGCGACGAGGCGATCGAGCAGGGCAAGGACGCCATCGCCCGCGCGATGCGCAAGCAGAACCTGCCCATCCAGCGGATCCTGACCGGCGACTCGCTCGTCACGCTCGCCCACGAGATGCGCTACCCCGACATCTCGTCGCTCTACGCGGCGATCGGGGAGGGGCATGTCGCCGCGCAGAACGTCGTACAGAAACTCGTCCAGGCCCTGGGCGGCGAGGAGGCCGCCACCGAGGAGATCGACGAGAGCGTCCCGCCCGCGCGCGGCCGCAGCCGCAAGCGCCGCTCCAACGCCGACCCGGGCGTGGTGGTCAAGGGCGTCGACGACGTGTGGGTCAAGCTGGCCCGCTGCTGCACCCCGGTGCCCGGCGACCCGATCATCGGCTTCGTCACCCGGGGCAGCGGCGTCTCGGTCCACCGCAGCGACTGCGTCAACGTGGAGTCGCTGTCCCGTGAGCCCGAGCGCATCCTCGACGTCACGTGGGCGCCCACCCAGTCCTCGGTCTTCCTGGTCGCCATCCAGGTCGAGGCGCTGGACCGCTCGCGGCTGCTGTCGGACGTCACCCGGGTGCTGTCCGACCAGCACGTCAACATCCTCTCCGCGGCCGTGCAGACCTCCCGCGACCGCGTCGCCACCTCCCGCTTCACCTTCGAGATGGGCGACCCCAAGCACCTGGGGCACGTCCTGAAGGCCGTCAGGGGCGTGGAGGGCGTCTACGACGTGTACCGGGTGACCTCGGCCCGCCGACCGTAGGACCGGCCGCAGAACGCACCGCAGACGCACCGGAGGCCCCCGTACGCAAGGTACGGGGGCCTCCGGGCACTACGGGGCGGGCCGGGTCAGCCGCCGAACTCGTGCAGACCCTTCAGCGCCTGGTCCAGGAGCGCCTGACGGCCCTCCAGCTCGCGCCCGAGCTTCTCCGCCTTGGCGGTGTTGCCCTGGGCGCGTGCCTGCTCGATCTGGTCGCGCAGCTTGTCGACGGCCGCCTGGAGCTGACCGGTCAGACCCGCGGCACGCGCACGTGCCTCCGGGTTGGTCCGGCGCCACTCGTTCTCCTCGGCCTCCTGGATGGCCCGCTCGACGGCGTGCATCCGGCCCTCGACCTTCGGCCGCGCGTCCCGCGGGACGTGCCCGATGGCCTCCCAGCGCTCGTTGACCGAGCGGAACGCGGCCCGTGCCGCCTTCAGGTCGCCCACCGGCAGGAGCTTCTCGGCCTCCTCGGCCAGCTCCTCCTTCAGCTTCAGGTTCTCCGTCTGCTCGGCGTCCCGCTCGGCGAACACCGAGCTGCGGGCGGCGAAGAAGACGTCCTGGGCACCACGGAAGCGGTTCCACAGGTCGTCCTCGTGCTCGCGCTGGGCGCGGCCCGCGGCCTTCCACTCCGCCATCAGCTCGCGGTAGCGGGCCGCCGTCGGACCCCAGTCGGCCGAGCCGGACAGCGCCTCGGCCTCGGCGACCAGCCGCTCCTTGACCCGGCGGGCGTCCTCGCGCTGCGCGTCCAGCTGCGCGAAGTGCGCCTTGCGCCGCTTGGAGAACGCCGACCGCGCGTGCGAGAAGCGGTGCCACAGCTCGTCGTCCGACTTGCGGTCGAGCCGCGGCAGCCCCTTCCAGGTGTCCACCAGGGACCGCAGCCGCTCACCGGCGGCCCGCCACTGGTCGGACTGCGCCAGCTCCTCCGCCTCGGTGACCAGGGCCTCCTTGGAGTGCCGTGCCTCGTCGGACTGCTTGGCGCGCTGCTGCTTGCGCTCCTCGCGCCGCGTCTCGACCGTCGCCACCAGCTTGTCCAGGCGGCCCCGCAGCGCCTCCAGATCACCCACCGCGTGGTGGGCCTCGACCTGCTCGCGCAGGTGGTCGATGGCCGTCTGCGCGTCCTTGGCGGACAGATCGGTCGTCTGGACTCGCTTCTCGAGGAGGCCGATCTCCACAACCAGGCCCTCGTACTTGCGCTCGAAGTAGGCCAGGGCCTCGTCAGGAGAGCCTGCCTGCCAGGAACCGACGACCTGCTCGCCGTCGGCCGTACGCACGTACACGGTCCCCGTCTCGTCGACGCGGCCCCACGGGTCGCTGCTCACAGCGCCTCCTCCACATGATGCCTGCGGGGGCCTCGGCGCCCGGGCATCGTCCACAGTTTCGTCACGGCCAACATAGGCGACCAGCGGGTTGCCTGTCCGCATCCAGCGCGGCCGAAATTTCGGAGCTGGCCGTGCTGGTCATCAGGATTTCGCGACGGTCGCCTTGTTGATGACGACGGTCGCGTTCGGGGCTCCGTCACCGGCCCCCGTGTTCTCGCCCGCGGCGGCGATCTTCTTCAGTACCTTCAGCCCCGAATCGGACACGGTACCGAACGGTGTGTAGTTGGGCGGAAGCTGGCTGTCCTGGTAGACGAGAAAGAACTGGCTGCCGCCGGTGTGACGCCCCTGACCCGAGCTGGCGTCGTACTGGTTCGCCATCGCGACCGTGCCCGCCGGGTAGACGTTGTTCTTCAGGCTCGCGTCCTTCAGGTTCTCGTCCGGGATCGTGTAGCCGGGACCGCCGGTGCCGGTGCCCTGCGGGTCACCGCACTGAAGCACGTAGATGCCGTTGGTGGTGAGCCGGTGGCACTTGGTGTGGTCGAAGTAGCCCTTGCCCGCGAGGAAGTCGAACGAGTTCACCGTGTGCGGAGCCGCCGACGCCTTCAGGGCGATGTCGATGTCGCCGCACGTCGTGGCCAGCTTCATCGTGTACTTCGCCGACTTGTCGATCGTGACCGCCGGCTCCTTCTTCCAGGTCTGCGACTTGACCGTGCCCGCGGCGGCCTTCTCGCAGGGGTCCTTCGGCGTGCTCGCGCTGGGGGACGCGGTGGCGCTCGCGTTGACCTTGTCGTCGTCGCCCTTGAGGACCCCGGTCGTGTACAGCGCGAGGCTGCCGACCAGGATCACGCCGAGGACCGACGCGATCACCGAGTTGCGAACGCGCGACTTGCGCCTGGCGGATGTACGTCGCTGCTGCTGCCGCAAGAACTTCTCCCGGGCGAGCTGCCGCCGCCGCTGTTCCTGGGTGACCACGGGGTTTTCTCCTCATGCGTCTCGAGCGCCCACGGGGACGCGCGCGTCTGGTGTGCCGATCGCCTGCGTGTGCCCCGTACCGTATATGGGTTCGCTGAGGATTCGGCAGCGCCGGTAGGCTTCTGAGCACTGCCGTAGTCGCCCGTATCGACACAACGAAGGACGATCGTGCTCATTGCCGGGTTCCCAGCCGGGGCTTGGGGGACGAACTGTTATCTCGTCGCCCCCGCCGCCGGCGAGGAGTGCGTGATCATCGACCCGGGCCACCAGGCCACCGCAGGAGTCGAGGAGACGCTCAGGAAGCATCGGCTCAAGCCCGTCGCCGTCGTCCTCACCCACGGCCACATCGACCATGTGGCCTCGGTCGTCCCGGTGTGCGGCGCGCACGACGTGCCGGCCTGGATCCACCCCGAGGACCGGTACATGATGAGCGACCCCGAGAAGGCGCTCGGCCGTTCCATCGGGATGCCGCTGATGGGCGAGCTGACCGTCGGCGAGCCGGACGACGTCAAGGAGCTGACCGACGGCGCACGCCTGGAGCTGGCCGGAATGCAGCTCACCGTCGCGCACGCGCCCGGCCATACCAAGGGGTCGGTGACCTTCGCGCTGCCCGAGGCGGCGGACATCCCGCCGGTCTTCTTCTCGGGCGACCTGCTGTTCGCCGGCTCCATCGGACGCACCGACCTGCCCGGCGGTGACATGGCCGAGATGCTCGACTCGCTGGCCCGCGTGTGCCTGCCGCTCGACGACTCGACCGTGGTGCTGTCCGGCCACGGCCCCCAGACGACCATCGGCCAGGAGCGCGCCGCCAACCCGTATCTGCGGCAGGTGGCGGCCGGCCTCGGGAGCGTGGACGCTCCCCGACGAGGAATGTGACGAAAGACTTTCCGTGAGTACCTTCCAAGCCCCCAAGGGCACCTACGACCTGATCCCGCCGGACTCCGCCGTCTACCTGGCGGTCCGCGAGGCGATCGCCGCGCCCCTGCGCAGCTCCGGCTACGGCTACGTCGAGACACCCGGCTTCGAGAACGTGGAGCTGTTCGCTCGCGGTGTCGGCGAGTCCACCGACATCGTGACGAAGGAGATGTACGCCTTCGAGACCAAGGGCGGCGACCGGCTCGCCCTGCGCCCGGAGGGCACCGCCTCCGTGCTCCGTGCCGCCTTGGAGGCCAACCTCCACAAGACGGGCAACCTGCCGGTCAAGCTCTGGTACTCGGGCTCGTACTACCGCTACGAGCGCCCCCAGAAGGGCCGTTACCGGCACTTCTCCCAGGTCGGCGCCGAGGCGATCGGTGCCGAGGACCCGGCGCTGGACGCCGAGCTGATCATCCTGGCCGACCAGGCGTACCGCTCCCTGGGCCTGCGCGACTTCCGGATCCTGCTCAACAGCCTGGGCGACAAGGAGTGCCGCCCGGTGTACCGGGAGGCGCTCCAGACCTTCCTGCGGGGCCTGGACCTGGACGAGGACACCCTGCGCCGCGCGGACATCAACCCGCTGCGCGTCCTGGACGACAAGCGCCCCGACGTCCAGAAGCAGCTGACCGAGGCGCCGCTGTTGCGCGACTACCTCTGCGACGCCTGCAAGGCGTACCACGAGGAGGTCCGCGAACTGGTCACGGCGGCGGGCGTGGTCTTCGAGGACGATCCGAAGCTGGTGCGCGGCCTGGACTACTACACGCGCACCACCTTCGAGTTCGTCCACGACGGCCTGGGCGCGCAGTCCGCGGTCGGCGGCGGCGGCCGCTACGACGGCCTGTCCGAGATGATCGGCGGCCCCGCGCTGCCGTCGGTCGGCTGGGCGCTGGGCGTCGACCGCACGGTCCTGGCGCTGGAGGCCGAGGGCATCGAGCTCGAACTGCCCGCGGCCACCAGTGTGTTCGCCGTCCCGCTCGGCGAGGAGGCGCGCCGCGTCCTGTTCGCGAAGGTCACCGAACTGCGCAAGAACGGCGTCGCCGCCGACTTCGCCTACGGCGGCAAGGGCCTGAAGGCCGCGATGAAGGCCGCCAACCGCTCCGGCGCCCGCTACGCCCTGGTCCTCGGCGAACGCGACCTCGCCGAGGGCGTCGTCCAGCTCAAGGACATGGAGTCCGGCGAGCAGACGGCGGTCGGCGTGAACGAGATCGTGGCGGAACTGGAGTCACGACTCGGCTAGCACGTCCCGTCAGTCCTGCGGGATTTCCCGTCAGTCGTACGGGTGGAAGGGCGCCGGTGCCGAAGGGGCACCGGCGCCCTTCTCGTCCCCTGCGGCACCTGGCCGGAACGGGCCGCCGGGCCCTGCCGCACGCGCTTCCTTATCCGCACCGAACGGTGCGCACGGGCACCCGTACGGCACAATGGCCCCAGCCCGCAAGCAGGTCCCCCCTCTCAAGTGACGGAATCGGCGTGATGAGCAAGACGACAGTCAAGGACGTCTCCACCGACCCCGAGCCCGGACGCGCCGCCCCCGCGCCGCGCACGGTGGGCGGTAGCCGCGCGTTTGCGATCCTGCTGCTGATCACCGGCGCCGCGGGACTGCTCGCCGCCTGGGTCATCACGATCGACAAGTTCAAGCTGCTCGAGGCCAAGGTCGCCGGCACCACGTTCACGCCCGGGTGCAGCCTCAACCCGGTCGTCTCCTGCGGCAGCGTGATGGAGAGCAAGCAGGCCGCCGCCTTCGGGTTCCCCAACCCGATGCTCGGCCTGGTCTGCTACGGCATCGTGATCTGCGTCGCCATGAGCCTGCTGGCCCGCGCCCGCTTCCCGCGCTGGTACTGGCTCACCTTCAACTTCGGCACCCTCTTCGGGGTGGCCTTCTGCACCTGGCTCCAGTTCCAGTCCCTGTACCGGATCAACGCGCTGTGCCTGTGGTGCTCCCTGGCCTGGGTCGCCACCATCACCATGTTCTGGTACGTCACCTCGTTCAACGTCCGCAACGACTTCCTGCCCGCCCCCCGCTGGCTGAAGAACTTCTTCGGCGAGTTCACCTGGGTCGTGCCGGTCCTGCACGTCGGCATCATCGGCATGCTGATCCTGACCCGCTGGTGGGAGTTCTGGACCAGCTGACCGGTCCGTCGGGATTGTCGGTGTGGTGATTTAGGGTTTCCAGGGTGGAGCCCGATCTGTTCACCGCAGCTGCCGAAGACCGCCAGGAGAAGGACCCCGCGGGGAGCCCCCTGGCGGTCCGTATGCGTCCGCGCACCCTCGACGAGGTGGTGGGCCAGCAGCACCTGCTGAAGTCGGGCTCGCCCCTGCGACGGCTGGTCGGCGAGGGCACGGGCGGCCCCGCGGGCCCCTCCTCGGTGATCCTCTGGGGCCCGCCCGGCACCGGTAAGACGACCCTGGCGTACGTGGTCTCGAAGGCCACCGACAAGCGGTTCGTGGAACTCTCCGCGATCACCGCCGGCGTCAAGGAGGTCCGCGCGGTCATCGACGGCGCCCGCCGCGCCAGTGGTGGCTACGGCAAGGAGACCGTCCTCTTCCTCGACGAGATCCACCGGTTCAGCAAGGCCCAGCAGGACTCCCTCCTCCCGGCGGTCGAGAACCGCTGGGTGACCCTGATCGCCGCGACCACCGAGAACCCGTACTTCTCCGTGATCTCGCCGCTGCTGTCCCGCTCCCTGCTGCTCACCCTCGAACCGCTCACCGACGACGACCTGCGCGGCCTGCTGCGCCGCGCCCTGGACGACGACCGCGGACTCAAGGGCACCGTCACCCTCGCCGAGGACAGCGAGGACCATCTGCTGCGCATCGCGGGCGGCGACGCCCGTCGCGCCCTGACCGCGCTGGAGGCCGCGGCCGGCGCCGCCCTCGACAAGGGCGAGCCGCGGATCTCGCTGACCACCCTGGAGGAGACGGTCGACCGTGCCGCGGTGAAGTACGACCGCGACGGCGACCAGCACTACGACGTCGCCAGCGCCCTGATCAAGTCCATCCGCGGCTCCGACGTCGACGCGGCCCTGCACTACCTGGCCCGGATGATCGAGGCCGGCGAGGACCCCCGGTTCATCGCCCGCCGACTGATGATCTCCGCCAGCGAGGACATCGGCCTGGCCGACCCGAACGCGCTGTCCATAGCGGTCGCCGCCGCCCAGGCCGTCGCCATGATCGGATTCCCCGAGGCCGCCCTCACCCTCAGCCACGCGACCATCGCGCTCGCCCTGGCCCCCAAGTCCAACGCCGCGACCACGGCGATCGGCGCCGCCCTGGACGACGTACGCAAGGGACTGGCCGGGTCGGTGCCGCCGCATCTGCGCGACGGGCACTACAAGGGCGCGGCCAAGCTGGGTCACGCGCAGGGCTATGTGTATCCGCACGACGTGCCCGAGGGCATCGCGGCCCAGCAGTACGCACCGGACGCCCTCAAGGACCGCGAGTACTACACCCCCACCCGGCACGGCGGCGAGGCACGCTACGCGGACGCGGTCGAATGGACCAGGAAGCACCTCGGTCGCAGGGCGCCCTGAGCAGCCTGTAGAATCCACCGGAGTGCTGAGTCCCGTGTCCGGCCCGTCGTAAGAAGGCGCCGGCATCACCAGAACGGGACATCCAGCCGGAACCCTGCCGCAGGGCGGGGATTCCAGGAGCGTCGCGCACCGTCGAAGGTGTCGCGGGCAGCCCACCACCACCCGGATTCCCGGGAGAGGTCGGTGGGCCACTCGCGTGCTGCACGTATGTGCCCAGACCAGGGAGCGGCTGCCCGCCCCGTCCGCAGGGACGAGACGGGTTTCCCAGGCTGCGGATGCGACCTCCCTTAACTCTGGTGAGCCGAAACCCAGGAAAGAGATACAGACAGTGGCGAATCAGTCCCGCCCCAAGGTCAAGAAGTCGCGTGCCCTCGGCATCGCGCTGACCCCGAAGGCCGTCAAGTACTTCGAGGCCCGCCCCTACCCGCCGGGCGAGCACGGCCGCGGCCGCAAGCAGAACTCGGACTACAAGGTCCGTCTGCTGGAGAAGCAGCGTCTGCGCGCGCAGTACGACGTGTCCGAGCGTCAGCTCGTCCGCGCCTACGAGCGTGCCTCCAAGGTCCAGGGCAAGACCGGTGAGGCCCTGATCATCGAGCTGGAGCGTCGTCTCGACGCGCTGGTCCTGCGTTCGGGCATCGCCCGCACGATCTACCAGGCCCGCCAGATGGTCGTTCACGGCCACATCGAGGTCAACGGCGGCAAGGTCGACAAGCCGTCGTTCCGCGTCCGTCCCGACGACGTCGTGATGGTCCGCGAGCGCAGCCGCAACAAGCCGCTGTTCGAGGTCTCCCGCGCCGGTGGGTTCGCCCCCGACGGCGAGACCCCGCGCTACCTCCAGGTGAACCTCGCCGCCCTGGCCTTCCGCCTGGACCGTGAGCCGAACCGCAAGGAGATCCCGGTGATCTGCGACGAGCAGCTCGTCGTCGAGTACTACGCCCGCTGATCCTCAGCCGGGTGTAGCACCTCAGCCCGCCGTCTCCCCGCCCTTCCGGGTGGGCGAGGCGGCGGGTTCTCGCGTTCCGGCGGCGTCCCGGACCGGCCGCACCGACCCGCGCGGTCCGGGCAGGGCCGCCGGCGACCGCCCCCGGCCCCGCCCCAGCG
>NZ_VJZD01000530.1 GCF_009377175.1 Streptomyces adustus
CCGTGGCGGCCCTGCCGGACCAACGCTTCGCGCTGTTCCGGGGCCCGATCGCTCCGCGACCGGGCAAAAGGCACTGCAACAAGGGCGGGGGCGGCTCGACTCTCGGCCGCCCCCGCCCTTGTGACGCTCAGTCAACTGTCAGTCTGTGCGTCAAAACTGATGGCAAGATGAGTTCTGGGCTGAGATCCCACCCCAATCCCACCCTCGGAACTCCGTCTGAAAGTGCGTCAATTACGTTTCGAGCTGGATTCTGGAATGAGGCTGGGTCACCTCTCGTTCGATATGCGCGACCCAGGTGACTGCCTGAACTTTGCTGGGGATCTCCCCGATTTTCTGCGCGGCAGCCCGGTAGCAGTCGGCCAAGAGGTTGTACCGCCCGAGTGCGCCTAACCCTCGATCGCTCTGCCCGTAGACCTTGCGGACTGCGATGTCGTGCGCGTGGCGGTCGATAACTACGGGGTCCGCATTTTCCGGGTCGGCGATGCAGAGATAGAAATATCCGGTCTTCAGTTGCATGGGGAGAACTTCACTCGGGTCGGCCCCGGCCATGATTCGATCTGCTTTGGTGAGTGCGTCACGGACGTGACCGCTGGCGAATCCTTCGGAGAATGCTTTACGGGCGAGCCTGCAATTCTCTGTCCATGATTTGTTGGCGGACAGCGCGGCCAGAACGCCCGCACCTTTCTTCGCGTCACCTCCTGAAATCTCCACGGCCAATTGATGGGCCTTGGCGTACCAGTCGCGCCCCCGGCGTTTCTGGTCGGGCGTGGCGGTGTTCCATTTCTCGGTGATGGCGCGTGTGTAGGCGGTGCGCTGTTCGGCGGTGCTCTTTACCGGGATCACTGCGGTTCCTCGGGGTGGAGTGAGCGCGCGCAGCAGCGGTGAGGAGCGGGCCCTTGGGGCGGCTCGACTCGACCGGCGTGGCGCGGGAAAGGGGCCGGCCGCGCGGCAGGGGCGCGCTGGCCTGGCAGGGAGGGGGCGGGAGGCCCTGTGCGGGCCTCCCGCTGTTGTTGGGTCCGGCTTCGGGTCAGCTGGGCTGACGGGCCGGGTGGATCACTTCTGTGTGGTGATCCGGTTCAGGGCGCAGCGCAGGGCTGTTGCCCTGGTGTTGGACGCGGGGCACGGCTCCAGGATTGGGCGGGCGTAGAGCAGCGCGAGGGGACCGGAATTGCCCTGGGATGCATTCTTGAGGCTGCTCAGGACGTCGAGTGCCTGGCGTTCGGTTGTGGGGTGCTTGAATTCGCATTCGCAGGTGGTCGTGAGTTCTGCGGCGAACTTTGCGATGAGTTCCGCGTGGTCGGCGACGGGCAGGCATCCGGGGTGCCGGATGATGGGGCGCGGGGTCGGGTCGCCGTTGCGGCCCCGGAGGTGGGACCAGAAGCGGCGGCCTTCCCAGCCGCAGAGGCGGCACTGCATCAGCCACGGCTGATCGGCTCCGGGGTAACCCGCGAGCGGCGTCCATGCCAGCTCGGTGAGGCGTGCTGTCGCTTCGGCGGCCCTGACCAGGTTTGGGAGGGTGGGGCGCAGGTCGGGGATGAGG
>NZ_VJZD01000531.1 GCF_009377175.1 Streptomyces adustus
CACCCCAGCCACGCCGGCTCCCCGCGCTTCCGCCTCTCCCGCCCCTGCGCACACTCCCGCACCCCACGCCACGCCCGGCCTCGGCTCCCAGGCCGGGTATGAGGCACTGGCCGGCGCCGCGCTGGCCGCCGCAGCCGTCACTGCCGCCCTCGGCGTACGGCGCCTGCGCAGGCGCACACACACCAACCGCAGCGCTAAGGCCACCGTCCCGGCTCCCGCGCCCGCCGGCTCGGTGTCCACACCCACCACACACGACAGCCTCAGCAGGCTGGATCTGGCCCTGCGCGCCCTCGCCCACCACGCCAGCCGCGCCGAAGCCGACGCCGTACCTGCCGTGCGCGCAGCGCTCATCACCCCCCATACCGTCCGCCTCCTGCCCGAGGCCGACGCCCTGACCGCGCCGGCGCCCTTCACTACCGGCCCCGATGGATGGTGGACCCTGCCGCCAGACACCGATCTCTCGCACGACACCGCCGCCCCCGCAGGGCCGCCTCCCTATCCGGCGCTGGTCACCATCGGCAGCACCGAGGCAGACGACCTGGTGCTGCTCAACCTTGCCCGTACGCCCGCCGTACTCCTCGACGGCAGCACCTCCCAGATCAGCGAGGTGTGCACCTGCCTCGCCCTGGAACTCGCGCTGAGCCCCTGGGCAGACGGCGTCGAGATCGTCACCGTGGGATTCGGCGACGACCTGCCGCAGCTGCCGACCCCACAACCGATCACGCACACCCACCACGCCGCCCACGCACTACGCGACCTCAACGAGCATCTACTGGAGGCCCACCAGATGCCCGGCACCCTCCACCAGCCCTACGTGGTGCTGTGCGCGAGCCCACTGGACACCGCCACCGCAGCCGAGTTCGCCGACGTCATCGCCAGGGCACACACCCTGCCCGTCACCCTGATCGCCCCGGCCGACGCGGCGGCCGCACACTTCCCCCACGCCGTCCTCCTCGACGCCTCACTGACCGGGCCTCAGCACCTGCACCCGGCCGCCACCGACATCCGCCTCCAGCGCCTGGAACACACCGCCTACCAGCAGATCATCACCACCCTGCACGGCGCCGACCGGCACACCGGCCCAGCCGGACCAGCACCGCAGCAGACCGCCGCGCGCCCGGCCGGCATCACCTCCGGCCCCCTGCCCGCCGCCGGCGCCCCGGCCTCACCGCACCTGCCGCCCACAGGCTCACGACACCGCACCCCCGGCCAGACACAGCACACCCCAGGCCCGCACGAGCGCGAACCCGCACCCCTCACCGTCCCGGCAACGGCCCCGCCCGAGCCCGGCCACCATCCCGGCACGGACCGTGCCGTGCACGACCCGCACGCCCCGGAGATACGCGTCCTGGGACCGGTCGAAGTCACCGGCGTGCCCGCCACCGGCCACGGTCCCCGCAGCGCCCAGCTCGCCGCCCTGCTCTACTTCCGCCCAGGCCGCAGCGCCGACACCCTGTGCACCGACATGGACCCCGCCAACCCCTGGTCCACCA
>NZ_VJZD01000532.1 GCF_009377175.1 Streptomyces adustus
GATTCCCAATGACGTTGTCAAGCGGCGGTAGCGACCCACTGTGGTCGGGTCATATCGCTGTCGCGCCTGCGCGGGCCGCAGCGGTCTCGAAGAGCTTGTGGTCGCGCAGGAGGGCCCAGAGCACGTTCAGGCGGCGCCGGGCGAGTGCCAGGACGGCTTGCTTGTGGGACTTTCCCTCCGCGCGTTTGCGCTGGTAGTACCGCTTCGATTCAGGGCAGTACACGGTGGCGACCTGGGCAGAGAGATAGAACATTCGCAGCAGTCGCCTGCTGTAGCGCCGGGGCCTGCGGAGGTTACCGCTGACCTTGCCCGAGTCACGGGGGACCGGGGCCAGGCCGGCCACACCGGCGAGCCGGTCGGAGCTACCGAACACAGACATGTCTCCACCGGTAGCGGCGATGAACTCGGCTCCCAGCGTCATGCCGATGCCGGGCATGCTGGTGATCACCTCTGCGTCGGGATGCTCCCGGAACCGGGCCTCGATCTGGGCTTCGAGCTCCGAGATTTCCTCGTCGAGGGCCGTCACCGCCGCGGCCAGCGTGTGGACCATCCGCGCGCAGGTCCTTTCCCCGGGAACGACGGTGAACTGGGCTTCTCCAGCGGTCACCGCGGCCTCGGCCGTGCTCCTGGCAGCGATGCTGGTGCGCACGCCGTGGTTCTTCAACCAGGTCGTGAGCCGCGACCGGCCGATCCTTCGCAGGGCTGCCGGGGTTTGGTAGCCGGCCAGCAGAATCAGTGCGCTCTTGGAGGTGCTCAGATCGAAGGCACGCTCCAGGGCGGGGAAGTACTCCAACAGCTGCGCGCGGAGGCGGTTGATTGCGCGAGTGCGGTCGACCGCGAGGTCGATCCGGCGCGCGGTCAGAATCCGCAGGTCTACTGCGATCTCACCGAGCTCCTGCAGAGACTGCAGGTCGCGGCGCATGCGGGCGGTGTCGGCGATGATGAACGCGTCCTTAGCGTCCGTCTTCCCGCTGCCCCGGTAGGCCGCTGAGGCGTGGTGCACGGTCCGGCCGGGGATGTAGAGCAGCTTCTGGCCGTGGCTGAACAGCAGCGCGATCCACAAGGAGGCCCCGCCGGAGTTCAGGTCGACGGCCCAGGTGACCGGGCCGCCGTCGGCTATCCCCAATACGTCACCAAGGAGTTCGAGCAGTTCAGTCTCGCTGTTCGGCACACGCCGCGACAGCAGCGTCGTCCCGTTGGCGTCGATGACCGTGCAGTGGTGCTCGGCCTTCCCCGCGTCCGTCCCGGCCCACAATTCCGGCACCGATCCTCCTCCGACGTGGTGTTGTGTCCCAGCAGACGACCTCGCCGACGCATCCATACGAGCGATTCAGTTCGCGTATCCCAATTAGCGGCCGAGTCGTCGCGGGGTGCCGGGCGGCCAATCAGTGGAAGCCACATCATCGGCTATCGGGTGACAGCCATACCCAGCACCCCTGGGTGCTCCGATCCTACGAATGACCGGAACGGCCCACGACGAACGGTATGGA
>NZ_VJZD01000533.1 GCF_009377175.1 Streptomyces adustus
TGTATAAGAGACAGGTGACGACGTAGCCCTTTACGCCGCCCGCGAGGGCGTTGCGCACGGCACCGATGTCGTCGGCGGCGGAGAGGGCGAGGCCGTTGGGCCAGCCGGCCGCGCGGGTCTCGGACAGGAGAGTGAGGCCGGAGCCGTCGGGCAGGTGGACGTCGGCGACGCAGATGTCACGGGGGTTGCCGATGCGGGGACGAGCCTCCGCGATGGACGAGGCCTCGATGACGTCGCGCACACCGAGCGCCCACAGGTGGCGGGTGACGGTGGAGCGGACGCGGGGGTCGGCCACGACCACCATGGCGGTGGGCTTGTTCGGGCGGTAGGCGACCAGGCTTGCGGGCTGCTCGAGGAGAACGGACACCAGGCCTCCTGGGTGGGGGACGGTACCGGCTCGTGGGGATGAAGCCGGGACGAACCGTGCTTTCAAGGTCACAGTCGTCTTCGGCAGCAAACCCGGCGTCCTTTAGGAAATGATCACGATCTAGTGAGTAACAATACGTGCAATTCGGACACGCGAGCGATCATCCGAAGATCGAATCGTTTCGGTCGAAGCCGATTGGTTGTCTGAAAGTGGCCGTATCGACAAAGAGATCATCAAAACGGGCGAGGAAACGGGCCAAGAGGGGGTGAGCGAGTGTGAGAGAGCGGTCGAAAAACCGATCAGGCGCAGGTCCGAGGGCCTCGCGGCCCCGGCTCCGCCCCCGCCGGTGGAGTCAACGGGACTGCGGCCCCCGTCGCTGCGGCAGCGTCACCACCGACGCGTCGCCCGGAGCGGCCGGCGGCAGACCCGCGACCTGGGCCAGCAGATCGCACCAGGACGCCAGATGGCCCGCGGTGTCCGGCACCCCGCCCAGGCCCTCCCGGGGCGTCCACGACGCGCGGATCTCGATCTGCGAGGCCGCGGGGCGCGCCGACAGCCCGCCGAAGTAGTGGGAGCTCGCGCGCGTGACGGTGCCGCTCGGCTCGCCGTACCCGAGACCACGCGCCTGGAGCGCGCCCGTCAGCCACGACCAGCACACCTCGGGCAGCAGCGGGTCGGCGGCCATCTCCGCCTCCAGCTCCGCGCGCACCAGCGTCACCAGTCGGAAGGTGCCGTGCCAGGCGTCGTGTCCGGCGGGGTCGTGCAGCAGCACCAGTCGGCCGTCGGCCAGTTCCTGGTCGCCGTCGACGACCGCGGCCTCCAGCGCGTACGTGAACGGCGCCAGCCGCTGCGGGGGCGGTGTCGGCTCGATCTCGATCTGCGGTCGCAGCCGCGCGGTTCTCAGCGCGTCCACCGCGGCCCGGAAGGGCGGCGGAGCCGCGTTCGCGTGTGAGGCGTCCTCCTCGGTGTCCTTCGCGTCGTCCATCTCGCCAGCGCCGTCCGACAGTCGTCCCTGAGCCGCAGCCATGCGGGGAAGATTAAGGGGAACGGGGGCTTCGTGCAGAGCAAGACACCCCCATGGCCCCTTGCGCCCCCGCGCACGACACCATGCACCCCCG
>NZ_VJZD01000534.1 GCF_009377175.1 Streptomyces adustus
CCCCTCCCTCCCTGTCGGTCACCCTGCACAACCCACGCCGGGTCACCGAGGCGTCCGACGTGACCCTGGACCGGCTCCGCGTCAGCAACGCCGGGGGCGGCTCCTCGTCCAACGGCGCGACGACGGGCGGGATCAGTTTCCAGGGCGTCTACAGCCACGACGACGACAACCAGGCGGCCGGCGGAGCCACGATCCCGGTCCTGGTCCGCCAGCCCCGGACGACGGGCAGCACGGCCGGTGCGTCCGGGGGACGCCGCGAATGGCTGAAGACCGGGACGACGACGGCCCCCGCGGACGGTTCGCACGGCACCCGTACCTATGAGGCACTGGTCGACACCCATCTGACCGTACGGGGGCCGGAAGGAACCCGGCACGTGACCGGCACCGCCACCGTGCGCGTCGCGGAACGGGATGTCCTCGGCCACGGCATCACCCCGCCCCGTACCCATCCGCAGGTCTACGACCTGGCCTCCATGGTGCAAGCCGGCGCCGACCGCTCGGTGTCGACCGCGGGAGCCGCCGCGGATCTACGGGACTGGCGCACCCATCCGCTGGACGCCCTGCCCGATCTGCTGGCCGCACAGATCGATCCCGCCGACCCGGAGGCCCAGCTGTGGCTGGCGATCGGCGCCGAACCGGCGACCGGGGACGGGACTCCCACCCGTCCGGATCCCCAGGAGCTGGGCCGTGCTCTGTTCGCCGCGTCGCAGACCGCGGCCACGGCCGAGAAGCCGGTCGAGTTGGCCGTACGGTACGAGGACGGCACGCTCCACTTCTGGAACTTCGACTCCGCCGGGCAGCCTTCGGGACTCGACCCGGAGGCGACGACCGCATGGCAGCGGTTCCACACCGAGGCGTCGGACCTCACCAGGGCGGCGCAGGAGGAACAGGAGAACCGCCGCAGGGAGTTCGAGCTCCGGGAGGAGCTGGACCGGCAGGCCGCCGTCCTCGCCGAGGCTCTGCGCGAGGTCGACCTCGCCCTCGCGGAAACACAGCCCGCGTCCGGTCAGGACGACACGACCACCGAGGCCGGACCGTCCACACGGCCCCGGATGCACCTCGACCGCACGCCTCGCTTCACCGTCCCCTCAGCCTTCGACGTCCGCCGCTTCCGCCACGAAGGCGACACGATCACCGACCTCACCGTCACCGTCGCCTACCGCGGCGGCGACAGCACCGCCGTCCACGCCAAACTCGCCCAAGGCGTCCAGGACTACTACAACACCCCCGGCCACCGCCTCCCCAACGGCGACCTCCTCCACATCACCGTCCAAGTCGCCCCGCCGGGCAGCGAATCCCACCTGACCGTCGACCTCGTCGGCTCCGACAAGACCATGGACCACCACACCTGGCACCACGACGCCAACCCCATCGACTACGCCCACGAACTCGGCCACCAACTCGGCCTGCGCGACGAATACCAGGACGACACCACCCCCCACCGCCCCGACATCACCGGCAGCCTCCTCGGC
>NZ_VJZD01000535.1 GCF_009377175.1 Streptomyces adustus
CCGGGTTGGACGACTGGAGTTCGGTGTAGGACCCCAGTCCGAAGGCAGGATTCTGCTTGCGGATCTCGATCATGCGGCGGGTCCAGTGGAGCAGGGACGACGGCGAGGACATGGAGGCCTCGACGTTGGTGACCTGGTAGCCGTAGACCGGGTCCATGATGGTGGGCAGGGAGAGCCGTCCGGGGTCGCAGGAGGAGAAGCCGGCGTTGCGGTCGGGGGTCCACTGCATGGGGGTGCGTACGCCGTCGCGGTCGCCGAGCCAGATGTTGTCGCCCATGCCGATCTCGTCGCCGTAGTAGAGGATCGGTGATCCGGGCAGGGAGAGCAGCAGGGCGGTGAAGAGTTCGATCTGGTTGCGGTCGTTGTCGAGGAGGGGTGCGAGGCGGCGGCGGATGCCGATGTTGGCGCGCATGCGGGGGTCTTTGGCGTACTCCGCGTACATGTAGTCGCGTTCTTCGTCGGTGACCATTTCGAGGGTGAGCTCGTCGTGGTTGCGCAGGAAGATGCCCCACTGGCAGCCGGAGGGGATGGCCGGTGTCTTGGCGAGGATCTCGGAGACGGGGTAGCGGGACTCGCGGCGGACGGCCATGAAGATGCGGGGCATGACGGGGAAGTGGAAGGCCATGTGGCACTCGTCGCCGCCGTCGGCGTAGTCGCCGAAGTAGTCGACGACGTCCTCGGGCCACTGGTTCGCCTCGGCCAGGATGACGGTGTCGGGGTAGCCGGCGTCGATCTCCTTGCGGACCCGTTTGAGGAACTCGTGGGTGGCGGGGAGGTTCTCGCAGTTGGTGCCCTCCTCGGCGTAGAGGTAGGGCACCGCGTCGAGACGGAAGCCGTCGATGCCCAGATCCAGCCAGAACCGCAGTGCCGAGATGATCTCCTCCTGCACCGCCGGGTTCGCGTAGTTCAGGTCCGGCTGGTGGGAGAAGAAGCGGTGGAAGAAGTACTGCTTGCGGACCGGGTCGAAGGTCCAGTTGGAGACCTCGGTGTCGACGAAGATGATGCGGGCGTCGCCGTACTGCTTGTCGTCGTCGGCCCACATGTAGTAGTCGCCGTAGGGGCCGTCGGGGTCCTTGCGGGACTCCTGGAACCACGGGTGCTGGTCGCTGGTGTGGTTCATGACGAAGTCGATGATGACGCGCATGCCGCGCTGGTGGGCGGCGTCGACGAACTCCACGAAGTCGGCGAGGTCGCCGAACTCGGGCAGGACGGCGGTGTAGTCGGAGACGTCGTAACCGCCGTCGCGCAGGGGGGATTTGAAGAAGGGCGGGAGCCAGAGGCAGTCCACGCCGAGCCATTGCAGGTAGTCGAGTTTGGCGGTCAGGCCTTTCAGGTCGCCGACGCCGTCGCCGTTGCTGTCCTGGAAGGAGCGGACGAGGACCTCGTAGAAGACGGCGCGCTTGAACCAATCCGGGTCCCGGTCCTTGGCGGG
>NZ_VJZD01000536.1 GCF_009377175.1 Streptomyces adustus
CAATGCCGTTGCTTTTGGGGTGTGCGTGCTGTTGAGCCATGCGTGTTGGTGTCGCGTCTGGAGCGGCTGGGGTTGGGCATCCTGACTCGGTCGTGTCCTGCTGAGTTGGTGGACCGGGTCGTTGCTGAGGCCGGGTGCGTGGAGAAGCGCCGGCGTGTGCTGTCGGCGCGGTTCACGGTGTACTTCGTGCTCGCACTGTGCCTGTTTCCGCAGGCCGACTACCTGGAGGTTTTGCGGTTGGTGAAGGCCGGCGAGCCGACGCTTCGGCCGTGGGCCGGGGTGAACAAGTCATCCCTGACACGGGCGAGGCAGCGGTTGGGCTGGCCGGTGATGCGAGAGCTGTTCCGGGCCGTGGCCCGGCCGCTGGGCCGGAGCACGGAACTCTTCCGCGGGCTGCGGGTCCTGGCTCTGGACGGGATGCTGCTGGCCGTACCCGATTCGACTCACAATCGGGAGACGTTCGGCAAGTCCGGCTCGCAACGCAGTCCGATGGGCTATCCGCAGGCCCGGGTGGTCGCGGTGACGGAGTGCTCGTCGCACGCGGTGCTGGACGCGGTGATCGGCGGCTGGAAAGACTCCGAGCGGATCGTGTCCGACGAACTGGAAGCCCATGTCGGGGCCGGGACGCTGGTCCTGGCCGACCGCGGCCTGTGGGGTCTGGCCCGCTGGCACCGCTATCGCGACCGTGGCGCCCATCTGCTGTGGAGGATCGAGCGGCGGGCCGCCCGCAGGGTCCAGGACGTTCTGCCGGACGGGAGTTACCTGGCCCTCATCCAGGCGAACAAGCACGCCAAGGCCGCCGGAACCGTCAAAGCCGCACCTGCTCTGGTGAGGGTGATCGAGTACCGCGTCGACGGCCAGGCGGACGTGATTCGGCTTGTCACCAGCCTGAGGGATCACGAGGAGTATCCGGCCGCCGAACTCGCCACCCTGTATGCCCGGCGCTGGGAGATCGAGATCGTCTTCGATGAGATCAAGACTCACCAGCGCGGCAGACCTATCCTGCGTTCGCAGACTCCGGACGGAGTCAGGCAGGAGATCTATGCCCACCTGATCGTCCACCACGCGACCCGCGACCTGCTCAACGAGGTGGCCCAGATCGCGCAGACTTCCGCCGAGCGGACATCGTTCACCCGGGCCCTGCATGTTGTCCGCCGTTCGGTGATCACGCCGTGCGGCTTTTCCCCCCTCAGCCCGAGATCATGACCGCCTTCTCGGCCTCGCCGAGATCCGCTGGTCTCTCCTGCCACCACGACGGTCACGCGACTGCCCCCGCAAGCTGAAGTCGTCGATCACCCCGTTCAGCAGCAAGGCCCCCGACGAACCTGCCAGCCACCGCCGCCCACCAGCCGTCATTACCGTGAACCACAGATGGCAGTAACCACCAAAAGCAACGGCATTGT
>NZ_VJZD01000537.1 GCF_009377175.1 Streptomyces adustus
CTAGGGCTTCTCTTGTGGATCACGGCGCGCAAGTCATGGACCGTAAGATCGAGGGCCATTGCTGCATGAGGGGGCGGGATGGCTGGGACTTCGTCGGCTTCAGGAGACGTGCTGAAGCCGGTCAGGCAACACTTGCGAGACCCTTCGTATGACTTCGACGTGGGGCCTGGCTGGCGGCAGTTGGTGCTTGAGTGCCATCGGGCGGTTGTCGCGGAGTTCCCGGAGTACGAGCTCCTTGCCGTGAAGCAGAAGTGGGGGTCTTTGTCCTTCCAGGCGTTTCCGCGGCTGTGGGAGCCTGGCGGCAACTGGACGGATGCCGAGTACTCGCGTCTCCATGCTGTCACCGATGCCTTCGCTGACCGTAGCCAGGGCATCTGCGAGCGCTGTGGTGCCGATGGCTCACTGCGTGAGAGTCGGCGGATCCTGCTGGTGCTGTGTGATCGGTGCGAGACGCTCGTTCCGGAGCACGGTCGCCTCTGATCGGTGCTGGTTGCTCGTCATCGCGCGGACCAAAGGAAGATGCCTGCCAGGTGGAGCCCGGCGAGGTAGATCGTGGCCGTCTTCTCGTAGCGGGTGGCAATGCCCCGCCACTGCTTAAGGCGGTTGATGCACCGCTCGACGGTGTTCCGCTGCTTGTAGGCATTTCGGTCAAAGACGGGCGGCCTGCCGCCGCGGCTGCCACGTCGTGCGCGGTGGGCCTGCTGGTCGGCCGGGATCGGAATCACGGCGCGGATCGCACGTCGTCTGAGGTGGGTGCGGATGGCGCGGGATGAGTAGGCCTTGTCTGCCAGTACTAGCGTCGGCCGCGTGCGGGGCCGGCCCCGGCGGCGGGGCACCCGCAGGGCCTCCATGACGGATTCGAAGGCCGGAGCGTCCCCGGCCTGGCCAGGCGTGAGGACAAAGGCCAGGGGCCGGCATCGACCGTCGGCGGCCAGATGGACCTTCGTAGTCAGGCCGCCGCGCGACCGGCCAAGGGCGTGATCGACCGGCTCGCCAGCTGCGGCCCCTTTTTACGGGCCCCCGCAGCATGCTGGTGAGCACGCACAATGGTGGAATCCACTGCAATGACCCAGTCCAGGTCCTCCTCCGCGTCGGCCTGGGCGAGCAGAGCGGTGAAGATACGCGCCCACGTCCCATCAATGGCCCAGTTCCGCAGTCTGGTGTACACGCCCTTCCAAGAGCCGTACTGCTCGGGCACGTGCACCCACTGCGAGCCGGCCTGGAACTTCCACGCGATCGCATCGATCACCAGACGGTGATCACGCCACCGCCCGCCCCGTTTCGGCGTCCGGTCCGGTAGCAACGGCTCAATCCGCGCCCACTGGGCGTCACTCAACGGCACACCTGACCAACGATCCGATGATCCGA
>NZ_VJZD01000538.1 GCF_009377175.1 Streptomyces adustus
GGTGTGGTGGGCGGGGCGCCCGGAGCCGGGGCGGAGGCCGCGGCCGACCGGCGTGCGTAGACGGCCAGCAGGGCGCAGCCGGCGAGCGAGAGCAGCGCGGGCAGCAGACTCATCCCGGCGTTGATGCCGGTGAGGGCCGCGGCCGGCTGGGCCACCTCCTCGGACGCCTCCGAGGAGCGGAAGCCGGTCACCGCCAGCACCGCGGCGAACACCCCGCTGCCCAGGGCCAGGGCCAGCGTCTCCGCCGCCGTCCACAGACCCGTGAAGGTGGCGGCCCGGCGCCGCCCGGTCCGTGCCGTGTCCGCGGCCAGGGTGTCCGCGAGCATGGTCAGCGGCAGCAACTGGAGCCCCGCGTAGGCCACCCCGACCAGGGCCACGGCCACGTACCCCACCACGGGGGAGGTGTAGCGGGTCAGGAACACCAGTGCGGCCGCCCCGGTGAACAGCAGCGAGGCACACCATTGCGCGAAGACCGTGCCACGCGCCCGCGCGAGCCGGTTCCACAGCGGCATCATCAGCACCAGTGGGCCGATCATGCAGGCGAACAGCGGGGTGACGGCCTCCGGCGAGCCGACGACGTAGGTGGCGAAGTACTGCACCCCCGCCAGCATCACGCCCACCGCCAGCGCCTGCACCGTCCACATCCCGGCCAGTGCCGTGAAGACGGGGTTGTCGCGGGCGACCGCCAACTGGGCGCGCAGGGACGGCTCCGCCTCGCTGCGTGCCACCGTGGGAGCGCGCCGGACCGCGCGCCAGGCGCCCAGCATGCCCGCGGCCAGCAGGATCGCGACGACCACGCCCATGGTCCGGTAACTGCCGGGGGTGTCGCCGTCGGCGTGGGCGATCGCGGGGGCCAGCGCGCCGGAGAGCAGGATGGCCACGCCGAGGAAGCCCACCCGCCAGGCCAGGACCCGGCCGCGCTCGGCCGGATCCTCGGTCATCTCGGCCGGCAGGGTCACGTACGGCACCTGGAACACCGCGTACGCCGTCGCCGCGAGCAGGAACAGCACCGCCACGTAGCCGGCCGCCCCGATGCCGCGCAGCGGGGGTGCGGCGAAGAGCAGCGCAAACAGCGGCGGCAGGGTGAGCGCGCCGGCCAGCAGGAACGGCCGCCGCGAACCGCCCTGGAGCCTGCTGCGGTCGGCCGCCGCGCCGACCAGGGGGTTGATCAGCACGTCCCAGGCCTTGGGCAGGAACACGGCCGCCCCGGCCAGTGCCGCGGGGACCGCGAGGACGTCCGTCAGGTAGTACAGCAGGATCAGACCCGGCACGGTGCCGAAGGTGCCGGTCGCCAGGGACCCGAGCCCGTAACCGATCCGCACCGAGCGCGGCAATGGCGCCCCTGTGGCCGGGGTCGCGGGGACGGG
>NZ_VJZD01000539.1 GCF_009377175.1 Streptomyces adustus
CCCGTGCCCATGCCCCCCGTGCCCGTGACCGTCGCCCCCGAGCAGCGACGGTGCCGGGCGGGACCATGCCTGCGCCACGCCCAGCGCGAGCAGCAGCGCCCCCGAGGCGATCAGCATCGGGCGCATCCCCTCCCGTACGTACCTGAGGCACAGGTCCGTGAAGAGCGAGGCGTGCAGCAGGCCGAGGCCGCTGAGGACGAGCAGGGCCACCTGGGCAGGGCGCTTCACAGCAGGGCTCCTCCGATCAGGGCGCTGGACAGGACGGCGACGACGGCCGTGGCGGCGGAGAAGCGCACCGCGAAGGCCCGGCCGAAGGTGCCCGCCTGAAGGGCGATCAGCTTCAGGTCGACCATCGGCCCGACCACCATGAAGGCCAGCCGCGCCAGTGGGGAGAACCCGGTGAGGGAGGCCGCGACGAACGCGTCCGCCTCGGAGCACACCGCGAGCAGTACGGCGAGCGCGGCGAGGAACAGCACCGACAGCCAGGGCGAGCCGGAGAACGTGTCGAGCAGCGTGCGCGGCACCGTCACGTTGAAGGTGGCGGCCGCCATGGCCCCGAGCACCAGGAAGCCGCCCGCGTGCAGGAAGTCGTGCTGGAAGCCGAGCCGGAACTCCGTCCAGCGGCTGTGTCCCGACCGGTGACCGGTGTGCCGTACGGCCGGCTTGAGCCACTCCGCGCGGCCCAGGAAGAGCCACAGCCAGCCCATCACGGCGGCGGTGGCGAGCGAGGCGAGCAGCCGGGCCAGGACCATGGCGGGGCTGCCGGGGAAGGCGATGGCCGTCGCGGTCAGGACGACCGGGTTGACGGCGGGCGCCGACAGCAGGAACGCGAACGCGGCGGCGGGCGGCACGCCCCGGCCGATCAGGCTGTTCGCGACGGGTACGGACGCGCACTCGCACCCCGGCAGAACGGCCCCGGCGATCCCGGCGACCGGGACCGCGAGCACGGGCCGCCGGGGCAGCACCCGGTTGAAGACCCGTGCCGGTACGAACGCGTTGATCGCGCCGGACAGGGCCGTGCCGAGCAGCAGGAAGGGCAGCGCCTGCACGGTGACGGCCAGGCAGACCGTCCGCCACGCCCGGACGGCCGGCACGTCCAGCCACCGGCCGGTGACGAGGAGCGTCGCACCGGCCAGGACGGCCGCCACCCACAGGAACGGCCAGAACCGGGGCCGGCCGCGCGCGGGGGCTCGGCCGGCGGTCGTCACGAGGTTCGCGACGGCCGCCTCCGTCTCCCCGGCTGGTTCAGCTGTCTGCTGCACGCCCACTCCGAACGTCGGATCTTCATACCGAACATAACGGCACAAACCGACACAGGCGTTGCTATGACATACCGCGGAAGGCCCATGAGAGCCTCAAGAT
>NZ_VJZD01000053.1 GCF_009377175.1 Streptomyces adustus
GGCTCTCGCTGACAATGGGGGCGAGGCGTCCTTCGAGCACGTTCTTCGCGAACTCGTTCGGCACGGCGAGCAGGGCCGTGTCCGCCACCAGCGCGAGCGGCTGGCAGCGCCGGATCCAGTGCTCGTCCTTGACCTCGACGCCCTGTCCGCGCCCCTCGCCCAGGAGTTGTTCGAGTACGCGTGGCCACACTGCGGCAAGATCGGCAGGTACGTCAGCCACAGGGCACGCTCTCTCACGGGGTCCCACGCGGTTGCGCTTGCGGGACGGATCGGGATTTCAAATCGGGTGGGGCAGGGGTCAAGGGAACGAATCGGAGTTCAGCCACGGTAGTCAGGGCAGCGGGTGTGGTTCAAGTTGTTGTCCCCAGCCTGTGGATAGTGTCCCTCAGCAAGCGCCGGTTTGACCGGATGGCGTAGCCCCGCGTACCGTAACCAGGTCGAGTTGTCGATGGCTGCTGCCGCCTGCCTCCGATGGGCACAGATCGCGTTTCGGTGATCGGGAAGCGGTGCACTCGGGCGAAACGCGAGCTACTCGTGGGCGCACGGTGACAGCCAGGACGGCACCCCGCAACTACCGATTGACTTCTGGAGCCCCCGAGTGAGCAAGCGCACCTTCCAGCCGAACAACCGTCGTCGCGCCAAGACCCACGGCTTCCGCCTGCGGATGCGCACCCGTGCCGGTCGCGCGATCCTGGCGAACCGCCGCAGCAAGGGTCGCGCCAGCCTGTCCGCCTGATTTCACAGGTCGTGACGTCGTGCTGCCTACCGAGCATCGGCTGAGGCGGCGCGAGGACTTCGCGACCGCAGTACGACGGGGTCGTCGGGCAGGACGCCCGCTCCTCGTCGTCCACCTTCGTAGCGGTGTCACGGACCCGCACGCGCCTGGGGAGAGCGCTCCCCAGACGCGTGCGGGTTTCGTCGTGAGCAAGGCCGTGGGTGGCGCGGTCGTGCGCAACAAGGTGAAGCGCAGACTGCGCCATCTGATGCGGGACCGAGTCGCCCTGTTTCCCCCCGGTAGCCTGGTAGTCGTACGAGCGCTGCCCGAAGCGGGCGACGCCGACCATGCACAGCTGGCCCGAGACCTGGACGCCGCAGTTCAGCGGCTGCTGGGAGGGGGCGCGCGATGAAGTACCCGCTGCTGGTTCTGATCAAGCTGTACCAGTGGACGATCAGTCCCTTGCTGGGACCGGTCTGCAAGTACTACCCGTCGTGCTCCCACTACGGCTATACGGCCATCGACCGGCACGGCGCGATCAAGGGAACGGCACTCACCGCCTGGCGCATCCTGCGGTGCAACCCGTGGTCGCTCGGTGGCGTGGACCATGTTCCGCCGCGCAAGCGTCCGCGGTGGCACGAACTGCTGCGCGACGCATGGCGCGCACGCAAGGGCGGGACCTCCGCCGCCGAACCGGCCACCGAGGGACAGGGGACGTCCGACCGCCCCTCGAGCCCGGCCGCAGAGACCCCGTCCCATGTCCAAGGAGCATGATTAGTGGACACGATTGCCAGCCTCTTCAGCTTCATCACGACACCCGTTTCCTGGGTCATCGTCCAGTTCCACTCGGTGTACGGGAAGGTCTTCGGCCCCGACACGGGCTGGGCCTGGGGCCTGTCCATCGTGTCCCTGGTGATCCTGATCCGCATCTGCCTGATCCCGCTCTTCGTGAAGCAGATCAAGGCGACCCGGGCCATGCAGACGCTGCAGCCCGAGATGAAGAAGATCCAGGAGCGCTACAAGAACGACAAGCAGCGCCAGTCCGAAGAGATGATGAAGCTGTACAAGGAGACGGGTACCAACCCGCTCTCCTCGTGCCTTCCCATCCTGGCGCAGTCTCCGTTCTTCTTCGCGCTGTACCACGTGCTCAACGGCATCGCGACCGGCACGACGATCGGTGTGATCGACGAGCAGCTGCTCGCCAGCGCCCGTAAGGCGCACATCTTCGGCGCCCCGCTCGCCGCGAAGTTCACCGACAGCGCGGCCGCGGTCTCCCAGCTCGGCGCCGACATCACCAACGTCCGGGTCGTCACCGCGATCATGATCGTTCTGATGTCGGCCTCGCAGTTCTACACGCAGCGCCAGCTGATGACCAAGAACGTCGACACGACGGTCAAGACGCCGTTCATGCAGCAGCAGAAGATGCTGATGTACGTCTTCCCGGTCATGTTCGCCGTCTTCGGTATCAACTTCCCGGTCGGTGTCCTCGTCTACTGGCTGACCACCAACGTGTGGACCATGGGCCAGCAGATGTACGTGATCCACAACAACCCGACCCCGGGTTCCAAGGCTCAGGCCGCGTACCTGGAGCGCCTGCACAAGCACGTCACGAACCACGGCAAGACCCGCAACCGCCGTGAGAAGGCCATCGTCAAGGCCATCGTGTCCAAGGGCCGCGACCGCAACGAGTTCGAGCGGAAGTTCATCAACGGTCTGAGCAAGGCCGGTCTCGCGGCGCAGGCCGACGGCAACGTGGCCAAGGCCGAGAGCCAGGTCGCCCTCGAGACCGAGGACGGCGTGTCGACGGCACCCGTGGCCAAGCGGCAGCAGCCCAAGCGCCAGACCAAGGCGCAGCGTCAGACCGGTACCGCGAAGCCGGCCGGTGAGACCGAGCAGCCCACGACGTCGCTGAGCAAGTCCGAGGACGAGCCGCAGGACGAGCCGCAGGACGCCAAGCCCGCTGCCGCGGCGAAGAACCCCGCCTCGAAGCCGGGTAACGGCAACAGCCGCAGCAGGGCCCAGTCCGGTCAGCGCAAGGGCCCGCAGCGCCCCAAGTCCCCGTCCAAGAAGTAAGAAGGAGCCCATCCCGTGACGGAAGGCACCACCTCCGCCGCTGTCGAGGGTGCAGACACCCTGTCCCGCCTGGAGCAGGAGGGTGAGATCGCCGCGGACTACCTCGAGGGTCTGCTGGACATCGCTGATCTCGACGGCGACATCGACATGGACGTCGAGGCCGACCGCGCCTCGGTCTCGATCATCAGCGACGCAGGCGGCCGGGATCTTCAGAAGCTGGTCGGCCGCGACGGCGAGGTGCTCGAGGCTCTTCAGGAACTGACCCGCCTGGCCGTGAACCGGGAGACCGGGGACCGCAGCCGACTGATGCTGGACATCGCCGGCTACCGCGCGCAGAAGCGTGCCGAGCTCTCCGAGCTCGGGGCCAAGTCCGCGGCCGAGGCGAAGAGCACCGGTGAGCCGGTGAAGCTGAAGCCGATGACCCCGTTCGAGCGCAAGGTCGTGCACGACGCGGTCAAGGCGGCGGGCTTGCGCAGCGAGTCCGAGGGCGAGGAGCCGCAGCGGTTCGTCGTCGTACTGCCCAACTGATTCGGTACGTACATCTCTCCGGCCCCGTCTGTTGCGCAGGCGGGGCCGATCTTTGTCAGCCTGATGGTTCTGGTGGTCGGCGCTCGGAGCGCCGATGCGGTACGGAAGGACGGTCCCCCGTGACGGAGGCAGCGGAGCTCCCCTCCGCGCCCGAACAGGCGCGTGAGGTATTCGGCGATCGCTTCGATGATGCGGTCCGGTACGCCGAGCTCCTGGCTGAGGCAGGAGTCCAGCGTGGGCTGATCGGCCCACGGGAGGTGCCACGCCTGTGGGAGAGGCACCTGCTGAACTGTGCGGTGCTTTCCGAGGTCGTACCCGAGGGCGTGACGGTGTGCGACGTCGGTTCGGGCGCGGGTCTGCCCGGTATCCCGCTGGCGCTGGTACGGGAGGACCTGAAGATCACCCTTCTGGAGCCCCTGCTGCGGCGTACGAACTTCCTGACCGAGGTGGTGGAACTCCTGGGGCTCGACCATGTGACCGTGGTCCGTGGTCGCGCGGAGGAGGTCATGGGCAAGGTTCAGCCGGTCCATGTCGTGACGGCCCGGGCCGTGGCTCCGCTCGACCGGCTGGCCACCTGGGGCATCCCGCTGCTGCGGCCGTACGGGGAGATGCTGGCGCTCAAGGGCGACACCGCGGAGGAGGAGCTCAAGAGCGCGGCGACCGCGCTGAGCAAGCTCGGCGCCGTGGAGACGTCCATCCTGCATGTGGGCGAGGGTGTGGTGGACCCGCTGTCCACGGTGGTCCGGGTCGAGGTCGGGGAAAGCCCCGGCGGCGTACGGTTCGCGGCGAAGCGTGCGAAGGCTGCCCGGACGAGCCGAACGCGGCGTCGCCGCTAGTACTGACGTCCACTGTGATGAGTGTCTCTGATCCTTCGTGAGGGTGAGACCTACTCCACACAAGCTTCCCCGTCTACGCGGCCCGGAGTGTCGCGAAGGCCCGGCCGCAACCGCTGTGCATCTTGTTTCACGTGAAACATCGCTCCCTGCTGCACGGAATCATCGGCCGAAGCCACGCCGCAGCCCAACCTCGCGACCGTAAGCCTCTTGGATCCCGCAGCGAGGCCCCTGCCTCCAGGGCCGAGATGTCCCTCGCGGGGGGCACGGAGTTGTCCACAGAGGTGGATTTCTCCACAGAACCCCAGGGCTCACTGGTTCACGACCCCGAAGACATGGGAGGCTCTGTTCATTGCGAGCTTGAAGTCGAGGAGAGTGAATCCTTGCGGTCCGACGCCAACATCGCGGGACCGATGACCGATCCGGTCCCCGGTCCCCGTACCGAGTCGATGGGGGAGGATGTTTCACGTGAAACACCGCCCCCCATGGACGACACACCGATCGGTCGTGCTGCCCAATTGGCGGTGGAGGCGCTCGGCCGCGCCGGCGAGGGTCTGCCACGGCCCCACCAGACCCGTGTCATGGTCGTGGCCAACCAGAAGGGTGGCGTCGGCAAGACGACGACCACCGTCAACCTTGCCGCTTCCCTGGCCCTGCACGGTGGCCGTGTCCTCGTGATCGACCTCGACCCGCAGGGCAATGCATCCACTGCCCTGGGGATCGACCATCACGCAGAGGTCCCGTCCATCTATGACGTCCTGGTCGACAGCAAGCCTCTGGCCGAGGTCGTCCAGCCCGTTCCGGATGTCGAGGGGCTCTTCTGTGCCCCCGCCACGATCGATCTCGCCGGTGCCGAGATCGAGCTCGTGTCCCTGGTGGCGCGCGAGAGCCGCCTTCAGCGGGCGATCCAGGCGTATGAGCAGCCGCTGGACTACATCCTCATCGACTGCCCGCCCTCGCTCGGTCTGCTGACGGTCAACGCGATGGTCGCGGGCCAAGAGGTCCTCATCCCGATCCAGTGCGAGTACTACGCGCTGGAAGGTCTGGGGCAGCTGCTGCGCAATGTCGACCTGGTACGGGGGCACCTCAACCCCGTCCTGCACGTGTCGACCATCCTGCTCACCATGTACGACGGCCGGACCCGCCTGGCGTCCCAGGTCGCGGAAGAGGTGCGCACCCACTTCGGTGAGGAGGTGCTGCGGACGAGCATTCCCCGCTCGGTCCGTATCTCCGAGGCGCCGAGCTATGGGCAGACGGTGCTGACCTACGATCCAGGATCGAGTGGTGCCCTCTCCTATCTTGAGGCGGCACGAGAAATCGCGCTGAGGGGTGTGGGCGTCCGGTACGACGCGACGCACGCCCACATCGGCGCTCCGAGCGACCCGAACATGGTGGAGGGGATCCAGTGAGTGAGCGACGGAGGGGGCTGGGCCGCGGGCTCGGCGCGCTGATCCCTGCTGCGCCGACGGAGATGACACAGGCTCCGCCTGCCATAGGGGGAGCCGCAGCCGCGGCTTCCGGGCCGGCTCCGGTGCTGACCGCGGACCGCGGTGTGGCCGCGGCCAAGGTGGCCACGCTGCCGTCTGTTTCACGTGAAACAGACGATCTGCCGCTGAGCGGTTCCGCGGACACGCCCGCGCCTCCGGTGGGTGCACACTTCGCCGAGCTCCCACTCGACTTCATCACGCCGAACCCTCGGCAGCCGCGTGAGGTATTCGACGAGGACGCCCTTCAGGAGCTGATCACCTCCATCAAGGAGGTCGGTCTCCTTCAGCCGGTCGTCGTGCGTCAGCTGGGTCCCGCGCGCTATGAGCTCATCATGGGCGAGCGGCGCTGGAGGGCCTGCCGCGAGGCGGGGCTTGAGGCGATCCCGGCGATCGTGCGGGCCACGGACGACGAAAAGCTTCTCCTGGACGCGCTCCTGGAGAACCTGCACCGGGCGCAGCTGAATCCGCTGGAAGAGGCGGCGGCCTATGACCAGTTGCTGAAGGACTTCAACTGCACCCACGACCAGCTGGCTGACCGCATCGGCCGGTCCCGCCCTCAGGTCTCCAACACCCTGCGTCTACTCAAGCTCTCGCCGGCCGTCCAGCGCCGTGTGGCCGCCGGGGTGCTCTCCGCCGGACACGCCCGGGCACTGCTCTCGGTCGACGACTCGGAGGAGCAGGACCGTCTGGCTCACCGGATCGTGGCCGAGGGTCTCTCGGTGCGCGCCGTCGAGGAGATCGTGACCCTCATGGGGTCGCGGCCGCAGACGGCACAGCGAGCCAAGGGACCGCGAGCCGGAGGGCGGGTCTCTCCCGCGCTGTCCGACCTCGCGACTCGTCTCTCGGACCGCTTCGAGACCAGGGTGAAGGTCGACCTGGGGCAGAAGAAGGGCAAGATCACCGTGGAGTTCGCCTCCATGGAGGATCTGGAGCGGATCCTGGGATCGCTCGCTCCGGGCGAGGGTCCGGTACTTCAGCAGGACCTTCAGGAGGACCTTCAGGAGAGCGAGTCCGCCGACTCGGAGGACTGAGCCCGCATGGGCCAGCCAGAGCAGGTCGTGTCCGGTGTATGCCGGAACACGGCCTGCTCTTTGCTTTCAGGCGGTATCGACGTAATCGCATCGTGGATACGATGCGAGGGGGTAAGACGCATTCACCTTTGGCAGCACCTCTGATGGGGAGGCCGGGGCCATGCGAATGATGAGCCGGACCGGACTGGTGAGCGTGGCGCTCGGACTGGGCGCGGTAGGCGGGTTCGTCGGCAGCTTGCTCAGGGAACGGAACGTTCTGGCAGCCGCCCGCGAGGCCGCGGGCGAAGGAAGCGAGGAACAGCCTTCATGGGGCGTCGGCTCGTACCGCTCACGCTGGACAACGTTCAGGACCTTCCCCAGCGCTGTCGCTCGTGTGTCTTCTGGGAGCTGGATCCTGTCAGCGGTGAAGCCGCGCTGAAGGCGGGTACACCCGCTATGGAGAAGGAAGCCTGGATCTCCGGGGTCCTCCTGGACTGGGGATCGTGCGGTCGGGTCGTCTACGTCGACGATGTGCCGGTGGGCTTCGTGGTCTACGCGCCGCCCGCTTATGTGCCCCGCTCCACGGCCTTTCCCACAAGTCCCGCCTCGCCGGACGCCGTGCAGTTGATGACCGCCTTCATCATGCCGGGTTACCAGGGGCAGGGGCTGGGCCGGGTGATGGTGCAGACGGTGGCCAAGGATCTGTTGCGTCGTGGCTTCAAGGCGATCGAAGCCTTCGGTGACGCCCGCTGGAAGGAGCCGGCCTGCGTGCTCCCTGCCGACCATCTGCTCGCCGTGGGCTTCAAGACGGTCCGCCCGCATCCCACGTATCCGCGACTGCGGCTGGAGCTGCGGACGACGCTCTCCTGGAAGGAAGACGTGGAGATGGCGCTGGACCGCTTGCTGGGAGCAGTGCAGAAGGAGCCGGCGCTGCGGCCGCTGTAGCTACGGCCGATATGAGAATGGGCCAACCCATCGGGGTTGGCCCATTCGTGTTTCACGTGAAACATGCGCCGTCGATGAGACGGCTTCGCACGCTACTCGGCGATGAAGTCCTCAAGGTCGCGGACGATCGCGGCCTTAGGCTTCGCGCCGACGATGGTCTTGGCGACCTCGCCGTTCTGGTAGACGTTCAGCGTCGGGATCGACATGACGCCGTACTTGGCAGCCGTGTCCGGGTTCTCGTCGATGTTGAGCTTGACGACCTCGATCTTCTCGCCGTACTCGGCGGCGATCGCCTCGAGCGAGGGCGCGATCTGGCGGCAGGGACCGCACCAGGCGGCCCAGAAGTCCACCAGGACGGGCTTGTCGCTCTTGAGGACGTCCTCATCGAAGGAGGCGTCAGTCACGTTCTTCAGAGTGCCGGCCACAGCGGGCTCCTTACTGGTTATGCGTGGGGAGGATGGGGGTCAGACAGAGGTCGTCTCGGGCTCGGCCTGCTCTTCGTCGGCCAGAGCGGCGAGGAAGCGCTCGGCGTCGAGGGCGGCGGAGCAGCCGGTGCCGGCAGCGGTGATCGCCTGGCGGTAGGTGTGGTCGACCACGTCACCGGCGGCGAAGACACCTGTCAGGTTGGTTCGCGTGGACGGTGCGGCGACCTTGAGGTAGCCCTCGTCGTCGAGGTCGAGCTGGCTCTTGAACAGCTCGGTACGCGGGTCGTGGCCGATCGCGATGAACAGGCCGGTGACCGCCAGGTCGGACAGCTCGCCGGTCTTGAGGTTGCGCAGCTTCAGGCCGGCCAGCTTCGGGTCGCCGTGGATCTCGGCGACCTCGCTGTCCCAGACGAACTTGATCTTCGGGTCGGCGAAGGCACGCTCCTGCATCGCCTTGGAGGCGCGCAGGGTGTCACGGCGGTGCACGATCGTCACGGACTTGGCGAACCGGGAGAGGAAGGTCGCCTCCTCCATCGCGGTGTCACCGCCGCCGATCACGGCGATGTCCTGGTCCTTGAAGAAGAACCCGTCACAGGTGGCGCACCACGAGACGCCGCGGCCGGAGAGCGCGTCCTCGTTGGGCAGACCGAGCTTGCGGTGCTGCGAGCCGGTGGTGACGATGACGGCCTTGGCCTTGTGGATCGTGCCCGAGGTGTCCGTGACGGTCTTGATGTCACCGGTCAGGTCGACGGAGACGACATCGTCCGGAACCAGCTCGGCGCCGAAGCGCTCGGCCTGGGCACGCATGTTGTCCATGAGCTCGGGGCCCATGATCCCGTCGCGGAAGCCGGGGAAGTTCTCCACCTCGGTGGTGTTCATCAGTGCGCCACCCGCGGTGACGGCGCCCTCGAACACCAGCGGCTTCAGCGACGCGCGTGCGGTGTACAGCGCCGCCGTGTAGCCGGCGGGCCCCGAACCGATGATGATCACGTTACGGACGTCGCTCACGACTTGATTCCTCGTCTCTGGACTGCGTCGTACGGCCGGTGGAGACCCTGTCGAGACTCTCACCCCACCCAACGGATCCTAAGGGGCGCGCATTCCCGCTGTGTCCGGGCACACCCAGACGCGTCACCGAACGGGACACCACAGAGGAAGGAGAGAGGCCTGAGGCGCGGTGTGCGGGCTCAGGAGCGTGTGTAGGAGTGGGTGAGCAGCACCTTGGCGGGGGCGGCCGACGGCCGACTCAGACAGGTCGCATCCACGATGTAGACGGTGACCCGGGTGCTGTCGGAGGGGTTGGGAAGCACCACGAGGAGGGCGTCCGTGCCCTGATAGATGCCCTGCTCGGTCGCGAGTGCCGCGTCGTTGCGACCGATGCCCTTCTGGATGCAGGGCGGGATCGTGGCCTGGCGGAGGATCTTCGGTTTCACCGTGCCGGGAGCGGACTCCGCACCGAGGCTGTTCGGGGCTTCCGAGCTGCCTGTGCTCTGGGCGAGGAGCGTGGCGACCTGGCCCTCGAGCTTTCCTTCGGAGAAGGTGTCCGCGGCTTTGGACTGGTGCCCGCGGGCCGTGTTCCCGGACGAGGGGTTGTTCCAGAGGGAGGACAGCAGTATCGCGCCCAGGGTCAGGACGGCGGCCGTGCAAGCCACCCCCAGGACGACCACCCTGCGGCGCCCGCGCACCCGGCCGCTCCTGCGTCCTGGTCCGGTGGAGGCGGTGCGCGCATGGCCCGAGGGGCGGTCCGTGGTAGCCGATGTTTCACGTGAAACACGCGTGCTGTCCCCAACGGGCCGAGCGGACCGAGGAGGGGCCGTCGGTGCCGAGAGGCCGCCCGCAGTGGGTGCCGTGGCGTCGAGCAGCGCCTCGGCGGCGAGAGCGGCGTCGATACGGGCCGCGACCTCGGCGGGCATACGGGGCGGTCCGGGGACCGTCCCGAGCAGTTCCCGGATCTCCTCCAAGGAGGCGTGGACATCCGCGCAGAGCTCGCACCTGTTCAGATGCCGGCGTACCTGCGCGGTGCGGGCCGGTGACAGCAGACCTTCGGTGAGGTCGGAGATCTCCGCGACATCCGGGTGCCCGGCCATGTCCGTCGTGGATGTCACGCTCGCCCACCTCCGCCCTTCACAGCAGCTGAGTCGCTTGATCCCGGATCACGGGAATCCTTCTCGTGCGGTCCCGCTGCCGGTGGGACGGATGTCCCCTCCGCCCGGTTCCGCCCCTGGCTCACAGAGCTGTCGTCACCGGCTTTTTCCGGCCGCAGATGAGTGAGCAGGGGCAGGAGTCTGGCTCTGCCCCGGGCGCAGCGGCTCTTCACCGTCCCGGTCGGTACGTCGAGCACACGGGCGGCCTCGGCGACGGGGTAGCCCTGCATGTCGACCAGGACGAGAGCGGCCCGCTGATCGGGCGGGAGCGTCCCCAGCGCCTCCAGGAGCTCGCGGTGCAGATCGTTGCGCTCGGCGGGGGCCGAGGCCGACTCGTGCGGCTCCAGCAGCTGTTCCAGACGCTCGGTGTCGTCGACCGGCGAGGTCTTGCGGGAGGCCGCCTTACGGGCACGGTCGAGACAGGCGTTCACCGTGATGCGATGCAGCCACGTCGTGACAGCCGACTGACCGCGGAAGGTGTGGGCGGCCCGGTAGGCGGAGACGAGGGCGTCCTGGACGGCGTCAGCGGCCTCCTCGCGGTCGCCCAGAGTGCGCAGCGCGACCGCCCAGAGGCGGTCGCGATGGCGCCGTACGAGCTCACCGAAGGCGTCCGGATCACCCTCCGTATGGAGGGTGAGGAGGTCCTGATCGCTTCTGTCGCCGTACGCGGTGCCATCTGCCATCGGACCCCCTCCCCCTTCGGCGAGACGTCAGCCCGCGAACTTCACATCGGTGATGGCCTGCTTGTAGCCGGGACCGCTGTACCCCTTCTGGCCCGAATAGGGCATGGCAGTCATCCAGACGAGCACGTACCGGGTCTTCACCGCCTTCTTGGCCGTGATCTTCAGCTCGGTGCCCGAGGTCTGGCCCTTGGCGAACTGCGTCATGGAGCTGAGAGGTGCCGACGACGACAGCGAATCGGTGGCATACAGGGACACCGTCGTGTGGTCGCCGCCGTAGTCCAGTCCTATCGAGGCTTCCGACACGCTCTGGGCGGAGCCCAGGTCGTAGACGATGCCCACGCCCTCCTTGTAGGGAGCGAGCTCGGGCCCGTCGGAGAACCGGTACGAACGCCAGTAGGTGGAAGGGTCGCCGTCATAGGTGAGCTTCACTTCGTTGGCGTGCTGGGGCTTGCCGTCCGGGTAGTACTCCGTCGCATCCCGGATGGTGATCGGCTTGGGGTCGGGCCTGGGCGACTCACTGGCCTTGTCGCCGTCGTCCGTCGTCTGACTGGTGTCGTCGGGCGAGTTGCTCTGGTCCATCAGGGCGTCCGCCAGCTGCCAGCTGCCCAGGCCGAGAGCGGCGATCAGAAGCGCCGAGACAGCCCACTTCAGAGCCTTGCCGGTACGGCTCTGCAATGGCGGCGGCGGGGTCGGTGGCAGCGTCTGGGTGACCCCCGGATGCGCTGCAGGGCGCCCGTAGGTGCCCTGCTGGTACGTCGTGCGCTGGTACTCGGGCGGTCCCGTGAACGCCGGCTCCGGCGGACGGATGCGGGGCATCTCGCCGATCGCCTTCACCAGCTCCTCGGGCGTCGTGCACGCGGCCTCGTGACGGGATGCCGTGGCGCCGTCGTTGGCGAGCGCGCGCATGGCCAGTTCGGACAGCCCGCGGTGGATGTTGGCACGCACCTGGTCGGGTGCGATGAGGCCGACGTCCTTGGGCAGGCCGGACAGGCCGTAGGCGTCGTTCTCGTACGGCCAGCGCTGGGTGAGGGCCGCGTACAGCAGGGCACCGATCGCCTCGGTGTCCGTGCGCTGCGGGGTGTCGGAACTGATGCCGCGCAGCGCGGCGTTCACGGCGAGGCCGCGGATGCGCCACTGCCCGGTGGAGGTGCGCAGCACCGCGTTGGGGTTCAGGCGCAGATGCGCGAGCCCCTCACGGTGGGCCGCGGCCATCGCCCCGGCGATCTGGCTGACCATCTGGTAGGCGTCGTGCGGCTCCAGCGGGCCGGCGGACAGCAGCGCGGTCAGCTCGGTCGCGTCGGGCAGCCACTCGTGGACGACATAGACGAGGTCGTTCTCCTCGACGGCGTCCAGTACCTGCACGAACCGGGGATCACCCAGCAGTGCCGACGAACGGGCGGCGGCCAGTACCGAACGGGCCCGCGTATGGTCCGCCGGCAGGATGTGGACGCCGACGGCGCGACGAAGTTTCTCGTCGACCGCGCGCCAACTGCTGAATCCGTCCAGACGGGTGACGCACTCTTCGAGGCGGTACCGCCTGGCGAGTTTGTGGCCGCTGTGCAGTTCGGGCGGTGAGGCCTTCTCGGGACTCTCGGTCCCGCCACTCCCCTGTGCCTCGTCGATGTCCGTGTCCCGCTCCCGGTTCTGGGCCACCCCGTCGGCCGTGGACTGGTCCGCCTGCGCGGCCGGCGGCTTGTCGCCACCGTTGTCTGCCACGTCGACGGCAGCCGTACTACGTTCTGCCACCGTCGTCCCTGCCTCCCCATCCATTGCGCGCCCTACGACGTCGAATCCAATTGTGCCCACAGTCCGCTGCTATGCACGACACACGATGGCGCACGATGGTTGTGCGCCTACCCCCACTTCAGCGCCCCAGGCGCCCGCGCACCATGCCGACGAGGGAGTTGAGTTCCTCGATGCGCATGCGGCGGGCCGCCAGGTAGAAGACGCCGAGCAGAACGACACCGCCGACCAGCAGAGCGGCGAAGGAACCCGCGGCCCCCTGGCCGATCGTCTGCGCGATGCCGTAGCAGGCCGCTCCCGCCAGCAGGGCGGCCGGTACCGAGGCGATGCACAGCCGCGCGTAGGTGCGCAGCACCCGAGTGCCGTCCAGGTCGCCGCCCAGACGCTTGCGCAGCCGGTGCCAGGCGATGCCGACGCCGATGGCGTAGGCCAGGCCGTACGCGGCGGCCATGCCGACCACGGCCCAGCGCGCCGGGACCAGGAAGTAGCACAGCAGCGAGGCACCCGCGTTGACCGCGGCCACGATGACCGTGTTGTAGAAGGGGGTCCTGGTGTCTTCGTAGGCGTAGAAGGCACGCAGGACCACGTACTGCACGGAGTAGGGGATCAGACCGAGGCCGAAGGCCATCAGCATGAAGCCCATGTTGGTGGCCTCGCTGGTGCCCGAGGAGCCGAAGATCAGCGTGCACATCGGGATGCCGAGCGCGAGGAAGCCGAAGGCGATGGGCACGATCGCGACCGCCGTGGTGCGCAGACCCTGGGAGATGTCGTCGCGGACGGCGCCGCCGTCCCCCTCGGCCGCCGAGCGGGAGATCCGCGGCAGCAGCGCGGCCATCAGGGAGACGGTGATGATGGCCTGCGGCAGGCCCCAGATCAGCTGGGCGTTGGCATAGGCGGCGAAGCCGGTGCCCGCGACGCCGGAGTCCTTGCCGGCGGCGGTGGACAGCTGAGTGACGACCATGGCGCCCGCCTGGTTGGCGAGGACGAACAGCACCGTCCACTTGGCGAGCATCGCGGCCTTGCCGAGGCCGTGGCCCTTCCAGTCGAAGCGCAGCCGCAGCCGGAAGCCGGTCTCCCGCAGGTACGGGATCATCGCGAGGGCCTGGACGACGAGGCCGAGCAGGACACCGATGCCGAGCAGTCGCTGACCCTCCGGCGGGATGTTGCCCGCCGTCATCCCCGAGCTGCCCGCGGTGCCGTAGACCCAGATGAACATGCCGAGGGTCACGATGATGACGATGTTGTTCAGGACCGGGGTCCACATCATCGCGCCGAACCGGCCGCGTGCGTTGAGGATCTGCCCCATCACCACGTGCACGCCCATGAAGAAGATCGAGGGCAGGAAGTAACGGGTGAAGGTGACGGCGACGCCGTTGGCCGCGGGGTCGTTGGCGACCGGGATCGAGAGCATGCGGACCAGCAGCGGTGCGGCGAACATCGCCAGCGCCGTGAGCAGGCCGAGTGCCACCATCACCAGGGTCAGCAGTCGGTTGGCGAAGGCTTCGCCGCCGTCCTCGTCCTCCTTCATCGCCCGCACGAGCTGCGGGACGAAGACCGAGTTGAGGCCACCGCCGACGGTCAGGATGTAGATCATCGTCGGCAGCTGGTAGGCGACCTGGAAAGAGTCGCCGAGCAGGCCGAGACCGAGGGCGGAGACGATCAGCGCGGAGCGGACGAAGCCGGTGAGGCGGGAGACCATCGTGCCCGCGGCCATGACGGCGCTCGACTTCAGCAGGCCCGAGGCCCGCCCGCCCTTCTTCGCGGCGGGAGCCGGCGCGGGAGCCTCGGCCGCGGGCGGCGTCGCCGGTGCCTGGTGGTGCCCCACGGGCCCCTGAGCCGCCACCGGGGAGGTGGCAGGTCCGGGCGCGGCCATGGCGTCCACCTGCGGGCGTACGGAGCCCTGTTGCTGGTCCTGGAAGAGGTGGGCGAAGGCGTCCGTCTCGTGACGCTCCTCACCGGCCCGGGTCACCAGGTCGTCGACGCCCACGAACTGGGTGGTTCGGGGGTCCTCGCCGAAGGGCAGGTACTGGGTCGGACCGGCCGGCTCCGGCGCGGGGGGCTGTGCCCAGACCCGCGGGTCGGGAGCGTACGGCGACTGCTGCGGCTGGCCGTACAGCGGCTGCTGCGGCTCGTACGTGCCCGGCGGCGGCGGAGGGTGCGCGGCACGGTCGTAGAGCGCCTCGGCGACCGGATCCTGGGCGGAGAGGTCCTGTGCCCGGTAGGGGTCCTGGTCGTAGGCGTCCTGGAGGTACATGTCCGCCGGGTGCTGCGGCGGCACCTGGCCATGCTCGGGCGGCGGGCCCTCGGGGTGGCCCGAGCCGCCCGCGGCCTGGCCGCGGTCACCGTCGTACGGCGCGTTCATGGTTTACCCCACCTCATCGTCCCGGGCCCACCGGCCACGACATCCTCAACGGTCCACTCTCTCACCCGTGCCGGACGGGTCGACGCTTTCCGCTGCGGTGTCCGGCGTCGGGTCACTCGGCTGCTCCGGGGCGTCTTCCCCGGACCGGCTGCCGGACTCTTCCTTGAGACGGCTGCGGGGCCCCTCGGGGTTCAACGGGCCCTCGGTCGGCTCGTCGGCCCCGCCGCCCTCACCGCCCTCGTCGGGGCCGTCCTCCTGGCCCTCGCGGGCCGCCGCGCGCTTGCGCTGGGTGTACATGCGGAACCCGGCGAGGACCAGAAGCAGGACGCCACCGCCGATGACCAGCATCACCGTGGCCGTGATCTCGGTGACCTTCACGTCGAAGGTCACCGGTGCGCCGTACTCCTGGCCGTCCTGCGTGTACAGCTGGGCGATCACCGTGGTCTGGCCGTTGACGTTGGCGGACGTGGGGAACTTCACCGTCTGGCTGTGCCCGCCGGAGACCGCGATGGGCTGCTCGGAGTAGGGCTTGCCGCTGATCTTCAGCCGGGTCGAGTTGGTCGAGGTGAGCCGCAGCACCAGATGGTCGACGCCCTGCACCAGATTGTTCTGCACCGTCACGGGGATCGTGGCGCTGCGTCCGGAGAGTTTGGTGTCGGACTTGTCGATCAGCTTGACCTGGGCGGTGAGCGTGTCGAGGTAGCTCTCGACGTCCTGGCGGAAGGTGCTTGCCTCGACCGGCAGGCCACGCCACGACGTGGACATCTCACGGTTCAGCGCCCGGCCGAACGGGGTCACGACCCGGGACTCGTCGGTGAGGATCACCTGGAAGTTGTCGAGCGTGTCCTGCGTGCCGGCGATCTGCGCGAAGGCCGACCGCGGCAGTTCCTTCCTGCGCAGCGCGGAGGGGTACTTCGACGCCGAGGGGATCTTGGTGGTGGCGCCCGGGTCCGGCTTGGCCTTGGCGGCCGCCGTGAGCTCCTGCGACTGGGACCAGTTCCCGCTCTGGAGGGCGCTCAGGGCCGCGGCCATCGCCTGCGCCTGGGTGCCGGACGGCATGCGCTGCGGTGCCACGACGATGCTGCGCTGTTTGTCGGTCTGGAGGTTGAGCGCGAGGCTCTGGGCCAGGAACCGCTGCACGGCGAGCGTGGAGTCCGAGGCTTTCGTCAGATCGCCCTGGAACGCCTTGGACAGCCGTGAGTCCGCGACCACCGCCGTGGTGCCGCCGCCGAGGGGGCGGGCGGCCGAGGGGGTGTAGGACAGGCCACCGGTCTCCACCAGGCTGTCGCTGCGCGCGATCACCTTGTCGGCGCCCGCGGAGGTGGCGACCTTGACGATCGACGGGTCGACGGCGCCGTCGACGGGCCAGGCGAAGTCTGTGTTCGGTGTCACATGGAGAATCGGCTCCACCGTGTTGGCGACCACGTCGGAGGCCGCCTTGAGGTGACTGAGTGAGCCTGTGACGCTTGTCCCGTTGTGGGCGAGGGCCGCCAGGTCGGGGTCGGCGAAGGGCAGGGCGACGACGTCCTTGTCCACCACCGCCTTCTGGAGTTCGGCCAGCCACGCCTTGGCGATCGCCTGGTGGGTGCCCGCCGTGGTGGTGTCCTCGGGGCCCCGCACCTTGTAGCTGCGGGTCATGGCGTCGACGGAGGCGAGCAGGTCCGGGTCGATCACCCAGGTGACGTCCAGGCTCTTGCCCAGGGACAGCAGCTGGTCGAGACGACCGCCCGGGGAGATCTCCTGGGCCAGGTCGTCGTCGAGGAACACCGGTGTCTGCTGCTCGTTCGAGCCGGTCTCCGCCGTCATGTGGACGGTCGAGATCAGCGGCCACAGCACCGTCGTCTTCGTCTTCGTGTCCGCCTCGTCCGGCTGCCACGGCAGGAACGTCCGCTGGATGCCCAGCACCTGCTCCCACGGCTGTGCGGCCGTCTGCCCGGAGAGGGAGACGCCGAGCGGGTAGATGCCGTCCTTGCCGAGGTCCAGCTTGTCGACCGGCACGGAGATGCTGAAGTGCTGCGCGACGCCCGGGGCGAGCTCGGGGAACTCCTGCACGTACGAGCCGCCGACCTCCGAGCCGTCCGCGCCGGAGTAACCGGTGCGGTCGGCGGTGGCGTCGATCGCCGAGCGGGTGGTCAGCACGGAGCCCACCCGCAGGCCCACATGGGCGTCGCTGACCGCCTGCTTGCCGTTGTTCGTCACCGTGCCGGAGACGGTCACGGTGTCCCCGTCGGTCGGCACGGACGGGGTGAGCGTGTCGACGGCGACGGACACGGCGCGGGAGCCGGAGGCCGCCTTCGCGGAGCCCTGTACCGCTGCCTGCGCCGAGGCGGCAGCGGGCAGCTGGAGCAGACCGGCCAGCAACGGTGCCCCGGCGAGCAGTGCTCCGGTGCACCGCAGCAACCGGCGGGCAGGTGAGGGACTGGTCCCCTGGAAGTCTGCCGCCTCGGCCACGCGCTCGCCCGTCCCTCGTCGTCGTCAGTGGTCGTTGGAATGTGCGTCCACGCATGGTAACGATGTGCGCTGAGGGGAAGTGCCGCGGACTGCACTACAAGATCGGGGAGTGCCGGCAGGCCGGACCCCTATCTGCCGATATAGAAGAGAACCTTCGATCTAGGTTCACAAAGGCGCACTCTGCGAGCGTATCGGCCGGGATGTCTGCGCGTGATTAATGCGGACGCCTCCGGTCGCCCCGGCCACGTACCCTCTTCTGTTGTGCCGAACGCCAACGAAGACACCTCCAGCGCCCTGAGCCAGGGGCAGCACCACGCGGTCAGTGAACTGCTGCGGGTCGCTCCTGTCGCCGATGAGCTCGCCCACCGTTTCCAGGAGGCCGGGTTCTCCCTCGCCCTGGTCGGCGGGTCGGTCCGGGACGCGCTGCTAGGCCGGCTCGGCAACGATCTGGACTTCACGACCGACGCCCGTCCCGAGGACGTACTGAAGATCGTCCGGCCCTGGGCGGACGCCCTGTGGGAGGTCGGGATCGCGTTCGGCACGGTCGGGGCGCAGAAGGACGGCTACCAGATCGAGGTGACCACCTACCGCTCCGAGGCGTACGACCGGACCTCGCGCAAGCCCGAGGTCTCCTACGGCGACTCCATCGAGGAGGATCTCGTCCGCCGTGACTTCACGGTGAACGCGATGGCCGTGGCGCTGCCGGCGAAGGAGTTCATCGATCCGCACGGCGGCCGTGCCGACCTCGCGGCCCGCGTGCTGCGCACTCCGGGCACTCCGCAGGACTCCTTCTCCGACGACCCGCTGCGGATGATGCGGGCCGCGCGCTTCGCGGCCCAGCTCGACTTCGAGGTCGCCCCCGAGGTCGTCGCCGCGATGAAGGAGATGGCCGACCGGATCGAGATCGTCTCGGCCGAGCGGGTGCGGGACGAGCTGAACAAGCTCATCCTGTCCGCGCACCCGCGCAAGGGGCTGAGCCTGCTCGTCGACACGGGGCTGGCCGATCATGTGCTTCCCGAGCTTCCGGCGCTGCGTCTGGAGAGTGACGAGCACCACCGGCACAAGGACGTCTACGAGCACACCCTGATCGTCCTGGAGCAGGCGATCGCGCTGGAGGCGGACGGTCCCGACCTCACCCTCCGGCTGGCCGCGCTGCTGCACGACATCGGCAAACCGCGTACGCGGCGTTTCGAGACGGACGGCCGGGTCTCGTTCCACCACCACGAAGTGGTCGGGGCGAAGATGACCAAGAAGCGCATGACCGCGCTCAAGTACTCCAACGAGCTGGTGAAAGACGTCTCACGGCTGGTTGAACTCCATCTGCGCTTCCACGGCTACGGCACCGGAGAGTGGACGGACTCGGCCGTCCGCCGCTATGTCCGGGACGCCGGCCCTCTTCTCGATCGCCTGCACAAGCTGACCCGCTCGGACTGCACCACGCGGAACAAGCGCCGGGCAGCCGCGCTGTCGCGGGCCTACGACGGCCTGGAGGAGCGCATCGAGCAGCTGAAGGAGCAGGAGGAGCTGGACTCCATCCGGCCCGACCTCGACGGCAACCAGATCATGGAGATCCTGGGCGTGGGTCCCGGCCCGGCCGTCGGGCAGGCGTACAAGCATCTCCTGGAGCTTCGGCTGGAGCACGGGCCGATGGAGTTCGACGCGGCGGTGGCGGCGCTCAAGGAGTGGTGGGCCGAGCAGAGCTGACCGCGCGCGGAGCGTCAGCAGAGCTGACGGTGTGCGAAACGGGGGCATGTTTCACGTGAAACATGCCCCCGTTCTGTATGAGGCAGGGGCGGTGTTTCACGTGAAACACCGCCCCTGCCTCATGCCCCCCAAGTGCCTTACTTGATTTCGCTCAGGCAGAGAACGACGTCGTGGCCGCCGCCGGACTGGATGTAGGAGACCGTCGCCTCCGTGACTGCCTCGCACTTCTTGTCGTCACTGGTGTCGTCGAACTTCTTGACGACCTTGTACTGGGCGTCGCTGGAGGAGCAGTCGACCTCGTTGAGGTCGGCGTTGCTGTCCGAGCCGTCGTTGTGCATGCAGGCGCCCACCGAGGTGGTCTCCGCGTCGGTCTCGCTGGCCCAGAAGCCGATGCCGAACTTGATGAGACCGATGATGACGGCGACGACGATCACGCCGACTATGCGCATGACCTTCTTGCCGGCGCTCTTGGCTGGAGCGGCCGGAGGCGGAACCGGAGCGCCACCCTGGTTGGGGAACGGAGCGTAGGGAGCTCCCTGCGGCGGGACCGGCTGCTGCCCCGCGGGCGGGGGAGGCGTCTGGGCGTACGGGTTCTGGCCCTGCGGCGGCGGAGTTGTCACGGTGGAAGTCCCCCTAGGACATGGATGTGCTGATCAGAAGTAAGACCCAGGTAAGTTACCGGGCCCCACTGGTGACTTTGCTCTCTCGAGGGGACTCTGTGGCTTTGATGTGACACTTACCGGTGCTCAAAGCGGGCCATAGCCAGCGCAACCGCGCCGTAGACCGCCGCCACGAACACCACCAGTGCCACCGAGCGGCCGTCCGGGGGGAGCATCACGGCGGCCACCGCGGCGGCACCGACGAAGGCGACGTTGAAGAGGACGTCGTACAAGGAGAAGACCCGGCCACGGAAGCCGTCGTCGACGGAGGACTGCACGACCGTGTCCGTGGCGATCTTGGCCCCCTGGGTGACGAGGCCGAGGACGAACGCGGCGATGAACAGGGCGACTTCGGTGAAGGACAGGAACAGGGCGAGCTCCAGAACGGCAGCGGCCGCCGAGCAGACGACGATCCAACGGCCCGGCCCGAGCCGGCCCACCGCCGACGGTGTCACCACGGCCGCCGCGAAGAAACCCGCTCCGGAGACGGCCACCGCGAGGCCCAGCAGCGCCAGCCCCTCATTCGAGTCGGACGACCAGGCGTACCGGCAGAGCATCAGGACCATGACGGTCAGGGCGCCGTAGCAGAACCGCATCAGCGTCATCGAGGCCAGCGCCCAGGCGGCCTCCCTCCTGCGTGGTTCGGCGAGATGCCGTACACCGGCCGCGAGCCCGTGGGCGGTGCCGCTCAGCGCCGCCGTCAGCCTGGGGTGCACCAACGCGCTGTCGGGGCCCAGCAGATGGGGTGGCATCCGCAGCGACGCGAGGGCCGCGCACAGATACAGCGTGGCGCCCAGCAGCACCACGGCGGCATCGGAGTCCGAGACCACCAGCCGGACGGCGAAGGCGAGGCCGCCGCCTGCGGTCGCGGCCAGCGTTCCGGCGGTCGGGGAGAGCGAGTTGGCCATCACCAGACGTTCGGTGTCCACCACACGGGGCAGCGCGGCGGACAGTCCCGCGAGGACGAAGCGGTTGACGGCGGTGACGCACAGGGCGGAGACGTAGAAGAGCCAGTCCGGGACACGGCCGACCATCAGGGCCGCAGTCACCGTGGCCAGCAGGGTGCGCAGCAGATTGCCGTACAGCAGGACCTGACGTCGGCGCCAGCGGTCCAGCAGAACACCGGCGAAGGGGCCCACCAGGGAGTACGGCAGCAGGAGCACCGCCATCGCGGAGGCGATCGCGGACGCCGAGGTCTGCTTCTCCGGTGAGAAGACGACATAGGTGGCGAGGCCCACCTGGAAGACTCCGTCGGCTCCCTGGGAGAGCAACCTCACGCCCAGCAGGCGCCGGAAGTTCCCGAAGCGCAGCAGGACGCGCAGATCGCGGACGACGGACATGGGGCACAGCCTCACATATGGCGGAGGGTCCCCGGGTCGTGCGACCCGGGGACCCTCAACCGCCCTGGCAGGAGCAGTGTCAGCGTCGCGGCGTGATGCCCGGCCGACGCTCGGCGCTCGGTCTCCCTAGCGCTCGACCTCGCCCTTGATGAACTTCTCGACGTTGGCGAAGGCCTCGTCGTCGAAGTACTGGACCGGCGGGGACTTCATGAAGTACGAGGAGGCCGACAGGATCGGGCCACCGATGCCGCGGTCCTTGGCGATCTTGGCAGCGCGCAGGGCGTCGATGATGACACCGGCCGAGTTCGGGGAGTCCCAGACCTCGAGCTTGTACTCCAGGTTCAGGGGAACGTCGCCGAAGGCACGACCCTCGAGGCGGACGTACGCCCACTTGCGGTCGTCCAGCCAGGCCACGTAGTCCGACGGACCGATGTGGACGTTCTTCTCGCCCAGGTCGCGGTCGGGGATCTGCGAGGTGACGGCCTGCGTCTTCGAGATCTTCTTCGACTCGAGGCGGTCGCGCTCCAGCATGTTCTTGAAGTCCATGTTGCCGCCGACGTTGAGCTGCATGGTGCGCTCAAGACGGACACCGCGGTCCTCAAACAGCTTCGCCATCACGCGGTGCGTGATGGTCGCGCCGACCTGCGACTTGATGTCGTCGCCGACGATCGGCACGCCCGCCTCGGTGAACTTGTCCGCCCACTCCTTGGTGCCGGCGATGAAGACCGGGAGGGCGTTGACGAAGGCGACCTTGGCGTCGATGGCGCACTGGGCGTAGAACTTCGCCGCGTCCTCGGAACCGACGGGCAGGTAGCAGACGAGAACGTCGACCTGCTGGTCCTTGAGGATCTGGACGACGTCGACCGGCGCCTCGGTGGACTCCTCGATGGTCTGGCGGTAGTACTTGCCGAGACCGTCCAGGGTGTGACCGCGCTGGACCGTGATGCCCTTGTTCGGGACGTCGCAGATCTTGATGGTGTTGTTCTCGCTGGCGCCGATGGCGTCGGAGAGGTCGAGGCCGACCTTCTTGGCGTCGACGTCGAAGGCGGCGACGAACTCGACGTCACCGACGTGGTAGTCGCCGAACTGCACGTGCATCAGGCCCGGGACCTTGGACGCCGGGTCGGCGTCCTTGTAGTACTCGACGCCCTGCACCAGCGATGCAGCGCAGTTGCCCACGCCGACGATGGCTACGCGAACCGAACCCATTCCGGTTGCTCCCTGTGTGTACGAGTGAGGCCCTGAATGGGACTCACGTGGCGGTGTCGTCGGGCGTATCCGGCCGGGGGTCGACCCCCGGCCGGGGCAGGCCGCCCGTCGCTCCAGATGTGTTGTCCTGCTGAGCGGGCCCCCCGGGGGCGGAACCTTTGAGGTCCCGCCCGGCCCGCTCACTCTCGATGAGCTCGTTCAGCCAGCGCACTTCGCGCTCCACGGACTCCATTCCATGGCGCTGGAGCTCAAGCGTGTAGTCGTCGAGGCGCTCCCGGGTGCGCGCCAGGGAGGCGCGCATCTTCTCGAGACGCTCCTCCAGCCGGCTGCGGCGACCCTCCAGTACGCGCATGCGTACGTCGCGTGACGTCTGCCCGAAGAAGGCGAAGCGAGCGGCGAAGTGTTCGTCCTCGTACGCGTCGGGGCCGGTCTGCGAGAGCAGTTCCTCGAAGTGTTCCTTACCCTCCGCCGTCAACCGGTAGACGATCTTGGCGCGACGCCCCGCGAGGGAAGCGGCGAGGGCGTCCTCGGGCGCATGGCCCGTCTCCTCGATCAACCAGCCGTTGGTGACCAGCGTCTTGAGACAGGGGTACAGCGTTCCGTAGCTGAACGCCCGGAACACACCGAGTGACGTATTGAGTCGTTTGCGCAGCTCATAGCCGTGCATCGGGGATTCGCGGAGCAGGCCGAGTACGGCGAACTCGAGGATCCCGGAACGCCGGCTCATCGTCGCCTCCTCTCTGCCGCGGACGGGCCGTGACGGTGTCTATGTCGTGCTGATGTATCGACTCGATACATCAGCACGATAGAACGGCCTTCCTCCTGGGACAAGGGGAGGGATGGTGAACGGGATCACATCGCAGATTCGTTGTGTGCAAGTTGCCTGATTTGGGGTGAACTTCGGAGCTCGGCGGGTTTTGGCGGTGCGTAGTCTGTGCGCCATGCACACCACCGGGAACCGAGTGACGCCTGGGGACGTCCTCGTCCTCGGTGCAGTACGGGTGAATGCGAGACCGACCACATCCGTACTTCGGGGGGACCGGAAACCAGCCGCCGTTTCCAGGCGCGCAAAGGTGCGCCTGCCCGAGGAGTAATCGTTCGATGAGCGAGCACCGTCGCAAACCGCCGCAGCCGCAGGGAGGCGGACGCGCCGCGACCCGACGTGGTCAGTCCGGTCCGTCCTCCGGTCGCCGCGCGGCACCGCGAGGCGCCACCGGGTCTCTGTCCGATTCGTACGGGTCGGATTCCTATGAGCCGGACGGCGCCGAGTCGTCGTACGGCAGCCGTGCCGAGGCCCGACGCGCGGCACAGAGAGGTGGAGGCCGCCGCAGAGTGGCCGACAACGGCCCCGGAAGCCGCCAAGGCGGTTCCGCCGGCCCTGGACGAGGCAGGGGGCGTGCGACCGCGCCCGGCAAGAAGCGCCTCATCGACTATCCGCGCTTCGGCAAGGACGGCTGGCGCCGTTGGATGCCGTCCTGGAAGCTTGTGTCCGGCCTGTGCATCGGCTTCGTGGGCAGCCTGGTGGTCGTCGCGGGTGTCGGGTACGCCATGGTGAGCGTGCCGAACGTCGCGGACACCGCGACGGCCCAGAACAACGTCTACTACTGGTCCGACGGCTCGCAGATGGTCGCCACGGGCGGTGAGACCAACCGCCAGATCATCAACCTGTCGCAGATCCCCAAGGCGATGCAGTACGCCGTGATCTCGCAGGAGAACAAGACCTTCTACACCGACAGCGGCATCGACCCCAAGGGCATCGCCCGCGCCGTGCTGAACATGGCGAGCGGCGGTCAGACCCAGGGTGGATCCACCATCACCCAGCAGTACGTGAAGAACGCGCGCCTCGACGACCAGTCGCAGACCGTCACGCGCAAGTTCAAGGAGATCTTCATCTCCATAAAGGTGGGCGCCACGGTCAAGAAGGACGACATCATGGCGGGCTACCTGAACTCCGCGTACTACGGGCGAAACGCCTACGGAATCCAGGCCGCCGCCCGTGCGTACTTCAACAAGGACGCCATCAAGCTGGACCCGGGCGAGTGCGCCTTCCTGGCGGCGATGCTCAAGGGCGCCACGTACTACGACCCCGCCGGCGGTGTCACCTACGACACGACCGCCACGGCCGACGCGAACAGCAAGCGGGCCCTGCGCCAGATGCAGGACACCCTCGACAAGATGGTCGAGTACGGCCACCTAGACCCCAAGGTCCGGGCGCAGTACACGAGGATGCCCGACTGGAAGAACCCGCGCTCGAACACCCAGCTCGGCGGCCAGGTCGGCTATCTCGTCGACCTCGCCAACAGCTACCTGGTGACCCACAGCGACGAGACCGGGATCACCCAGAAGAAGCTCACGCAGGGCGGTTACTCGATCCGCACGACCTTCGACAAGAACAAGGTCAAGGCCCTCCAGGCGGCTGTCTCCAAGGTCCAGAAGGCGAGCATCAAGCCCAAGGAGCGCCCGGAGACCGACACCCACGTCCAGTTCGGCGGGGCGTCCGTGGATCCGGCGACCGGTGCCATCAAGGCCATCTACGGCGGTGAGGACGCGACCAAGCACTTCACCGACAACGCCGACACCACCGGTGCCCAGGTCGGCTCCACGTTCAAGCCGTTCGTGCTCGCCGCGGCGATGAAGTGGGGCGTCCGGGATCCCAAGGGTCTGGCGTCGCAGGCGCAGGACGAGCGCACCATCCCCTCTCCGAAGAGCCTGTTCAGCGGTCAGAACAAGCTCAAGATCAAGGAGTACAACGGGGAGGTCTGGAAGAACGAGAAGGGCGAGGAGTGGCTTCAGACCAACGACGGCAACGCCTCGTACGGTGCCGCGCCCAAGTACCAGATCGATCTTCGTGAGGCGATGCGGGAGTCGGTCAACTCCGCCTTCGTCCAGCTCGGCATGGATGTCGGTCTGGACAAGGTGAAGGAGTCGGCCATGGACGCGGGTCTGCTGGAGTCCAGCCTGACCGGCACCAGCTTCCCGTCCTTCTCCATCGGCATCTCCGACCCCAGCGCCATCCGGATGGCGGGCGCGTACGCCACCTTCGCGGCCAGCGGCCAGCAGCGGAGCCCGTACTCCGTGCAGTCGGTGACCAGCAAGGACGGCCCGGTCTACACGCACAAGGTCAAGTCCGAAGAGGCCTTCACCCCGGCGGTCGCCGACAACGTCACCGACGTCCTGAAGACCGTGGTCGAGAAGGGCACGGGTACCAACGCCCAGCTGCCCGGCCGCGATGTGGCGGGCAAGACCGGTACCACCGACGGCAACAAGTCGGCCTGGTTCGTCGGCTACACCCCGCAGCTGTCCACGTCGATCACGATGTTCCGGTACGACGACGACGAGACCAAGAAGAACCGCACGTTCCTCGAGATGTACGGAACGGGCGGCCAGAAGAAGATCCACGGTGCGTCGTTCCCGGCCCAGATCTGGCACGACTACATGGCGGAGGCGCTGAAGGGCGAGGAGGCGGAGAAGTTCCCGACTCCCGAGCCCATCGGTGAGGTCGTCAACGCGGCGCCCTCGCCGTCCCCGACGCCCTCGGCCACCGAGAGCGAGGAGGCGAGCCCGAGCCCGACGCCTTCGGAGACGCTGACCAGCCCGTCTCCCTCGGCGAGCGAGACCTGCCGGTTCACCCGGCTCTGCAACAACGGCAACGGTGGCAACAACGGCGGCACCACCGACGCCGGCACCACCGACGGCGGCACCACGGACGGCGGGGTGACCTCGTCGCCGACGGCCACGGACACGGCCGACACCTCAAGAGGCAATGCCAACGGCAATGGCGGCATCTTCGGAGGATCGACCGGATAGTCGCGCACATCCCCGGCGTGGGTGTTTCACGTGAAACGCCCGAATGTTTCACGTGAAACGAGGGCCGTCGCACCGATTCAGGTGTGGCGGCCCTCGGCGTATTCCTAGGTGCGTACGGCAGGATGTGCCCCATGCCCAGTGCAGAATCGACATCGACGAGCGTGCACGAGCCGGAGCCGGTACGGCCGACCAGGGACGACGAGGTCGCGGCGGCCGCCAGCGAGCTGATCGGCGGTCCCATCGGCCGACGTGCCCTGCTGGGGACGTCCTGGTGGACCCCGGTACGGGTCGTCGCGCTTGTGGCGATCGGGATGTTCGCCCTCGGTCTCGTCCAGAAGGTGCCGTGCTACGACAGCGGCTGGTTCTTCGGCGCCAGCTCCCAGTACACGCACGCGTGCTACTCGGACATCCCGCACCTCTATCAGGGACGCGGATTCGCCGACGGGCTCGTGCCCTACTTCGACAAGCTCCCCGGCGACATGCAGTACCTCGAGTACCCGGTGCTGACGGGTGTGTTCATGGAGGTGGCCGCCTGGCTGACGCCAGGAAGCGGCACCATCCAGCACCAGGAGCAGTGGTACTGGATGGTCAACGCCGGGATGCTGATGGCCTGCGCGGCCGTCATTGTCGTCTGTGTCTCGCGCACGCACGCCCGTCGCCCCTGGGACGGTCTGCTGGTCGCGCTGGCGCCGGCCTTCGCGCTGACCGCCACCATCAACTGGGACCTTCTGGCGGTCGCTCTGACCGCCGCCGCGATGCTGATGTGGTCGCGGGGCCGTTCCCTCGCCTTCGGCGTCCTCCTGGGGCTCGCCACGGCCGCCAAGCTCTATCCCGTCTTCCTGCTCGGCCCGCTGTTCCTGCTGTGCTGGCGTGCGGGCAAGTGGCGGGACTTCGGAAAGGCCTTGGGAGGCGCGGCGGTCTCCTGGCTCGTGGTGAACCTGCCGGTGATGCTCTTCGCCTTCGAGGGCTGGTCGAAGTTCTACACGTTCAGCCACGACCGGGGCGTCGACTTCGGATCCTTCTGGCTGATCATGGCGCAGAACTCGACCCATCCGCTCAGCACCGACTCGGTCAACACCGTGGCCACGATCCTGGTGCTGCTCTGCTGCGTGGGCATCGCGGCCCTGACCTTCACCGCTCCGCGCCGGCCGCGCTTCGCACAGCTGGCCTTCCTGATCGTCGCGGCGTTCATCCTCACCAACAAGGTGTACTCCCCGCAGTACGTCCTGTGGCTGGTCCCGCTGGCTGTGCTGGCCCGGCCGAAGTGGCGGGACTTCCTGATCTGGCAGGCCTGCGAGGTGGCGTACTTCCTGGGGATCTGGCTGTACCTCGCGTACACGACCAGCGGGGACGCCCACAAGGGTCTGCCTACCGACGGCTATCACTGGGCCATCGGCGTGCACCTGCTGGGGACGCTGTACCTGTGCGGCGTCGTCGTGCGTGACATCCTCATGCCGGAGCGGGACGTGGTCCGCCGGGCGGGCGACGACGACCCTTCGGGCGGGGTGCTCGACGGCGCGGAGGACGTGTTCGTGCTCGGCTCGGCGGCCCATCCGCCCCGGCACGCCGTTCCGTTCGACGGCCCGCAGGTGGAGTGGGGCAAGCAGGAGCCGACCGACGGTTCGCTCTGAGCGAACAGAGCGCGAGCGGGTCACACGAAAGGCCGTACACGGGGACTCCGTGTACGGCCTTCGGCGTATGCGCGCGGCTCAGGGCCGGACCAGTACCGATCAGCGGTCGACGAGGCGGTCGAACTGGGTGGTGGTGTGCCGCAGATGGGCCACCAGCTCCTCGCCGACCTTCGGCTCCGAGGCGTCCGCGGGTACGAACAGGATGGAGACCTGCATGTGCGGCGGCTCGGCGAACCAGCGCTGCTTGCCGTCCCAGACGAACGGTGCGAGGTTCCGGTTCACCGTGGCCAGACCGGCGCGGGCGACGCCCTTGGCGCGCGGCATGACGCCGTGCAGGGCCTTGGGAGCCTCCAGACCCACCCCGTGCGACGTACCGCCCGCCACGACCACCAGATAGCCCTCGGAGGCCGCCTTCTGCTGCCGGTAGCCGAACCGGTCGCCCTTGGCGACGCGCGTGACGTCCAGGACGGCGCCCCGGTACTCGGTGGCCTCGTGGTCGCCCAGCCACAGCCGCGTGCCGATGCGGGCACGGAAGCGGGTCTGCGGGAACTGCTGTTGCAGCCTGGCGAGTTCCTGCGCCTTGAGGTGGCTGACGAACATGGTGTGCAGCGGCAGACGGGCCGCGCGCAGCCGGTCCATCCAGCCGATGACCTCCTCGACGGCGTCCGAGCCGTCGGTCCGGTCCAGCGGTAGATGGATCGCGAAGCCCTCGAGACGGACGTTCTCGATGGCGGCGTGCAGCTGGGGCAGGTCCTGCTCACTGATGCCGTGCCGCTTCATCGAGGACATCACCTCGATGACCACCCGGGCGCCGACCAGGCCGTACACGCCGTCGATGGACGACACCGAGCGGATCACCCGGTCCGGCAGCGGCACGGGCTCCTCCCCGCGCCGGTACGGCGTCAGCACCAGCAGATCGCCGCCGAACCAGTCCTTGATGCGCGCGGCCTCGTACGTCGTGCCGACGGCCAGGATGTCCGAGCCCAGCCGTGTGGCTTCCTCCGCCAGCCGCTCGTGACCGAAGCCGTAGCCGTTGCCCTTGCAGACCGGGACGAGTCCCGGGAACTGCTCCTGCACGTGCTTGTGGTGCGCCCGCCAGCGCGCGGTGTCGACGTAGAGGGTGAGCGCCATGGCCGGACCTGGAACCTTTCTGGTGGCAGCGGTGTGTCAGAGGTATGGAAGCACTGAACGTGACGTCAGCGTCGCGACATGTAGATGTCGAGTGCCTTGTGGAGCAGTTTGTTCAGCGGGAAGTCCCATTCGCCGAGATACTCGGCGGCCTGTCCGCCCGTGCCCACCTTGAACTGGATCAGGCCGAAGAGGTGGTCGGTCTCGTCCAGTGAGTCGGAGATTCCCCGCAGGTCGTAGACGGTGGCGCCGAGCGCGTAGGCGTCGCGCAGCATCCGCCACTGCATCGCGTTCGAGGGGCGGAACTCACGGCCGATGTTGTCGGAGGCGCCGTAGGAGTACCAGACGTGGCCGCCGACGATCAGCATCGTCGCCGCCGACAGGTTCACACCGTTGTGCCGGGCGAAGTACAGCCGCATGCGGTTGGGGTCCTCGGTGTTGAGGGCCGTCCACATGCGCTGGAAGTACGACAGCGGGCGGGGCCTGAAGTGGTCGCGCACGGCCGTGATCTCGTACAGCCGCTGCCACTCCTCCAGGTCGTGGTAACCGCCCTGGACGACCTCGACACCGGCCTTCTCGGCCTTCTTGATGTTGCGGCGCCACAGCTGGTTGAAGTTCTTGTGGACCTCTTCCAGGGAACGGTTGGCCAGCGGCACCTGGTAGACGTAGCGGGGCTGGACGTCGCCGAAGCCGGCGCCGCCGTCCTCGCCCTGCTGCCAGCCCATGCGGCGCAGCTTGTCGGCCACCTCGAACGCGCGCGGCTCGATGAAGTCGGCCTCGATGTCCCGCAGCCGCTTCACGTCCGGGTTCTGGATGCCGGCCTTGATGGAGGTGGCCTCCCAGCGCCGGATGATCACCGGGGGACCCATCTTCACGGAGAAGGCGCCCTGCTGCTTGAGGTGGGCGAGCATCGGCTCGAGCCACTCGGTCAGGTTCGGCGCGTACCAGTTGATGACCGGGCCCTCGGGCAGATAGGCCAGATAGCGCTTGATCTTGGGCAGCTGGCGGTAGAGGACCAGACCGGCGCCGACCATTTCGCCGGTGCGCTCGTCGAACCAGCCGAGGTTCTCGGAGCGCCACTCCGCCTTCACATCGGCCCAGGCCGGAACCTGCATGTGACTCGCCGCCGGCAGGCTCTGGATGTAGGCCAGATGCTGCTCGCGACTGATGGTCCTCAGGGTCAGGCTCATTCGGGGGGCTCCTCGGGCTGGGCTGTCCCCATGGGTACAGGGGCTCCGGCTCTCGCGCGAAGCCTACTGCGCCGTGCCAGCGGCTCGAATGGGCGTATGGGGGGATGTCCCGGCACGGCAACCGGCCGGGACATCCGCGGCGGTCCACACGGTGTCCTTGTGTGGCGACTTCGTGTGGTTCGGCGGATTTAGAAGAGCCCGCCGAAGAGCCCGCCGTGCGCCATGCCGAGATAGAAGCCGAGGGCCGAGGCACCGAGGCCCAGGATCAGCCCGAAGCGCTCGCGGGTCGTCTCGGAGATCCACTGGCCGTAGGCGCCGGTGACGATCCCCACCAGGCCGGCCCAGGAGCTGAGCAGGTGCAGGCTGTGGAAGGCCGATGAGACGAGAGCCGTGATGCCCAGCACCAGGGTCACCGCGAGCAGGGTGTCCTGGAGTACATGGGGCTTTCCGTCCGTGGCGAAGAGACCGCCGACGGTGTTGGGTCGCAATGCCTGTGCCATAGGGCACCTCCTGCGGAAGGCGGCGCATCGTAGCGCCGTACACACCCGATGTGTACAGATTGACGGTCTCCACCCTCGGATTTCAACCGGAAGCGGGTGTGCAGGTAGTCTGTAGCGTCTGCACCGGTGTCTGCCCAGGCTCAGCCATGGATCCGCCCAGGCCAGCGCGGGGACGTCGTCGGACGGCCCCCCGATTGTCAGTGGCGGCCGATACCGTTGCGTACGCATCACAACCCTCCTGCCACGGAACGACCGTGGCCGCTGAGTCCAAAGGAGGTGGGTTACACATGCGTCACTACGAGGTGATGGTCATCCTCGACCCCGATCTGGAGGAGCGCGCTGTCGCCCCCCTGATCGAGAACTTCCTCTCCGTCGTCCGCGAGGGCAACGGAAAGGTCGAGAAGGTCGACACCTGGGGCCGTCGTCGTCTCTCGTACGAGATCAAGAAGAAGCCCGAGGGCATCTACTCGGTCATCGACCTGCAGGCCGAGCCTGCGGTCGTCAAGGAGCTCGACCGCCAGATGAACCTGAACGAGTCGGTCCTCCGGACCAAGGTCCTCCGCCCCGAGACCCACTGAGCTCTCCCGCTCAGCTGATCTCGGGATTCGAGTAGCAGCACCAGCAGCCAGCAGCAAACCCGCCGAGAGGTTCCCCCATGGCAGGCGAGACCGTCATCACGGTCGTCGGCAATCTTGTCGATGACCCCGAGCTGCGCTTCACCCCGTCCGGTGCGGCGGTCGCGAAGTTCCGCGTCGCGTCCACTCCCCGCACCTTCGACCGTCAGACGAACGAGTGGAAGGACGGCGAAAGCCTCTTTCTGACCTGCTCGGTCTGGCGTCAGGCGGCGGAGAACGTCGCCGAGTCGCTTCAGAAGGGCATGCGCGTCATCGTGCAGGGCCGGCTGAAGCAGCGGTCCTACGAGGACCGTGACGGCGTCAATCGCACGGTCTACGAGCTGGACGTCGAGGAAGTCGGCCCCAGCCTGCGCAACGCCACGGCCAAGGTCGCCAAGACCACCGGTCGCGGTGGCCAGGGCGGCCAGGGTGGCCAGGGTGGTTACGGCGGCGGTGGCAACCAGGGTGGCGGCGGCTGGGGCGGAAGCTCCGGCGGCGGCCAGCAGGGTGGCGGCGCCGCCGACCCGTGGGCTTCCGGCGCTCCCGCTGGTGGAAACCAGGGTGGCGGCGGCTGGGGCGGAAGCTCCGGCGGCAGCGGCGGCGGCTACTCGGACGAACCCCCCTTCTAGGCCCAAGGGCCGGACCCCTTCGGGTCCGGCCGGGTCGAGGGCGGGTCGTATCCCAACTTCTTGATCACACAGGAGAAACACCATGGCGAAGCCGCCTGTGCGCAAGCCTAAGAAGAAGGTCTGCGCTTTCTGCAAGGACAAGGTCACGTACGTGGACTACAAGGACACGAACATGCTGCGGAAGTTCATTTCCGACCGCGGCAAGATCCGTGCCCGCCGCGTGACCGGCAACTGCACGCAGCACCAGCGTGACGTCGCCACGGCCGTCAAGAACAGCCGTGAGATGGCGCTGCTGCCCTACACCTCCACCGCGCGATAAGGGAAGGGTGACCGACTCATGAAGATCATCCTCACCCACGAGGTCTCCGGCCTCGGTGCCGCGGGCGACGTCGTGGACGTCAAGGACGGTTACGCTCGCAACTACCTGATCCCGCGGAAGTTCGCTATCCGCTGGACCAAGGGTGGCGAGAAGGACGTCGAGCAGATCCGTCGCGCTCGCAAGATCCACGAGATCCAGACCATCGAGCAGGCCAACTCCGTGAAGGCCCAGCTCGAAGGCGTCAAGGTCCGCCTGGCCGTTCGCTCCGGCGACGCCGGTCGTCTCTTCGGTTCCGTCACCCCGGCCGACATCGCCTCGGCGATCAAGGCCTCCGGTGGCCCCGAGGTCGACAAGCGCCGCATCGAGCTGGGCGCGCCGATCAAGACGCTGGGCGCCCACGAGACGTCCGTGCGTCTGCACCCCGAGGTTGCCGCCAAGGTCAACATCGAGGTCGTCGCGGCCTGATCACCGCGCTTGGCTTGAACAGCCGGGAAGGGGCCGTACCCGTCAGGGTGCGGCCCCTTCCGCATGGCTGGAGCGAGTGAGGTCGTCAGGGGCGTGTGGGACTCTGCGGAGACGGCATCGCCTCGTGGCTGGTGCGGCAGTGGGCATGTTTCACGTGAAACGTCGGTTTCACGTGAAACGGTCAGCGCGTAGCGCCCGTGACGATCCAGCGTCCGGAGCGGGTACGCAGCCACAGCGTCAGCATGCGCACGGTCATCATCAGCGTCATGGCCCCCCACAGTGCGATGAGACCACCGCCGAGAAGTGGGACCAGGAGCGCTACCGGGGCGAAGACCACCAGGGTCACCACCATGGCCCACGCCAGATACGGACCGTCGCCCGCTCCCATCAGGACGCCGTCCAGGACGAAGACGATGCCGCAGACGGGCTGCGAGAGCGCCACCATGAGCAGTGCCGGCAGGGCGGTGTCCTTCACCAGTACGTCGCTGGTGAACAGGGGCAGAAACAGAGGGCGGGCGAGTACCACCAGCAGGCCGAGTGCGAAGCCTGCGGTGATGCCCCACTGCACCATGCGACGACAGGCTTCACGGGCGCCCGGGGCGTCGTCGGCGCCGAGGTACCGTCCGATGATGGCCTGCCCCGCGATCGCGATGGCGTCGAGAGCGAAAGCCAGCAGGCTCCACAGGGACAGGATGATCTGATGTGCCGCGATGTCGGCGTCGCCGAGACGGGCCGCGACGGCCGTGGCGATCATCAGAATCGCCCGCAGGGAGAGAGTCCGGACCAGCAGAGGTACGCCGGCCTGTGCACAGGCCCTGATCCCCTTGGCATCGGGACGCAATGAGGCTCCGTGCTCGCGGGCCCCGCGGACGACCACCACGAGATAGACGGCGGCCATGCCGTACTGCGCGATGACGGTGCCCCAGGCGGAACCGGCGATGCCGAGTCCGACGCCATAGACGAGGCCCGCGTTCAGGACCGCGTTGGCTACGAAGCCACCGATGGCGACGTAGAGCGGTGTTCTGGTGTTCTGTAGACCGCGCAGTACTCCGGTGGCGGCGAGTACGACCAGCATGGCTGGGATGCCGAGCGAGGAGATGCGCAGATAGGTGGTCGCGTACGGGGCCGCCGTGTTCGATGCGCCGAAGAGGTTCACGAGGGCTGGAGCCGCGGGGAGTACGGTGACGATGACGGCGGCACCGAGCAGCAGCGCCAGCCAGATGCCGTCCATGCCCTGGCGGATGGCCGCCTGGAGATCGCCTGCGCCGACGCGGCGTGCCACGGCTGCCGTGGTGGCGTAGGCGAGGAAGACGAAGACGCTCACGGCTGTGGTGAGAAGGGCCGATGCGATGCCGAGCCCGGCCAGTTGTGAGGTGCCGAGATGGCCGACGATGGCACTGTCGGCCATGACGAAGAGAGGCTCGGCGACGAGTGCGCCGAAGGCCGGAACGGCCAGCGCGACGATCTCGCGGTCGTGCTGTCGCCGGGTGGCCCTGGCGGGCGCGGGAGCCTGTGTCATGAGCACTAATCTAACCGTCCACAGGTAAGAGATACAAAGCAATAGTGACCCTTACTGCCCCTCAGGTTGTGTGGACTTTCGCGCAGCGTTCGAGGGGATCTTGGCCCGACCGGGAAAGTTTTTCTTCTGCACAGCCCGTGGACGGGAAAGCGCCTGGTCAGGGCGCCTGTTCTGCGGGGGATGGGAGCTTGTTCACAGGCCTGTCCACCGGGTCGTACACAGGTTTTGCGAAGTTCTCCACAGCATCGGGGCCGTCGTCCACATGGCCTGTGGATAACCAGATTGGCTGACGGTGCCGACAGGCCTACCGTGGTCCGGCGCCCGCTCTGCTCGTCGGTCAGAAAACCATCACAAAACAGACCCGCCGGAACCGGAGTCAGGGCCTCTCATCTGTCAGTGCCGTGCCGTAGAAATGAGTGGCGCGGCGAGGTCCGCTCCGCGGACGGGAGGAGGTGGCTCGGTGAGCATTTCCGAGCCCTTGGACGATCCGTGGGCCGACAGCGGTCCCAGTGATCGTCTGCCCACGTCCCGCCGCCGCGCCGACGGCGGTCGCGGCCGCGGCGAGCAGCACGACCGAGGCCGGGACGACGGTGCGTGGGAGGGCGGGGGCACGGCCTTCGAGCGGGTACCCCCGCAGGACCTCGACGCCGAGCAGTCCGTCCTCGGTGGCATGCTGCTGTCCAAGGACGCCATCGCCGACGTCGTCGAGGTCCTCAAGGGGCACGACTTCTACAAGCCCGCCCATGAAACGATCTTCCAGGCGATCCTCGACGTCTACGCCAAGGGCGAGCCGGCCGACCCGATCACCATCGCGGCGGAGCTCACCAAGCGTGGTGAGATCAACAAGGTCGGCGGCGCGTCGTATCTGCACACGCTCGTCCAGACCGTCCCGACGGCGGCCAACGCCGAGTACTACGCGGAGATCGTGCACGAGCGGGCGGTGCTCCGCCGTCTCGTCGAAGCCGGCACCCGCATCACCCAGATGGGCTATGCGGCAGACGACGATGTGGACGAGATCGTCAACCGGGCCCAGGCCGAGATCTACGCAGTCACCGAACAGCGCACCAGCGAGGACTATCTGCCGCTGGGCGACATCATGGAGGGCGCGCTCGACGAGATCGAGGCGATCGGTTCGCGCAGCGGTGAGATGACCGGTGTACCCACCGGATTCACCGACCTCGACTCGCTCACCAACGGCCTGCACCCCGGCCAGATGATCGTCATCGCCGCCCGACCCGCCATGGGTAAGTCGACCCTCGCCCTGGACTTCGCCCGAGCCGCGTCGATCAAGCACAACCTGCCGAGCGTCATCTTCTCCCTCGAAATGGGCCGCAACGAGATCGCGATGCGTCTGCTGTCCGCCGAAGCCCGTGTCGCGCTGCACCACATGCGCTCCGGCACCATGACGGACGAGGACTGGACGCGGCTGGCACGCCGGATGCCCGAGGTGTCGTCCGCGCCGCTCTTCATCGACGACTCCCCGAACCTGTCGATGATGGAGATCCGCGCGAAGTGCCGTCGGCTCAAGCAGCGCAACGACATCAAGCTGGTGATCATCGACTATCTCCAGCTGATGCAGGCCGGCGGTTCCAAGCGTTCCGAGAGCCGTCAGCAGGAGGTCTCGGACATGTCCCGTAACCTCAAGCTCCTCGCCAAGGAGCTGGAGGTGCCGGTGATCGCGCTCTCCCAGCTCAACCGTGGTCCCGAGCAGCGCACGGACAAGAAGCCGATGGTGTCCGACCTGCGTGAGTCCGGCTCCATCGAGCAGGATGCCGACATGGTGATCCTGCTGCACCGTGAGGACGCCTACGAGAAGGAGTCGCCGCGCGCGGGCGAGGCGGACATCATCGTCGGCAAGCACCGTAACGGCCCGACGGCGACGATCACCGTGGCCTTCCAGGGCCACTACTCGCGATTCGTGGACATGGCACAGACCTGATCCGGGACGGCTCCGGCGAAATGCACTCGACGTGGGATGCCGGGCCGGGTGGACTGGGGCCATGACGTCTTCTCAGCAACAACTGCTGCCCGGCACATGCCGGGCGCTGCTCCACCGCATCGCCGTGGCCCAGGCGGAGGGGCGGGCGCCGTCACTGGTCGCGACCGTCGTACGGGACGGGCAGGCCGTGTGGCACGGCTCCCGGACCTCGGTGGACGGGCACGGGCCGGACGAGCATGTGCAGTACCGGATCGGCTCGATCACCAAGACCTTCACCGCCGTGCTCGTCCTGCGACTGCGTGACGCGGGCCTGCTGGACCTGAGCGATCCGTTGGAGAAGCATCTGCCGGGGACCGGCGCGGGTGAGGTCACCATCGCCGATCTGCTCGCCCACACCGGAGGGCTCGCGGCCGAGTCGCCCGCTCCCTGGTGGGAGCGCACCCCGGGATCGCTGCGGCCGGAACTCGCCGATGTGCTCGGTGAACAGCCGCTGCTGCACCCCGTCGGCCGTCGGTTCCACTACTCGAACCCCGGATACACGTTGCTGGGAGCGCTGGTGGAGAGGCTGCACGGCGCCCCCTGGGAGGACGTCCTTCGGCGTGAAGTACTGGAACCCCTGGGGCTGGAGCGGACGAGTGCCCAGCCTCAGCAGCCGCACGCGGGTGGGTGGGCGGTTCATCCGTGGGCCGATGCACTGCTGCCCGAGCCCGTGCAGGACCTGGGGATCATGGCGCCGGCCGGACAGCTCTGGTCCACCTCCGGTGACCTGGCTCGCTTCGCCGTCTTCCTGGCCCGGGGAGACGACCGTGTGCTGAGCGCCGACACCGTGCGGGAGATGCGGACACCAGCTGCCCCGGCCGAGCCCGCGGACGTGGCGGACGGCGTCAGCTACGGCCTCGGCATGCAGATTCAGCGGCGCGACGGACGGCTTCTTGTCGGTCACTCCGGTTCGCTGCCCGGCTTTCTCGCGAACCTGACCATCAGCGTGGAGGACGATGTCGCCGCGGTGGTGCTGGCCAACTGCACCTCCGGGCCGCTGCTGGGTGCCGTGGGCGCCGATCTCGTGCGTATCGTGGCGGAGGCCGAGCCGCGGATTCCCGCGCCCTGGCAGCCGCTGCTCGAAGTCGATCCGGCGGAGCTGGAGTTGACGGGGCAGTGGTACTGGGGGACCCAGGCCTTTGCGCTGCGCCTGACAGCCGACGGGGCGGCCTCGCTGGAGCCGCTGTCCGGCCTCGGTCGGCGGTCACGGTTCCGGGCGAACGGAGACGGCACCTGGACGGGGCTGGAGGGCTACTACGCCGGAGAGCTTCTGCGGGCCGTACGACGCCTGGACGGGTCCGTGGACCACCTGGATCTCGGGTCGTTCGTGTTCACGCGTCAGCCCTACGACAGGACGGCTTCGGTGCCCGGTGGCGTGGACCCGGACGGATGGCGAGGCCTCAAGCAGCGCCCGTAGAGCGTCGAGGATCCGTCGAGGACGGAAGAGCGGTCTGTTTCACGTGAAACAGACCGCTCTGTGCATCAGAGGCGGAGCTTGAAGCCGACATGCGACGCGGTGAAGCCGAGCCGCTCGTAGAAACGATGTGCGTCTGTGCGGGATGCGTCGGAGGTCAGCTGCACCAGCCGGCAGTCCAGACGCCGCGACTCGTCGACCGCCCACTGGATGAATCGGGTTCCCAGGCCGCTGCCGCGCTCGTCGGCGTGGATGCGTACGCCTTCGATGATCGAGCGGGTGGCGCCCTTGTGGGAGAGCCCGGGAACGATCGTCAATTGGAGGGTGCCGATCACTCGGCCCTCGCGTACCGCCACCATCAGATGCTGGTTCGGATCGGCGGACAGACGCTCCAGGGCCGCCCGATAGGGGGTCAGGTCCTCCGGTGACTCGCGCCGCGCGCCCAGCGGGTCGTCGGCGAGCATCGCGACGATCGCCGGTATGTCGTCTGTCGTGGCCGGCCGAATATCGAAATCTCCCATGGCCGCACCCTATGCATCCGCAGCTGCACGCCGTCGCCTTCGTGGCGTGAACCTCGTCGCTGCGGTCAGCCCGCCGCCACCGTCACGGGGGCGAACCGTCGGCTCCAGTCGCCCGGGAGCTGCGGGACGCCGTACGTCATGACCGCGTTGAAGGCGACGGACACCAGGCCGCGCTCCTTCAGCCATGTCAGCAGTTCTTCGTGCCGTACATCGACATCGGTCCGCAGCGGACGGTCGGTGTGGGCGGCGAGGGAGGAAACAAGGGCTTTGGCTGTCTCCGTGTCACGGGCGATCAGCGGGCCCACCACATGGGTGTCCATGTTGGGCCAGATGGCTGCGTAGCCGATGATCCGGTCGTTCTCCACGGCGACGCACAGCCGGTCGGCGAAAGCGGGCAGGCGCGTGACGATGTGGGTGCGGTCAAGACCGAAGACCTCTTCGTCGAGCAGAAGGATCTCCGTCAGGTCCGCGGCCGTGGCCGCGCGGGTGGTGATGCCGGGCCGCGCTCCGCCAGGGGTGAAGTGCCCGCGCACCATCTCGGCTCGCCCGGTGACCTTGAAGCCCAGTTCCTCGTACAGCGGAAGACCGTTCGGCGTCGCGTGCAACGTGAGAGGCGTGGGCCCCATCGTGGAGACGATGCGGCGCATCAGCCGACGTCCGACACCCTGACGGGCGTGCCGCTCGGCGACCAACACCATGCCGATGGCGCCCAGTCCGGGACGCTCCCGCGGTCCGTACTCGGTGACCACGCAAGCGGCGACGAGGCCGCCATCGGGATCGTCGATGCCGTATCCCGTTCCGGCCGTGAGCAGGAAGCTCCATTTGTGTTCCTCCCGGGGCCACCCCCGGTCCTCCGACAGGTCGGCGCAGGCGGAGAGATCGCGAAGCGTCAGACAGCGGACGGGGAGAGAGGCGAGGGAAGGAGTGCGCACGCAGGTCAGGCTGTCCGACCGGTGGCCTCTGCGTCCACCCGTTTCGAACGAGACATACACGCTTTTGGCCATGTTGGGACCGGGCCCGCGGGGTGCGGAGAGAACGAGGGTGTTTCACGTGAAACACCGGCAAACGGCAGGCGTCCTATGCTCCCGCCCCGAGCCGGGCGAGCCCATCGTCGGTCTTACAGGCACGGCGAGACTTCATCGTCGGCGGTTGTGTCCTTCAGCCCAGATCGGGGGCATGCATGGCGCGTACGCCCTCGATGTTCCCGTCGAGGTAGTGCCGCAGCGACAGGGGCACCAGGTGCACGGAGGCGATGCCGACGCGGGTGAACGGCACCCTGACGATCTCGTATTCGCCGGCGGGCTCGTCGACCTCGGGGCCGTGCCGTAGGGACGGGTCCATGGATTCTAGGCGGCACACAAAGAAGTGCTGCACCTTCACCCCGGTCGCGCCGCCGTCCGCGCCGATGTGCTCGACGGTGTCGACGAAACAGGGCACGACATCGGTGATCTTGGCGCCGAGCTCCTCGTACACCTCGCGGTGCAGGGCATCGACGACAGTCGGATCCTCGGGCTCAACCCCGCCCCCGGGCGTCACCCAGTACGGATCCACGCCGGGCTTGGTGCGCTTGATCAGGATCAGATGATCGCCGTCCAGGAGAACGGCTCGGGCGGTGCGCTTGACCACGGGTCGGACGGTCATGGGAGAAATGTGGCCCGGCTGGTTCCACGTGAAACATTACGAAACATCATTGCAGGCGAATTTCCCATGACATTGCGGGGAAACCGGCTCAGCACCAGTCGGCGGCGGCCCGCTGGAGCCACTCGTGGGCCCGCGCTATGTGCGGCATCACCAGCGTGCCGGTGCGCACCACGAGGAAGTAGGTCCGCAGCGGCGGTACCGCCGGCTCGTGCAGCGCGACCACGTCACCGCGGGCCAGGGCGGAGGCGCACAGATAGCGCGGCAGCACCGCGAGGCCGGCGCCCGCGCACGCGCAGGCGAGAACGGCGCGCAGATCGGGGACGATGACGGCACCCGAAGCGGCGGGCCGGGAGTCGAAGACGGAAGCCCAGTAGCGGGACATGAACGGCAGCGACTCGTGCACCTCGACGACGGGGAGGTTCTCCAGGACCGGCGCGCCCTTGCGGCGTCTCCAGGGCTCGATCCGCTCGGCCCAGCTCGGGGCGGCCACCAGGACGTGCTCCTCGTCGCACAGGGGTGTCGCGGTGAGCAGGGCGCCGCGCGGGCGCGCCGTGCTGATGGCCAGGTCGTGATGTCCCGCCGCCAGCCCTTCGAGGGCCTCCTCGGCCGTGCCGAAGGAGGCGCGCAGGGCGAGCCCCTGGCCGCCGTGGCCGGCCAGCTCGGTGAGCGCGGGCAGGGCCCGTTCGGCGGTGAACTCGGGTGGCCCCGCCAGATGCAGGGTGCGCAGCGAGGAGTCGTCGTCCAGGCCGGTCTCGGCGATCTCCACCAGGGCGTCCAGATGGGGCGCGGCCTTGTGAGCGAGTTCGTCGCCGATGGTCGTCGGGGTCACCCCGCGGGCCTGCCGTAGGAACAGGGGGCGGCCGACCTGCCGCTCCAGTGTGCGGATCTGGGAGGTGACGGCCGGTTGGGAGAGACCGAGGAGAGCCGCGGCGCGAGTGAAGGAACCGGCTCGGTGCACCGTCACGAAGGTACGCAGCAAGGCGAGATCCACGCAGTGCCCTCCCCTCTCGCCGCCCCGCTCCAGATCCTTCCGGCCGGCCCCCTGCCGCGCCCAACTATAAATATGTCGATAGGTCTCTGTCGCTACTGTGATTGGACACTGACACTCAGTCAACTAGCCTTGGTCGCGCGGTTCTCAGCGCGCGGAACCGGGGACGGTCCGAGCCACGAGGGGGGAGGCTCGGACCGTCCGTCGTGCGCAGCGGGACACCGGCGGGGCGTCCGCGCCGGTCAGTCCGCCGACTCGTCCAGGGCGCGCAGCAGATCCGCCACCAGGTCCGCGGGGTCCTCCGCGCCGACCGAAAGACGGATGAAGCCCTCCGGCACCGCGTCGCCGCCCCAGCGTCCGCGCCGCTCGGCGGTGGAACGCACTCCGCCGAAGCTCGTCGCGTCGTCCACGAGCCGCAGCGCGTCGAGGAAGCGGTCGGCCCGTGCGCGCGTGGGCAGGGTGAAGGACACCACGCATCCGAAGCGCTGCATCTGCTCGGAGGCGATCTTGTGGGCCGGGTCGTCGGGCAGCCCTGGATAGCGCAGCCCGCTCACCTCGGGGCGCCGGCGCAGCGCCTGGGCGACGGTGAGGGCGGACGCGTTCTGCTGGTCGACCCGCAGCTGGAGCGTGGCGATCGAGCGGTGTGCGAGCCAGGCCTCCATGGGCCCGGAGATCGCCCCGACGATCTTGCGCCAGCGGCGTACGGAGGCCATGGCCTCCGCGTCACGGCCGGCGACATAGCCCAGGAGGACATCGCCGTGCCCGGTGAGCTGCTTGGTACCGCTGGCCACGGAGAAGTCGGCGCCGAGTTCGAGGGGCCGCTGCCCGAGCGGCGTCGCGAGGGTGTTGTCGACCGCCACCAGGGCACCACGCGCGTGTGCCGCCTCGACGAGCCGCCGGATGTCGCAGACGTCGAGCCCCGGGTTCGACGGGGACTCGATCCACAGCAGCCTGGCGCCGTCGAGGACGTCGAGCTGGGCGTCGCCGCCGGTGGGGGCGGTGCGCACCTCGATGCCGTAGGCCTCCAGCTGGGCCCGCACCAGGGGCAGCGCCTGATATCCGTCGCTGGGCAGGACGACCGCGTCGCCCGCGCGCAGCTGGGAGAAGAGCACCGACGAGATGGCGGCCATGCCGGAGGCGAAGACGAGCGTCTCGACCCCCTCGCCGCCGGGCGCCTCCAGCTCGCCGATGGCCCGCTCCAGATGGGTCCAGGTCGGGTTCTCGTCCCGTCCGTAGGCGTACGGGCCGGTGGGTTCGCCCGGCAGATGGAAGTGAGCGGCGAACACCGGTCCCGGCAGCGTCGGTTCGTGTTTGACCGGCTCCGGAAGTCCCGCCCGCACCGCGCGCGTTCCGTCGCCCGCGGCGGGGGGAACCGCCGTACCGCTTCCTTCGTTGCCGGCAGAGTCGCTCATGCCGCCCGTCCTTCCACATGTTCACGTACCGCGGCGAGCAGCCCGGTGCTCGCCGCCTCCACCATCTCAAGGCAGCCCTCGAAGCCGTCGATGCCCCCGTAGTAAGGGTCGGGAACGTCGAGGTCGTCCCCGGCGGCGGGGTCGTAGGAGCGCAGCAGCCGCACCTTCCGCGCGTCCTCCTCGGTGGGCGCGAGCCGGCGCAGTTCCCGGAGATGGCCGTGATCGAGAGCGATCACGAGGTCGAGGCGGGAGAACCAGGAGGCCCGGAATTGGCGGGCCGTGTGATTGCTGTCGTAGCCGCCGTCCTCGAGGACGGCGACCGTGCGCGGGTCCGCGCCCGCGCCCTCGTGCCAGCCTCCGGTGCCGGCGCTGTCGACCTCGACCCGGTCGTCGAGCCCGGCCCGCGCCACATGGGCGCGGAAGACGGACTCGGCCATCGGCGAGCGGCAGATGTTCCCCGTGCACACGAAGCAGACGCGGTAGGTCATCGAGTGCTCAGTCCTTGCCGTCGGGCAGAACGACGTTGAGGGCCCAGGAGACGATCGAGATGATCAGGCCGCCGAGGACGGCGGTCCAGAAGCCGTCGACGTGGAAGCTGAGGTCGAGCTTCCCGCACACCCACGAGGTCAGCAGCAGCATCAGCGCGTTCACGACCAGGGTGATCAGGCCGAGCGTCAGGATGAACAGCGGGAAGGTGAGGACCTTCAGGATCGGCTTCACCAGGAAGTTCACCAGGCCGAAGACCAGGGCGACCAGGATCAGGGTGCCGACCTTCTTGCCCGTGCTGTCACCGGTCAGGGTGATCTTGTCGAGCAGCAGCACGGCGATCGCCAGGGCTCCGGCGTTGGCGATCGTCTTGACTACAAAATTCTTCATGTGTCTGATCGTGGCAGAAGAGATCGGATTCGAGCAGAGGTGTGGGGCGGACAAGAGCGATGAAGGCATTCCGGCTGGACGAACTGGAAGCGGAGCGCGCCGCCAACGACGGTGCCTACCTGCAGTTTCTGCGCGAACGGAACATGTCGGTCGGCCTGTACGCGCTCGACGCAGGTGCTCAGGACAGGCAGAGCCCGCACAACCAGGACGAGGTGTACTTCGTGGTGAGCGGCCGCGCCTCCATCACGGTCGGCATGGAGACGACCCAGGTGGCGCGCGGCAGCGTGGTGTACGTGCCGGCCGGGGTCGCGCACAAGTTCCATCACATCAGCGAGGACCTCAGGGTTCTGGTGGTCTTCTCTCCGCCCGAAGCCTGAGCCGCGGTCTCGGGGTTCCCTAGGGGAACGGTCAGGGGAGGACAAGGGGCGCGAGGCCCCCGCCGGACCCCGTCGCGGCCCTAGCATTCTGGGCAGGACAACAAACGGGTCCCGGGACAGCCGGGCGGAGAAGCAAAGGACGAGGGAGATGCAGGAGATCTTCGCGGGACTGCCGTGGTGGGTGAAGTGGGTCGCGGTGCCGATCATCGCCCTGTTCGTGTTCGGCAGCCTCATAGCCACGGTCGTCACCATCGTGATCGGTCTGCTGTTCAAGCTCCTGATCTTCGTCGCTCTGGTCGGCGGCCTGATCTACATCGTCCGGAAGTTCATTTCGGGCTCCTCGTCGCGCAGCGACTGGTGAGGTGAGGGGCAACCGGTGATCGGTAACAGGAATCACCGGTTCCCTCGGGCGAGGGAAGTTTTCCGGGCAGCCCGTCGGCGAGCGGTGGCAGGCGGATAAAGTCCGGAACTCGACGCGGGGAAGACCCCCGCGAGCGGCGTACATCCCCGCCCGTGTTCCCCGCACGGGCCGCCCCCTCGCGCAACGGGAGTGCCCCCTTGGCCACGGTCGACACCGCAGCGACAGACACCTGTCCACCCCTCACCCGGTCGTGTTCCACCATCCCTCTGGTGCCGCGACCGCCCTCCGCCTCGGTCCCCGAGCAGCCGCATTCCGCGACGACCACCCTGATCGGGTCGGTGCAGCGCGCGATGCGTCTGCTGGAGTGCGTCGCCGCGCACGAGCACGGAGCCCCCGCCAAACAACTGGCCCGCGAGACCGGCCTCGCTCTTCCCACGGCCTACCATCTGCTGCGCACCCTCGTGCACGAGGGCTATCTGCGCCGCGACAAAGGACTGTTCTTCCTGGGTGAAGCCGCCGAGCGGCTGGGCGACAGCGGAGCGACGCAGAAACGTCGCAGCACGGTTGCCGGTCTGCTCGCGCAGTGGCGCGATGCCATCGGTGCCCCCGTCTACTACGCCGTGTACCGCGGCGGTGAGATCGAGATGCTGTGCGTCTCCGACACCCCCGGCAATCCGGCGGCCGAGGAGTGGGCGGACTTCCGTGAGACCGGGCACGCGCACGCCATCGGCCAGTGCCTGCTGGCGCAGCTGGACGACGAGGCCCGCCGTGACCACCTGGACCGCTACCCCGTGCAGTCCCTCACCCCGTACACGGTGCACGACGACCGCACCCTGCTGCGACGACTGGAACGGCTGCGGCGGCTGGGGCCGGTGACCGAGCGTCAGGAGTACGCGCTGGGGGTGGTGTGCGCGGCCATTCCGATCACGCTGGGTGCCACCGCCGCGGCGATGGCCATCTCGCTGCCCGCTCATCAGTCCGACCGACTGCTCCCCGCCGTACAGCAGTTGCAGGCCGAGATCGGGCGACTTACCGGGTCAATGGGACTCTCTATCAGCATCTGAAAAATCACTCCTTGTGATCTGCCGTGCACGTTCAGCAAGATGCCATCAAATGCAGGGGTTCATTCCAGGCCATTCGACGGCATATGACGGGGTAGGCGATGCGCGAGTCGGTACAGGCAGAGGTCATGATGAGCTTTCTCGTGTCCGAGGAGCTCTCGTTCCGCATTCCGGTGGAGCTGCGCTACGAGTCCAGTGATCCGTACGCCGTGCGGTTGACCTTCCACCTTCCCGGCGACGCACCGGTGACCTGGGCCTTCGGGCGGGAATTGCTGATCGACGGAGTGGGCCGGGCCTGCGGTGAGGGTGACGTACGGGTCGCGCCCGTCGACCCGGACTCGCTGGGCGAGGTCCTGATCCGGCTTCAGGTCGGAGTCGACCAGGCGTTGTTCCGTTCGTCGACGGCCCCGCTCGTGGCCTTCCTCGACCGCACCGACAAGCTGGTGCCGTTGGGACAGGAAGGGGCCCTCGCCGACTTCGACGCCCATCTCGACGAGGCCCTGGACCGCATCCTGGCGGAGGAGCAGAGCGCGGGCTGAAGCGCGGGGCGCGGGGCACCGGGGGCACGCCGGACGGTTCGGCGGGGCCCGGGGGGTCAGCAGGAACGCTTCTGTGG
>NZ_VJZD01000540.1 GCF_009377175.1 Streptomyces adustus
TGGTGTGACACCTGAGGAGATGGCCGGGGTCCGTGAGGACTTGGAGGCGTTCGCGGCGGATCTGTTCGACGGGTTCTTCCGTGCGGATCAGCGGCGGTGGGGGCAGGCGTATGTGCGGGGGCTGTTGCTGGATGGGCGGCGCAAGTCGGTGGAGCCGATGGCGGCCCGTCTCGGTGAGGACGGCAACCGGCAGGCGCTGGCGCACTTCATCACTTCCAGCCCCTGGGATCCGGCGCATGTGCGGGCCCGGCTGGCCTGGAGGATGCAGGACGTGGTCGGGCCGGAGGCGTTGATCGTCGACGACACCGGTTTCCTGAAGGACGGGGACGCTTCGGCGTGTGTGTCCCGGCAGTACACCGGCACCGCGGGCAAGGTCACCAAGTGCCAGGTCGGGGTGTCGCTCCACCTGGCGCGTGATCATGCCTCGGCCGCGGTGAACTGGCGGCTGTTCCTGCCCGCGTCCTGGGATCCCGCCTCCGCGCAGGCCGATGCGGACAGGGTGGGCCGCCGCACCCGCTGCGGCATTCCGGCCGGGGTGGGCCACGTGGAGAAGTGGCAGCTCGCCCTGGACATGATCGACGAGACGCGGTCCTGGGGCGTGGCCATTCCCCTGGTCGTCGCGGACGCCGGATACGGTGACGCTGCCGCCTTCCGTGACGGCCTGGAAGAGCGCAAGCTGTTCTACGCGGTCGGCATCTCCGGCCGTCACACCGCCCAGCCCGCCGACGCCCGTCCGGTCCAGCCCGTCTATGCGGGCACCGGCCGTCCACCCATAGCGCACTACCCCGAGCCGGCCCGGACCATGAAAGACCTGGTCATCGCCGCCGGCAGGACGGCGGCCAGGCCGGTGGCCTGGCGGGAAGGCTCCCGTTTGGGCAGGAGCCGCAGCGGCTTCAAACGGATGTACTCGCGGTTCGTCGCCCTCAGGGTCCGTCCCGCCGGCCGCGGCGTCCGCAGGGCCGGCGACACGGCAGAGCTGTCGGAGCGCTGGCTGCTGGCGGAGTGGCCCGCCGGCGAAGCCGAACCCGTGCAGTTCTGGCTGTCGAACCTGCCCTCCGGGATGCCGCTGGCCACCCTGGTCCGGCTGGCGAAACTGCGCTGGCGCATCGAGCACGACTACCGCGAGATGAAGCAGGCCCTGGGCCTGGCCCACTTCGAAGGCCGCACCTGGAACGGCTGGCACCACCACGTCACCCTGGTCTCCGCCGCCCACGCCTTCTGCACCCTGCGACGACTGGCACACGCCCCAAAAGAAGCAGCGCAGGCCTGAGTCTCTACCGGATCGTCCGCGAGCTGCAGACACTCCTCGCCACCTGGACCGGCGCCTGCCCCACCTGCCACCGCAACATACCCA
>NZ_VJZD01000541.1 GCF_009377175.1 Streptomyces adustus
GGCCTGGGGAGGGGACTGGGCGTACTGCGGCGGTATCGGCGCGGCGGCCCCCGGGTAGGTGGGCGCGGCCTGCGGGTACGCGGGCGGCTGCGACAGGCCCGGGTAGGCGGGCGGCTGCTGGCCCGGGTAGGCGGGCGGCTGTTGCTGCTGCGGGTACGAGGGCTGCGGCTGCGGATGGGCCGGAGGCTGCTGCTGCGGGTACGACGGCGGCTGCTGCTGGGGATAAGTCGGTGGCTGCTGTTGCTGCGGATACGCGGGCTGCTGCGGGTACGCCGGAGGCTGTTGCTGCTGCGGGTACTGCGGAGGTACCGACGGCTGGCCTGTCTGCGTCGGGTACTCCGGGGGCTCCGGGTACTCCGGTGGTGGCTGGGTCATCGTGCTTCCTTGTACTTCCGTGTGCTTCTTTCGGAGACCCGGAGGCTCGACGGCCTCGGAGCCGGGGACGACTGCTGTGCGGCCGGATCAGCCGATCAGCAGCGAGGAGGGCAGCAGGGCCGTGCCGGCGCAGAAGGCGACCAGACCGGTGCGGATCCACTGGTGCTTGCGGGCGGCGATATGGCTCAGGCTGGCGAGAGTGCTGGTCAGCCCGGTCGTGGGGTCGCGTCGGGTGTCGTCGAGCGCGGTCTCCAACCGGCCGAGCCGGACGGCTTCCTGGATGTCGCCGAAGTAGGACAGCGGGCGGCCCGGCGTCCAGGCCCCGGCGCGGTAGCGGGGCAGCACCGCCAGCATCAGGGCCAGCAGGGAGAGCCCCAGGGCTCCGGTCCCGGCCCACCACAGCACCGTGCCCGGGACGGAGAGCGCGGCCGGGGACCAGTTGCGTCCGGCGAGCAGCCCGCTGGAGACACCCGCGGTCATGCCGAGGGCGCCGACCAGCACGGATGCCTTGCTGTCCGCCCGGGCCACCTCGGCGCGCAGCTCGGTGAGCAGCCGCTCGCAGAGGGGGGTGAGGTCGCCGCAGTCCGGATCTCCGCCCTGCCGGACGGCCGGCACCGGTCCGGGAGCGGGCCCGGGAGCAGGTCCCGGAGCAGGGACGGGCGCCGGGGCGGGAGCGGGGTCGAGCGTGGTCATCCGCCGCTGCCCTCCGCCCGGTCGGCGGCGTCCTTGTCCCCCGGCTCGATGTCGCTGTCACCGTCGCTGTCGTCCTGGTGGGCGGCCGCCGGGACCTCCGGCACCGTCTGGGCCGGCAGCATCGGGGTCCTGCCGTAGCCGGGCGGCGGCTGCCAGGCAGGAGCCTCCGGCGGTGCGGCCGGTGCGGCCGGTGCCACGGTGGTGGCGGCCTGCGGGGCCGGGGCGCCGGGGTACGGGTCCGGTGCGCCGGTCGGGGG
>NZ_VJZD01000542.1 GCF_009377175.1 Streptomyces adustus
GAGCGGGACGGGACGGCAGAGCGCATGACAGCCGCCCGTACCTACGCCCGCTGTAGTCTCGCGAGCAGCGAGCAGCGAGCAGCGAGCAGCGAGCAGCTGGCCTGGCTGGGTGTCGTCGATGCCAGATGCCCCGACCACGGCCCCGGATGGCGACCAGGCGCACCTGAACCGAACATCGCCGTGAAGGTGGTGGGGACGGGGAACTGGCCCAGCGACACAGAGGGCGAGGCCGCCGCCGAAGGATCGAGCCCGCGCCGGCTCCAGGGCGGCTGGCGACCGCCCACGCTGGGCTGGAGGTCGGCGAGGACACGCTGACGCTCTTTGCCGCCAGCACCGTGTTCGAGTTCGCGCCCGCGGCGGAGGCGGTGCTGCGCCCGCTGGTCGACGGCCGCACCGTAGGCCTGGCCACGCTCGCCGACACGGCCGGCCTCGCCATCGAGGACATCGTCGGGCTGGTCCAGGAGCTCGTTGCCGGGCGGGCCGCCACGGCGGGGAGCCTGCTGTGACCGCACACCTCGCCCTCGGTACTTACCGGTGCCGGGCGATCCCGGAGGCGGCCGCTCGCGCGGCCGCCTCCGGCGCGTGGATCGACACCGCCCGCAACTACGCCACCGGCCGCGCCCAGATCCTGCTGGCCCCGGCCCTGGCCGCTCACCCGTCCCTGAACCTCTCCACCGAGACAGGTACTTCACTGCGGCCACCAGCACCGACGCTGTGAACGATGGCGCCCTCACCGAGGACCAGGCCGCCGCCGGGCACAGCCTCCCCCCGGACCACGTGCGCTGGCAGACCGGCCGCAACCGCGTACAGCTCGGGCGCGACCGGCTGGATCTGGTCCTAGAAGGAGACTTCCCCTACGGGATCGCTGAGGATCCGGATTCCCCACCCGTGCATCCACTCCCCGCACTGCGGGCAGGTGTTGAGCTTGCTCGGCTCGTCCTGGCCCTCTGCCCGGAAGACGGACAAGCCGTGTCAGAGCCACTGTGCGCACGAGCCCGTCACGTCCCGCTTCAGGCCCACGGGTCGTCGTAGCCCACCGGGTCGGGCTGTTCGGGGTGGAGCATCTTGCGGATGCAGCGTCGCAGTCCGGTCTCGTCGGAGGGGGCGGCAACGGCCATCCAGGGCAGGGCGTTCATGGCGTGGGCGCGTTTGTCGGTGGTGAGGTCGTCTATGGTGGCGCGCAGGTTGTCGGGGGCGGGTTCGTCGGTGAGGCAGAGCCAGCCGATCGCGGCGGCCAGCCGGGCTTCGGGGGTCTGCGTCGGGTCCTGCCACTGCTCGCGCATCCACGTGGTGGTCGGGGGGTGG
>NZ_VJZD01000543.1 GCF_009377175.1 Streptomyces adustus
CCCGTACCCACCGCCCGCCCGCGGCCCAGCGCCTCGGGCACCTCCGCCGCGTCCGCCACCACCTCCGACCCCGACGACCCGGCGGCTTCCGCCTCCGCCGACGACGTCCCCTTCGTCGAGGAGCTCGCCGGCACCGGTCTCGGCGCCCCGGCCGCCGTGCTCGCCGCGACCCTCGCCCTGCTGCTCGCCGGCGGGGTGCTGGTGCTGGTACTGGTGCGCAGGCGGCGCTGACCACGGATCGGAAGGCCATTTCGCAAGATCGGGCCTGTGTCTAGGCTGGGGCTCACGTACCGCGTACGGCAGGAGACCTCGCACATGGCAGACCGCAGGCCCATCGAGTCGTGGCTCACCGACATGGACGGTGTGCTGATCCACGAGGGCGTCCCGATTCCCGGCGCCGACGCCTTCATCAAGAAGCTCCGCGAGTCCGGCAAGCCGTTCCTCGTGCTCACCAACAACTCGATCTACACCCCGCGCGACCTGCACGCACGGCTGCGGCGCATGGGCCTGGAGGTGCCGGTCGAGTCCATCTGGACCTCGGCGCTGGCCACCGCCCAGTTCCTGGACGACCAGCGACCGGGCGGCACGGCGTACGTCATCGGCGAGGCCGGCCTCACCACCGCGCTGCACGACATCGGCTACATCCTCACCGACCACGAGCCGGACTACGTCGTGCTCGGCGAGACCCGGACGTATTCGTTCGAGGCGATGACGAAGGCCGTGCGGCTGATCCACGGCGGCGCCCGCTTCATCTGCACCAACCCGGACGAGACCGGCCCGTCCACCGAGGGCCCGCTGCCCGCCACCGGCGCCGTGGCCGCGCTGATCACCAAGGCGACGGGCCGCAAGCCGTACTTCGCGGGCAAGCCCAACCCGCTGATGATGCGCACCGGCCTCAACGCGATCGGCGCCCACTCCGAGAACAGCGCGATGATCGGCGACCGGATGGACACCGACGTGCTGGCCGGCATGGAGGCCGGAATGCGGACGTTCCTGGTGCTCACCGGGCTGACCCGGCCCGAGCAGGTCGAGGACTTCCCGTACCGGCCGTCGGAGATCGTGGACTCCATCGCGGATCTCGTCGAACGGATCTGAAACGCCCGGCACCGGGTGACCCACCCGTACGGAGCAGCACGGCCCCGGCTGCGGATGCGCGGCCGTGCCCTCCGGAGGAGCCTCCAGATACCAGGAGGTTTCACGATGGGTTCAAGGAACGTCGCACTCTGTGCCGGGGTCGCGGCCGTGGCAGCGGTACTGGTACCGGCGGCCCACGCGGCGGGCGGGGCGGGCCTCATGGCCC
>NZ_VJZD01000544.1 GCF_009377175.1 Streptomyces adustus
CCCCCGCACCCGGCGTGCCGACACCACCCACCGGCACCCACCACGACACCCCGGACACCCCCGGCACCCCGGACATTCCCGGCCGGCGCACCCTCGCCCACTCACCCACCGGCAACAGCCGGCCACCCCGACGCGCCCCCGAACCCCGCGGCGGACTCCTCATGGGACGCCCCTTCGGCGTACCCGTCTACGTCGCACCCAGCTGGTTCCTCGTCGCCGCCCTGATCACCTGGGTCTTCGGCAACCAGCTCGACCGCGTCCTGCCCGAACTCGGCGCCGCCCGCTACCTCGTCTCCCTCTTCTTCGCCGTCGCCTTCTACGCCTCCGTGCTCGTCCACGAACTCGCCCACACCGTCGCCGCCCTCCGCTTCAAACTCCCCGTCCGCCGCATCCAGCTCCAGTTCTTCGGCGGCGTCTCCGAGATCGAGAAGGAAGCCGAGACCCCCGGCCGCGAATTCGTCCTCGCCTTCGTCGGCCCCCTGCTCTCCCTGGTCCTCGCCGGCGTCTTCTACCTCGCCATGCGACCCGTCCAGCCCGGCACCGTCCCCGGCGTCCTCCTCGCCGGCCTGATGATCTCCAACCTCATCGTCGCCGCCTTCAACCTCCTGCCCGGCCTCCCCCTCGACGGCGGACGCATGCTCCGCGCCGTCGTCTGGAAAATCACCGGACGCGCCATGAGCGGCACCGTCGCCGCAGCCTGGGTCGGCCGCGCCCTCGCCGTCTCCGTCCTCATCGGGCTGCCCCTGCTCACCCAGTCCGGCGCCCTCGGCTCCACCGCCGAGGACAGCGTCGGCATGGACACCGTCTTCGACGCCCTCCTCGCCGCCATCCTCGCCGCCATCATCTGGACCGGAGCCGGCAACAGCCTGCGCATGGCCCGCCTGCGCGAACACCTCCCCGAACTGCGCGCCCGCAACCTCACCCGCCGCGCCGTCCCCGTCGAGACCACCACCCCCCTCTCCGAAGCCCTCCGCCGCGCCAACGCCGCCGGCGCCCGCGCCCTCGTCGTCGTCGACGCCGCCGGCGAACCCCTCTCCCTCGTCCGCGAGGCCGCCATCGTCGGCGTACCCGAACACCGCCGCCCCTGGGTCGCCGTCAGCGGCCTCGCCCAGGACCTCACCGACGGCATGCGCGTCTCCGCCGAACTCTCCGGCGAAGAACTCCTCGACGTCCTGCGCGCCACCCCCGCCACCGAATACCTCGTCGTCGAGGACACCGGAGAGATCTACGGCGTCCTGTCCGCCGCCGACGTCGAGCGCGCCTTCGTCAAGGCCATGGCCCGCCCCAGCTG
>NZ_VJZD01000545.1 GCF_009377175.1 Streptomyces adustus
TCCCTGCCGGTGGCGGCGCGGCTGGCGGCGGCGCTGACGCCGGAGGTGGACGAGGTCCTGGCCCGTCATCCGCTGCGTGAACTGCTCACCGCCTGCGCGCCGTTGCCGCTGCTGGTGGAGCGTGAGCGGGCCCTGTACGGCGCCTGGTACGAGTTCTTCCCCCGCTCCGAAGGCACCCCCGCCCAGCCGCACGGCACCTTCCGCACCGCCGCCCGCCGGCTGCCCGCCATCGCCGCCATGGGCTTCGACGTCGTCTACCTCCCCCCGATCCACCCCATCGGCACCACCTACCGCAAGGGCCCCAACAACACCCTCTCCGCCGCCCCCGAGGACGTCGGCGTGCCCTGGGCGATCGGCTCCCCCGAGGGCGGCCACGACGCCGTCCACCCCGCCCTGGGCACCCTGGAGGACTTCGACCACTTCGTCGCGCGCGCCCGCGCGGAGGGTCTGGAGATCGCCCTCGACTTCGCCCTCCAGTGCTCCCCCGACCACCCCTGGGTGGAGAAACACCCGCAGTGGTTCCACCACCGCGCGGACGGCACCATCGCCCACGCCGAGAACCCGCCCAAGAAGTACCAGGACATCTACCCCATCGCGTTCGACGCCGACATGGACGGCCTGGTCGCCGAGACCGTACGTATCCTGCGTCACTGGACGGACCACGGCGTGCGCATCTTCCGCGTCGACAACCCCCACACCAAACCGGTCGTCTTCTGGGAACGGGTGATCGGCGAAATCAACACGGCCGACCCGGACGTCATCTTCCTCGCCGAGGCCTTCACCCGCCCCGCGATGATGCGCACCCTCGGCGAGATCGGCTTCCAGCAGTCCTACACCTACTTCACCTGGCGCAACACCAAGCAGGAACTCACCGAATACCTGACCGAACTCTCCGGCGACGCGGCCGCCTGCATGCGGCCGAACCTGTTCGTCAACACCCCCGACATCCTGCACGCCTACCTCCAGGACGGCGGCCGCCCCGCCTTCGAGACCCGCGCCGTCCTCGCCGCCACCCTCTCCCCCACCTGGGGCGTCTACAGCGGCTACGAACTCTGCGAGAACACCGCGCTGCGCCCCGGCAGCGAGGAGTACCTCGACTCCGAGAAGTACCAGCTGCGCCCCCGCGACTGGGAAGCCGCCGCCCGCGAGGGCCGCACCATCGCCCCCCTGCTCACCCGCCTCAACGACATCCGCCGACGCCACCCCGCCCTCCACCGCCTGCGCAACCTCCGCTTCCACCACACCGACAACGACGCGGTGATCGCGTA
>NZ_VJZD01000546.1 GCF_009377175.1 Streptomyces adustus
CCCCCGCCGTCCCCGAATCCGCCGCCGAAGTCGCCCGGGTCGAAGTCCGCGCCCGAGACGTCGCCGCCCTGGTAACCGCCGGCGCCGAAGTCGCCGTAGCCGGTGCCGTAGTCCGACGCGTAGGACGGGGAGGCCATCACACCGCCGAGCGCGGTGCCCAGCAGCAGGCCGGGCAGGATGCCGCCGCCGAAGTAGCCGCCGGCCCAGGGGCCGTAGGCGGGACCCGCGTCCCAGTAGGGGCGGCGGCCGTACTCGGTGTCGACCTGCCGGATCACCGGGTCGCGGCCGTCGGCCAGCCGGGTCCGGTCGGCCGCGCACACGGGCACCTCGCGCGGGGTGCCGCCGACCGGGGTCCAGGCGGCGTCGGCGACCGAGGGGCCGTGGCGGGGGTCGAAGAAGCACGGCGGCCGGCGTTCGGGCAGCTCGCCGCCCGCCCGGCGGGCGGCGAGCTGGGCCAGGCTGAAGCGGCCGTCCTCGACGGCCTGGGTGACCGCGCGCACGTCCTCCGGCCCGACGGCCTGCGCCATCAGGGTCTTCGCCTGGTCGTAGGCGTCCAGCGCGCGCTCGTAGTCCGCTCGCATGGCGTTGTCGGCGCCCGCCTCCGCCGGGTGGAAGTCCAGCCGGTCCAGCTCCTCGCCGAAGGCGGTGATGTCCTCGTCCACCACGACGCGCAGCCGGTCGAGGGCGGCCCGCCGCTCCGCCTCGCGACGGCGGCGGTTGCGGCGGGCCAGCCCGAAGGCGGCCGCGCCGCCCGCCACCACGACGACGCCCGCGGTGATCAGCGCGGCGGTCGCCACCCCGCCGGCCCCTCCGGAGGATCCCCAGGACGAGGGCGCCGAGCCGCCCATGCGGGTCAGCGCACGGTCGGTGAAGTCGCTCAGCTGGGTCTTCGTGTCACTCTCGCCCTGGACGCTGGTGACGAGGTTCCGCACCGCGGTGCGGGACAGCACGGAGGCGTCGGCGCGGGCGTCGAAGCGGTCGCCGAGGCGGATCGCGTACAGGCCGGTGACGCCGGTGGCGGTGCGCAGGTCGGCGAAGAGGTTCCCGGTCGGGTAGCCGGCCGGGAGGACCGCGATGAACAGGGGTTTGTCGGCTGTCCTGATCTGCTCGCGCAGGGCGTTCGCGTCGGCCGGTGACAGCTGGCCGGCGGCCGCGGGATCGACGTAGACCGGGCTCGCCCGCAGAGCCTCCGCGACGGCGCTGACGCTGTGGCTGTCTCTTATACACAA
>NZ_VJZD01000547.1 GCF_009377175.1 Streptomyces adustus
GGACGGAAGGGGCGGGCGCGGGGGCGGTGCCGTAGCCGTCGATCGAGACGACCGTTCCGGCCGGGGCGATCGCCACCCGGGCGCTCCAGTGCCCGGACGGCTCGCGCAGCTGGTCGACGTGCACCTTGATCGTCAGCGACGCGCCGGGCGCCAGCGTTCCCGACGACCGGCTGAGATAGAGCCAGACCGCTCCCGTCGTGGCCGACCAGCGGACCGGGGAGTCGCCGGCCGCGGTGAGGGTGATCAGCGTGGTGTCACCGCTGCTGCTCGCCGTCACGTCGAGACGGCCCGCGCTCTTGTGGCCGGCCCCCGCGACACTGACCACCGCCACGGAGACGTCCGACGTCCCGGTGGGGCGGGCACCGGCCCGGGTGCTGGCGTTGCCCGCGTTCTCGTAGCCGCCCGCCCCCGGGCCGTCGAGGCTGCCGGGGCCCTGCGCCTCGCTCGTGCTCGGGGAGCGGCCGTCGGGGCCCTCCCCGGTCTCCGTGCCCCGGTAGGCGGCCCACAGCGCGAACACGGGAGCCGCGACCACGGTGGCGACGACGGTCGTGGTGACGGCACGCGCGCGAAGCCGGTCCCGGCGGGCCGCGTGGTCCTTGGGGTCCATCGGGAAGCCACGCCGGTCGAAGCGCGGCGCGGCTCCCCGCGCGCGGGGAGAGTGCGCCATCGCCGCGTGCAGGGCCGCTCGGGGCGCCTCCAGTACGGGCAGTTCGGCGGGCGTGAACATGGCCCCGGGCCAGCGGCCGGGCACGGCGCGCTCGGCGGCGCGGCGGCACCGCGGGCAGTCGTCGACGTGCCGGACCAGTTCGCGGCGCAGGGTCGCGCTGAGGACCAGCTGGTGATCGCCGGTGAGGTGGGCGACGCCGGGGCAGCCGCCGGTCTCGACGACGGCGAGGGCCGCGCGGGTGCGCTCGACCTCGCAGGCGGCGGAGGCGAGCAGTTCGCGGGCGATCGCGGGATCCAGTCCGACGACGGCGGCCACCTCGTGGGCGGCGAGGTGGTGACGCACGGCGAGTTCGAGCGCCTCGCGCTGCTCGGGGCTGGTGCCCGCGGCCTCCGGCCAGGCCAGCCGGGCGAGCTCCCGCCGACGCAGCTCCTCGACCTCCTCGGACACCGGCGGCGCGGCGGCGGAAGGCGCGGGCTGCTCCGCGGACCGTCCGGCGGACTGCGGGGGCTTCGGCGCGGGCTGTGCGGGCTGTGCGGCCGGGGGCGGGG
>NZ_VJZD01000548.1 GCF_009377175.1 Streptomyces adustus
TCCCGGACCCGGGAGCCGCTGGGGGGAGGGTGCGGCTCCCGGGTCCGGGACTCCGGGGGCGTGGTGCGCCGAGGCCGGGAGCTCCGGGGCATGGCGCGCCGGGGCGTGGGGCCGCGGTTTCCGGGTCGGCAACCGGGGGTGCGCCGATCGGACGGAATTGCACACCCGTTCGAGTTCGGTCGTCCTTCGGACCGGCATGGCGTCAGGGCCCGGCCGTCCTCGTCGGGCAGGGTCACTTGACCATGCGACCGTGCACGCCCGCCTCCCTGTGCCTGACGGCAGCCGCCGCGCTGCTCCCCGTATCGACGGCGACCGCTTCCGCGGCGACCGTCTCCGCGACGACCGCTTCCGCGACGACCGCTTCCGCGGCGACCGCTGCCGCCGCGAACGCCTCGACGGCGAACGCTGCTGCCATGGCCGTCTCCGCCGCGTACACCTCGGCGGTTCTCGCCGCCTCCGACCCGACCTGTGCCAGCTCCGACGGCAACGACTTCCCCCTCACCACCCGGATCCGCGGCGGCCCCGGCTCCTACGAGCCCGGCGGCGGCTACGGCACCTGGTACCTGGACCTCACCAACACCACCACCCGCCCCTGCGCGGGCATCCACCCGGTCGTCGTGCTGGTCGACGGGCAGCACACCCTGAAGTCCACCCAGCCGCTCCTGGAGTTCTACGACGGCCCGCGCCCGCGTACCGTCCACTTCGAGAGGACCGACGAGGACGAACTGGTCGGGGCGTTCGACGCGGAGGGCGGCGGCACGGACGACTTCGCGGGCTTCACGGTGGCCCCGCGCAAGACCCTCACGGTGAAGGTCCGGCTCGCCCTCACCTCCGACACGGCGGCCAAGGACATCACCCTCAACGCGGCCGTGGTCCAGCGCCACAAGGACGACGGCGACTGGGTGGGCGAGTCGAACGCCTACCGCTTCCGCGTCGCGACCGACGCGAATTCCGACGCCGACGTGGACTCGAGTACGGGCACGCATCCCGACCCGAACCCGAACCCGAACCCGAACCCGAATCCGAATCCGCACCCGAACGCGAACCCGAACCCGAACGCGAACCCGGACACCGAGGCGGGCGCGCACGCGCGCACCGACACCCCCGCAGCCTCCGGCACCGTGCGCCCGCCCGCCGCGTCGTCCCCCCGCCCGAGCGCCGGTCCCGGTACCGGTATCGGCAG
>NZ_VJZD01000549.1 GCF_009377175.1 Streptomyces adustus
GTGCGGTACGTGGGGCCCGCCGGGGACTCCGTCATCGCCCGGTTCCCGGAGACCCTGGTGTCGGACCGGGGGCCCGGGCACGCCGGGCGCGTACAGGCGTGGGTGGTCGGACCGGGGGCCGGGGACGACGCGGCGGCCGTCGCGGAGGTGCTGGCGACGGACGTGCCGGTGCTGCTGGACGCCGACGGGCTGCGGCTGGCCGACCCCGGGGCGGTACGGGCGCGTACGGCGCCGACCCTGCTGACCCCGCACGCCGGGGAGGCCGCCGCGCTGCTCGGCGTGGCGCGCGGGCAGGTCGAGGGGGCCCGGCTGGAGTCGGTGCGGGAACTGGCCCGGCGGTACGGGGCGACCGTGCTGCTGAAGGGGTCGACGACGCTGGTCGCGGGCCCCGGGGACCGGACCGTACGGGTGAATCCGACGGGCACGTCGTGGCTGGCCACGGCCGGCAGCGGGGACGTGCTGTCGGGGCTGGGCGGCTCGCTGCTCGCGGCGGGGCTGAGCGCGGTGGACGCGGGCAGCGTGGCGGCGTATCTGCACGGGCTGGCCGGGCGGTTCGCCTCGGACGGGGCACCGGCGGGCGCGCACGACGTGGCCGAGGCGATTCCGGGCGCCTGGCGGGACGTGCGGGACTGAGCGGGCGAGCGGAGCGGGAGGACCGGGCGGGAGCGGGCCGGAAGCGCTTTGCCGTGCCTGCGCAGTCAAGCGCCCCGATGACTGCCGGAGTCCGGCATCGCCGCCCCACGACGAGCGGCGGCAGCATGTGTACGTCCCGGTCGGGACGTCTTGACGCCTGTGTTCGTCGTGCGGAGGAAGCCCCATGGAGTGGGTCGTCGGAGTCGGTACGGTCCTGGGCCTGCTGTTCATGGCCCTGGGAGTGGCCTCGATACGTACGGGGTGGACGCTGCCGTGGGCGCGCCGCCATGTCCGGCATCCCCGGCTCTACGGAACCGGAGCACTCCTGATCGGAACGTCCTGTGTGCTCCAGGGGCTGTTCTACTTCGACGCGCTGCCGACGCCGTCCTGGGAGGCCCGCTTCTTCGGCGGGAACGGGCTCCTGCTCGGCGGACTGCTGGTGCTGGCAGCCAGTCAGCTGCTCCCCGCCCGGCGTAAGGGCTGAACGGGGGACCTCGCCGCGCGCCGCCCTCCGCCCGGCCCCGCACCACGATTCGCTGATCGCATGAT
>NZ_VJZD01000054.1 GCF_009377175.1 Streptomyces adustus
GGCCCACCGCCGCGCGGTGGGCCCGTGCCCCGTCGTGGTTCCGAGGGGACGCGGCGCGTCGGTCAGAGCGTGGCGGCGGCCGCGGCGATGGCCGAGGCGAAGGTGGAGACCTCGGAGTAGACGCCGGGGGCGTTGGCGCGGGCGCAGCCGATGCCCCAGCTGACGATGCCGACCTGGATCCACGCGCCGGCGTTGTCCTTGCGGAACATGGGTCCGCCGGAGTCGCCCTGGCAGGTGTCGACGCCGCCCGCCGCGTAGCCGGCGCAGATCTCGTCGCTCGCGACCAGACCGCTGTAGCCGCTGTAGGAGCGGCAGGTGGCGTCGCTGACGAACGGCACGGTCGCCTTCAGCAGATAACGCTGCTGGGCGCCGCCCTCGCTGGCCGAGCCCCAGCCCGCGATGGTGAAGGTGCCGGTGTTGTAGGCAGTGGTGGTGGCGATGGGCAGCGTGGGCAGGCTGACGGGCGAGGCGAGCTTGATGAGCGCCCAGTCCTTGCCGTTGCCGTTGTAGCCGGGAGCCCGGTAGACGTAGGTGGACTTGACCTGGACCCGGCCGGTGGTCGACTGGAGGTCCACGACACCGGCGGTGGCGGTGATGCCGGTGTTGGCTCCGGTGCGGCTCACGCAGTGCGCGGCGGTGAGCACGATCTGCGGGGTGTAGAGCGCGCCGCCGCAGCCCATGGAGAGCCGGACCATGAAAGGGAATTCGCCCTGCGCGGCCCGGGTCCCGCCGACGACGGGCGCCGGGGCGGCCTGTGCGGCGGAGACGGGCTGAAGGCTGACGACCGCGAGGGCGGCCGCGCCGGCGACCGCCCATCTGCGGAGCGCCGTGAGGAGCTTCTTCACCGTGATGCCTTCCGTGGGGGGTTGGCTGACATGAACGGCACGCCATGAATGACGTGCGAGATGACATGCGCATGCCAATCACAAGGCAAGGGGGAGCCGTAAAGGAATGCCCATGTGCTGGCATGAGCTGGTCAAAATCTGTTGCTGGATTATGGGAACGCTGTGAGCGGTCGCACAAGGGGGTGAATCCGGCCATCCGTACCCGGCGGCTCGGCAGTGTGTCACCGGCCGTCCGGTGCGCCCGTCACCCGCCGTTCGCGGTCTCCGCCTCCGCCAGCCGTTCCATCAGCACCGCCGCGAGGCGCAGCACCTCGCGTTCCGTCTCGCCGAGCGTGCCGAGCGCGCCGGCCAGCCAGGCGTCCCGTTCGGCCATGTCCCGCTCCAGCGCCTCGCGGCCGGACGGGGTGAGCGTGAGCACGGACTGGCGGCGGTCGCCGGTGTCGGGGCGCCGGGCGATCAGCCCGTCCGCCTCCAGCTCGGCGAAGACCCGGGTCAGCGACTGGGGCCGCTGCCGCTCGCCCGCCGCGACCTCGCCGGGCGTGGCGTCCCCGTGCCGGTGCAGATGCCCCAGCACCCCCAGCTGGTTCGCGCTGAGCCCGCTGTCGCCGCGCTCCTGCCGCAGCCTCCGGTTCAGTCGGACGGTGCCGCGCCGGATCTGACTGGCCTGGGGGAGGAAGTCCATGACCCAGATCGTACGCGACTGCTTATCAAGTGGACCCTTCGAGGTCTCGTCATTCGCCTATGGAGCTCGTAATATCCGTCGAGTGACCGCCAAATTGATACGTCATGCGTACGAAGCGGCGTTGACCATGACCGCCGTGCTGCTCTGCTACGCCCTCGCCCTGTGGCTGAAGGGCGCCGTCGGACTGCACACCGACGTCCTGGTGCTCGCGGTCGCCCTCACCGTCACCCTCGCCGGTCCCCAGCGCTCGGCGGACCCGCGGCAGCGGCTCACCGCCCTCGTCCTGCTCCCCGTGGCGGCCGGTCTCTGCGCCCTCCTCGCCCGGCTGCTCTCGGCGCACTACGCGCTCGGCGCCGCCGTGTTCACCGCCGGGACGGCCCTCGCGATCTGGATCCGCCGTTACGGCCCCGCCGCCACGAAGGCGGGCACCCTGGTCACCCTCCCGCTCGTCGCGCTCCTGGTCGTCCCCGGTCCCGCCCTGCCGCCCGCGGCCCGGTCCGGGCTGGTGAACTGGGGCTGGTCGGCGCTGATCGGAGCGCTGGCCTGCGGATCGGTCTGGCTGGTGCAGGGGCTCGCCGACCTGCCCGGCGTCCTGCGGGCCCGCAGGCACCCCGATGGCCCCCGGCCCGCCGGTCCCGCACCGGCGCCGGCTCGTCGCGCCTCCCGGCTGCGGCCGCGGCCCAGTACCCGGATGGCCCTCCAGATGGCGGCCGGTGTGGGCGCGGCCTTCGCCCTCGGGCGGCTGCTCCTCGACCACCACTGGCCCTGGCCGGTGCTGACCGCGTACGTCACCGCGGCCGGCAACCGGGGCCGGACCGACGTGCTGCGCAAGGGGATCGAGCGCTTCGTCGGGGCCTGCGGGGGCACCCTGCTGGCCACGGGCGCGGCGGCGGCCGGAGCGTCCGGCCGGCTCGCGGTGGTCCTCGTCTTCGTCGCCCTCGCCGTCGCCCTGTGGCTGCGGCCGTTCAACTACGCCTACTGGGCGGCCGGCCTGACCACCGCCCTGTCCCTTCTCCTCGGCTACTTCGGCCAGGACGCCCGGGAGTTGCTGCCGACCCGCCTGGAAGGGATCGCGGTGGGGGCCGCCCTGGCGGTGGCGGCGGCCTGGTGGCTGCTCCCGGTACCCCGGCGGCCGGTGCCCGGACGGCCCGCCGTGCCACGCACGCGACGCCCGACCGCGCACCGGGCGCCACCCGAGGGCGAGCGGAACCCTCGCTGAACACGCGGCGCGCCCGCCCTCCCCGCCGGGGGCGGGAGAAGGACGGGCGCGCTGCGTTCGGAGACCGTTGTCCGGTGCGCCTCACGCGTTCCTGATCGCCGAGATGTCGAAGTTCAGCTTGATCTTGTCGGAGACCAGCACGCCGCCCGTCTCCAGCGCCGCGTTCCACGTCAGGCCCCACGCGGAGCGCAGGATCTCCGCCTTGCCCTCGAAGCCCACGCGCTCGTTGCCGAAGGGGTCCTTGGCGGAGCCGTTGAACTCCAGGTCGATGGTGAGCGGCTTGGTGACGCCGAGGATGGTCAGGTCGCCGGTGATGCGGTAGTCGTCGCCGCCGAGAGCCTGCGCCTCGGTGGAGCGGAAGGTCATCGTCGGGAACTCGTCGGCCTTGAAGAAGTCCGCGCTCTTGAGGTGGCCGTCGCGGTCGGTGGAACCGGTGTCGACGCTGGCCATGACGATGTCGATGGTCGCCGTGGACTTGGCCGGGTCGCTGCCGTCCAGGTGCAGGGACCCGGAGAACTCGTTGAACTTGCCCTTGACGTTCGTGACCATCGCGTGGCGCGCCACGAAGCCGAACGAGGAATGGGCCGGGTCGATCGTGTAGTCGCCGGTCACCGCGGCGAGGTCGGGGGAGACCGCGCCGGGGGCGGAGGTCTCGGAGGTCGTGTCGTCGCTGTCCTTGCGGCCGAAGATGCCCATGGCGTGCTCCTTGGGGGGTGGGGTTCGAGGCTTCGCACGAGCCGGGAACCGGACGGGGAAAGTTCTGTTGAATGTTCAACGAGCTAGCGGGATCGACAGTAGACCTATTCCGTACGGGTTTCAACATCATCCGCTACGTGTCTCTCAGGCTACGGCGGGTAATCATTTGCCGCCCTCTGGCGGACGCGCGTAGACCTCGGGCACCATCTCTCTGCGCCACCTGCACAGCCGCCCCACAGGATGCACGGCCCACAGCAGGAAAGGGTTTCTCATGGTCCCCGCGAAGACCGCGCGACCGCTCCACCTCCGGCTCCGCTCCGTCCTCACCGTCCTGGCCCTTCTCGTCGCCCCCGGCGTGGCCGTCCTCGGCACCGCCACCGACGCCTTCGCCGTCACCAAGATCAGTCACGCCACCGCGACCTCGATGTTCCGCTCGTCCGGCATCACCTGGTCGTCCTCGGGCAACTGCTCGGACCGCAACAACTCCACCTGTACGTCCTTCGAGCAGCTCAACCTCGCCACCGCCCAGGGCGCCCAGACCCTCAAGAGCGCCAGCGGCTGCGCCCTGAACATCACGGGCGGCACCGAGACCGGCCACGCCTCCGGCACGTACTCCCACTGGAACGGCTACAAGCTCGACTACGGCAAGAACACCTGCGTGACGAACTACATCAAGAACACCTTCAGTTACATCGGGCTGCGCGGCGACGGCGCCCCCCAGTACCAGTCCGGCGCCGGCAACATCTACGCCGACGAGGGCAACCACTGGGACGTCCTGTACTACAACTGCGGTGGCTGCTGACCGGCCCCGCGTCCTCGTGAACGGTCCTCGCGGCGTCGGCCGCGAGGACCGTTCACGGTTTCGCGCCGGCGGCGACCCCGCACCCGGCGTACCGCCGTCCGGGTCTCGGTGTCACTCCGGGGATGGCATGTGCGACTCATGAATATGAACCGGCCGCGGCCCGGTCGTTTGTCAGACCCCGACAAGAGGGAAGCCCCCTGAGCAGTCGGAAGGCTTGCATGGGGCTGCCGTTCTGTTCAGTGGCACCAGGAAAACGGTCCGGAGACTGTACGGAGTCGACGGCTCGCTTTCCTTGGCGGGCTTCGTATGGTCGCTACATGACCGTTTTGGAAGAGACGACGGGTGAGCCGACGGACGCGCGGGGGCGTGTGGCCGAGCTGCACGAGATCCGTGCGCAGGCGCTGGCAGGTCCCAGCGAGAGGGCTACCGAGGCGCAGCATGCCAAGGGCAAGCTGACGGCCCGGGAGCGGATCGAGCTGCTCCTGGACCCGGGGTCCTTCCGGGAGGTCGAGCAGCTGCGCCGGCACCGGGCCACCGGGTTCGGGCTGGAGGCCAAGAAGCCGTACACGGACGGTGTGATCACCGGCTGGGGCACGGTCGAGGGCCGTACGGTCTTCGTCTACGCGCACGACTTCCGGATCTTTGGCGGCGCGCTGGGCGAGGCCCACGCCACCAAGATCCACAAGATCATGGACATGGCCATCGCGGCGGGAGCGCCGCTGGTGTCGCTGAACGACGGCGCCGGCGCCCGTATCCAGGAGGGCGTCAGCGCCCTCGCCGGCTACGGCGGCATCTTCCAGCGCAACACCAAGGCCTCCGGGGTCATCCCGCAGATCAGCGTGATGCTCGGCCCGTGCGCGGGCGGCGCGGCCTACAGCCCCGCCCTCACCGACTTCGTCTTCATGGTCCGCGAGACCTCGCAGATGTTCATCACGGGCCCGGACGTCGTCAAGGCGGTCACCGGCGAGGAGATCACCCAGAACGGGCTCGGCGGCGCGGACGTGCACGCCGAGACCAGCGGTGTCTGCCACTTCGCCTACGACGACGAGGAGACCTGCATCGCGGAGGTGCGCTACCTCCTGTCGATGCTCCCGCAGAACAACCGCGAGAACCCGCCGCGCGTCGAGTCGACGGACGCGGCCGACCGGCGCGGCGACGTCCTGCTGGACCTGGTCCCCGCGGACGGCAACCGTCCGTACGACATGGCCAAGGTCATCGAGGAGATCGTCGACGACGGCGACTACCTGGAGGTCCACGAGCGCTGGGCGCGGAACATCATCTGCGCGCTGGCCCGGCTCGACGGCCAGGTCGTCGGCATCGTCGCCAACCAGCCGCAGACCCTCGCGGGCGTACTGGACATCGAGGCGAGTGAAAAAGCTGCGCGCTTCGTCCAGATGTGTGACGCTTTCAATATCCCGATCGTCACCTTCCTGGACGTGCCGGGATTCCTTCCCGGTGTCGACCAGGAGCACGGAGGGATCATCCGTCATGGAGCCAAGCTGCTGTACGCGTACTGCAACGCGACCGTGCCGAGGATCTCGCTGATCCTGCGCAAGGCGTACGGAGGTGCGTACATCGTCATGGACAGCCAGTCCATCGGTGCCGACCTCACCTATGCGTGGCCCACCAACGAGATCGCCGTGATGGGTGCCGAGGGCGCCGCCAACGTCATCTTCCGGCGGCAGATCGCCGAGGCCGAGGACCCCGAGGCCATGCGGGCCCGCATGGTCAAGGAGTACAAGTCCGAGCTCATGCACCCGTACTACGCCGCAGAGCGCGGCCTGGTGGACGACGTCATCGATCCGGCCGAGACCCGCGAGGTCCTCATCAGGTCCCTGGCCATGCTGCACAGCAAGCACGCGGACCTGCCCTCGCGCAAGCACGGCAACCCGCCGCAGTAGCCCTCGCGGCACCGTCCCCGCGGTAACCCCCGCAGTAACCCGGCGGATCCTCCGCGGTACCCCCGCGGAAACCTCTCTCACGGAGACTGACATCCATGAACTCTGACATTCGCGTCGAGAAGGGCCATGCGGAGCCCGAGGAGGTCGCCGCCATCACGGCGATCCTGCTCGCTCGCGCCGCGGCCCGTACGTCCACGGAGACCCCGGCGCACGGCGGCCGTCACAAGGCCGGCTGGCGCCGTCTGGAGCGCGAGCCCGGCTTCCGCGCCCCGCACAGCTGGCACGGCTAGGCAGCACCCCCACACAGCGCGAAAGGGCCCCTCTCTTCGGGAGAGGGGCCCTTTCGCGTCGTACGGGCGGCACCCGGGGCCGCCGGGTCGCAGGCCCACGAGCGGTCGGCAGGCGGGCAGCCTGGCGGACCGGGGGCGCGCGGCCGGAAGCCGGGCGGGTGGAAAAGCAGGCGGGTGGAAAAGCAGATGGGCGGTCCTTCCCCGGTTCGGGAAGGACCGCCCATCTGTCGGTATGCGCGCCGGATCAGCGCAGGCGTGCCATCAGCGCGTGCTCGACCAGCGTGATCAGCGCCGACTTGGCGTCCGCGCGGTGGCGGGCGTCGGTCGTGATGATCGGGGTGTCCGGGCCGATCTGGAGCGCCTCGCGCACCTCGTCCGGCTGGTACGGCTGGTTGCCGTCGAAGCCGTTGAGGCCGATGACGAAGGGCAGACCGCTGTTCTCGAAGTAGTCGACCGCGGGGAAGCAGTCGGCGAGACGCCGGGTGTCCACCAGCACGATCGCGCCGATCGCACCGCGCACGAGGTCGTCCCACATGAACCAGAAGCGGTCCTGGCCGGGCGTGCCGAACAGGTACAGGATCAGGTCCTGGTCCAGGGTGATACGACCGAAGTCCATGGCGACCGTGGTGGTCGTCTTGTCCCCGGTGTGGGTGAGGTCGTCGATGCCTGCCGAAGCAGACGTCATGACGGCCTCCGTGCGCAGCGGGTTGATCTCCGAGACGGCGCCGACGAACGTGGTTTTACCCACGCCGAAGCCGCCCGCCACCACGATCTTCGCGGACGTGGTGGAGCGGGAAGGCCCTCCGCTAGAGCTTGCGAAGTCCACTGAGCACCCTTTCGAGCAATGTCACGGCTGGCTGGCCGCCGGCGCTTTCGTCGCCGCCCGGCTGGTGAATGGCGACCAGTCCCGCCTCCGCCAAGTCGGCGACGAGGATCCTGGCCACACCGAGAGGGATCGACAGCAGGGCCGAGACCTCGGCCACCGACTTGATCTCTCGGCACAGGTTGCAGATCCGCTGATGCTCGGGCAGCTGGCCCTGCATCTGGTGCGGAGATGCGGTGGTGTGTACCAGCGCCTCGATGGCGAGCTGGTACCGGGGCCTGGTGCGGCCGCCCGTCATGGCGTACGGGCGCACCAGGGGGTTGTTCGAAGACCCGGCGGGCGCAGGCTCGGGACCGCGGCGCTGCGGCTGCACCGGCTGGATGCGGGGCGCGTTCGGCTGGTCGTACGGCGACGGACCGGGACCCTGTGGGCCCTGGGGCGCGTACGGCTGCTGGTGGCGCCGCTGGCTTGGAGCGGAGGGGAAGTTGTACGGGTTCTGCGAACCGTCGCCCTGGCCCTGGCCGGGTCCGTACGACCAGTTGCCCGATGAGCCGCCTGGGGGTGTTGCCACTTTCTCTCCTCCTCCGACTGTGCACTGGCATCCATCACTGTGGAGCCGCGTCCCGAAACCTTACGGCCCCGGGACGCCAATACGCACGGTTCGTCTGCTAGTTGAGAAGGCTCCCTTGGAGCTCCGCACGAAGATCCGGTGTCAGAACCGTACCTGCACGGTCCACCAGAAGGGCCATCTCGTACCCAATGAGACCGATGTCCGCATCGGGGTGTGCAAGGACAGCGAGCGAGGAACCGTCGGAGACGGACATGATGAAGAGGAACCCTCGCTCCATCTCCACAACCGTCTGGTTCACGTGGCCGCCCTCGAAGATGCGCGAGGCACCCGCGGTCAGCGAGGTCAGACCCGACGCGACAGCCGCAAGCTGATCGGCACGGTCACGGGGGAACCCTTCGGACATCGCCAGAAGGAGTCCGTCGGCGGAGACCACCACCGTGTGGGACACCCCCGGGGTGTTGTCCACGAAGTTGGTGATCAACCAGTTCAGGTTCTGCGCCGCCTGGCTCATCGGGCTCACACTAACGCTCCTGGTTGTAGGTGCTGTCAGGACCGAAGCCCTGGCCGTTCGTTTCACTGCCTGCGTTGCGTCCACGTTCGACGCCTCGACGCAGGTTGCTCAGCCTGCCCCGGACGTCCTCCGGGGCGCGGGAGACCTGTGGGCCTCCCTGGGGGGTGGTCTCGGCGGCTCCCTCGACCAGGTTGGCCTTGGGTACCCGCCGCGGCAGGCCGGAGGAGGTGACCCCGCCCGCCTTGGGCTTCCGCAGCGCCGCGGCCTGCGTCCACCGGTCGTCGTTCGCGGACCGCCAGTCGTCGCCGCCGTTGTCCGGAGCGGAAGCCTGCGGCGGCTGCTGCTGTGCGCGTCCCGCGCCGTTCGCACCGCTCGGGCCCGCACCACGGCGAGGCAACCCGGCGTCGGTCAGCGAGTTCCCGACGGAGGAGGCCGGTCCCGGACGGTTGAAGCCTACGCGGTCCGGCTGACTCGCGTCAGCGGCCTGCGGAGACTCCGCCCCCGGAGCGTACTGGTCCGGGTAGCCGTTCTGGAAACCGGTCTGCTGCGACCAGTCGTCCTGGTAGGACTGCTCCTCGAAGCCGGAGAAGGTCTCCGGGGCGGCGCCGCGCGCCGGCTCCGACTCGTTCTGCGCCTGCTCCGCGTAAGCGGGATCGGGGTAGCCACCGTTCGGCGTGAAGCCGTCGTTCTGCGGCTGGCCGCCGTTCGGCGCGAAGTACTGCTCGTCGTACGACTGCTGCTGCTGACCCTCGTACGCGGCCTGCTCGTCGTAACCGGCGGTCTGCTCCGGGTACGCGGTCGCCTCGGCGGCGTAGGAAGCCCCCTGACCGCTCTCGTAGGCGGCGTGCCGGGCGTCGAACTCCTCACCGTAGGAGGAGGTCTCGGAGTTCTGCGCGGCGGCCTCCTCGGGCTGCGCCTGGGTCTCCAGGGCCGCCCGGCGCCCCTCGCGCATCAGCGAGCGGCCGACGGGGTCCAGGTCCCGGATGTCGTCCGGCACCTCGTAGCGGCTGTCGTCGAAGCCGAGCTCGGCCGCGGTGCGCATCGGCTGCTGCGGGCTGAACTCCTCGCCCTGGTACTGCTGCTGGAGCTGCTGCTGCTCGGGAATGATCTGCGAGACGGTGAAATCGTCGCCCTGCAGCTGATGTTCGCCACCACCACCGTGGGTGATCGCGTCGGGCAGCATGACCAGCGAGGTGGTACCGGCCTGCTCGCCCGAGGGACGCAGCTGGACGCGGATGCCGTGCCGGTCGGACAGCCGGCCGACCACGAACAGACCCATGCGCTGGGAGATCGCGGCGTCCACGGTCGGCGGGTTGGCCAGCTTGTGGTTGATGTCCGCGAAGTCCTCGGCGGTCAGGCCGATGCCCTTGTCGTGGATCTCGATCATGACGCGGCCGTCGGGGAGACGGGTCGCGGTGACGCGGACCTTGGTCTGCGGGGAGGAGAACGTGGTGGCGTTCTCCAGCAGCTCGGCGAGCAGGTGCACGAGGTCGGTCACGGCACGGCCGTGGATCTCGGCCTCCGGGACACCCGACAGCTCGATGCGCTCGTACTGCTCCACCTCGGAGGAGGCGGCGCGCAGCACGTCGACCAGCGGGACCGGCTGGTCCCAGCGACGGCCCGGCTCCTCGCCGGCGAGGACCAGGAGGTTCTCGCCGTTGCGGCGCATACGGGTCGCGAGGTGGTCCAGACGGAAGAGGCTCTCCAGCTGGTCCGGGTCGGCCTCGTTGTTCTCCAGGTCGGTGATCAGGGTCAGCTGGCCCTCGATCAGCGACTGGTTGCGGCGCGAGAGGTTGGTGAAGATCGCGTTGATGTTGCCCCGCAGCAGGGCCTGCTCGGCGGCCAGTCGGACCGCCTCGCGGTGGACCTGGTCGAAGGCGCGGGCGACCTCGCCGATCTCGTCCGTGGTGGTGATCGGGATGGGCTGGACGCGGGTGTCGACCCGGCCCGGGTCGGTGCGCGAGAGCTGGTCGACCAGCATCGGCAGACGCTGCTCGGCGATGCCGAAGGCGGCGTTGCGCAGCTGGCGCATCGAGCGGCTCATCTGGCGGGCCACCATGCCGGCCAGGATGAACGCGGCGAGCAGGGCGACCACGACGGCGGCACCGGTGATGAAGGCGGACGTCTTGGCGTCGTCGGCGATGCTGGACGCCTCGGTCACGGCCTTGTCGGCCATGTCCGTCTCGATCTGGTTGTACGCCTGGTACTTGAGCGTGTTGACCGCCCACCAGTTCTGCGTGGTGATGCCGGCCTGGGCGAGCCCGGCGCGCACGGCGGGGTCCGTGCTCTGCATCGTCGACAGGGCCGCGACCATGTCGGTCGGGTCGGACGGCGGCGGCACGTAGTCCGGGTTCGCGCCCTTGGCCTGCTCGGCCATTGCCGTACCCTGCGTCTTGATCTTCTTCTTCGCCGCGTCGAGCTTGGCGGCGTCCTCCTCGGTACCACCACCGAGGTACTCCTCGACGGCGATGCCCTCGAGGTAGGCGTACGAGGAGAGGGCGACGCGCTGCTTGGCGAAGTTCACGTCCTTGGGGCCGGGCTTGATCAGCAGGTGCATGCCGATCGAGCGCTCCAGGGACAGAGCGGCCTTGGTCAGCGAGATCGCGTAGACGGTACGGCCGTAGCTCGTGATGTTTCCGGTGCCCAGGCCGAGTTCGTTGGCGAACTCCATCAGCGGGTGGGCGACCTGCGTGTAGCCCTCTTCCGTCTGCACGGCGGGCAGACGCGAGGTGTACGCGGCCGAGCGGATCGCCTGGAGCTTGGGCTCCTCCGCGCGGAACAGCTTCAGACGACGCTGGAGACCGGCCGTCTGCGGCATGTTCTGCGCGGCCTGGTCGAAGACGTCGGCGGCGGTGTCCGTCGACTTGCGGGCCGACGTGACGACCTTGTCGTCCTGGCCCTTGTTCTCCAACAGGGGCTCGGCCGTGACGTCACGCTCGTTGTAGAGCGCGTCCGCGTAGGCCAGGGACGCTCGCACCAGACGCGCGGTGTTCTGCGCGTCCTCGGCCTCCTGCCAGGTGTTGATCGAACTCTTCACCTGGAAGCCGCCCATGACGAGGCCGACCATCACGGGGATGAGCAGAATCGCGTTCAGCCTGGTGGGCACCCGCCAGTTGCGGGGGGAGAGACGGCCGCCACTCGCAGGGGGCGTCGCCGTCGGCTCGGGCCCTTGCACAGGGGCGGGCGTCACTCCGCGCGACGGCGGGGTGAAGTTGCCCCGCGCCGCCGGCTCGGGACTGTTCTTGCTTCGCCTCACTCGACCAACAACCTCTCGGCGGTCGGCACCTTCGTCGTGCCGCAGTGTCTCAGAGCCCAGTACGTTCTCGACTAGTGAGTACGTCTTTGACTATTGGGCAGTTCAGGCATTCCAGCATGGGGACCAGTGCTCTTCCAAACAGTCGGAAGAGCCGGTTACGTGTGATGTAAGCCCCAGATAAAACGGTCATAAAGAGCGAGCCCCGCCAAAAGACGGGGCGTTTGTGCGCACAGCGAGACCGGTCGACCGCGACGCGTTGTCATACCACCGGATTCCTCTGCCGAAACGTTATGAACGCCGAAGCCGACCGTGTCAAAGACCACAGTCGGCTCCGGCAACGTCTACGGCAACCTTCGTACGCCGCTTTCGACCGGTGAGTTACCTCAGGCGAGCCATCAGCGCGTGCTCGACCAGCGTGATCAGCGCCGACTTGGCGTCCGCGCGGTGGCGGGCGTCCGTCGTGATGATCGGGGTGTCCGGACCGATCTGGAGAGCCTCGCGGACCTCCTCCGGCTGGTACGGCTGCTGGCCGTCGAAGCCGTTGAGGGCCACGACGAACGGCAGACCGCTGTTCTCGAAGTAGTCCACGGCCGGGAAGCAGTCGGCGAGCCGCCGCGTGTCGACCAGGACCACGGCGCCGATCGCACCGCGCACCAGGTCGTCCCACATGAACCAGAAGCGGTCCTGGCCCGGCGTACCGAAGAGGTACAGGATCAGGTCCTGGTCGAGCGTGATGCGGCCGAAGTCCATGGCCACGGTGGTGGTGGTCTTGCCCCCGGTGTGGGTGAGGTCGTCGATGCCCGCGGAAGCGGACGTCATGACGGCCTCGGTACGCAGGGGGTTGATCTCGGAGACGGCGCCCACGAACGTGGTCTTTCCGACACCGAAGCCGCCGGCCACCACGATCTTTGCGGAGGTGGTCGCCCGACCTCCGTCAGAGCTTGCGAAGTCCACTGAGCACCCTTTCGAGCAGTGTCACGTCCGGTGCGCCGGTGGTCTCGTCGCCGCCCGGCTGGTGAATGGCGACCAGTCCGGCCTCCGCGAGGTCCGCGACGAGGATCCGTGCCACGCCCAGGGGCATGGCGAGGAGCGCCGAGACCTCGGCGACCGACTTCACCTCACGGCACAGATGGCAGATGCGCTGGTGCTCCGGGAGGAGCCCCATGAGCGCTGCCGGGTCGGCCGTCGTGCTGATCAGCGCTTCGATAGCGAGCTGGTAACGCGGCCGGGTCCGGCCGCCGGTCATCGCATAAGGACGGACCAGCGGCTGGTCGCCTTCGTCCCCGTACGACTCCGCGTACGGATCATGAGAGGCGTTGGGCGGGGTCATGAATCCTCCGGACGGGACAGCAGATCGGTCAGTCTTGCCGTCTGACGGGGGCCGGTGGGGGGATTGTGGCGGCCGGACGGTGATTTGGTGAGACGGGTAGATCCGGGGCGGTCAGTGGAGCAGACTTCCCTGGAGTTCGGCGCGCAGGTCAGGCGTGAGCACCGCACCCGCGCGGTCGACCAGCAGCGCCATCTCGTAGCCGACGAGGCCGATGTCGCACTCGGGGTGCGCGAGAACGGCCAGGGACGATCCGTCGGACACGGACATGAGGAAGAGGAAGCCGCGCTCCATCTCCACGACGGTCTGCGCGACACTGCCGCCCTCGAAGATCCGGGAGGCCCCGGCCGTCAAGGAGGTCAGACCCGACGCGACGGCGGCGAGCTGGTCGGCGCGGTCACGCGGGAAGCCTTCGGACATCGCCAGCAGAAGGCCGTCGGCGGAGACCACCACTGTGTGGGACACCCCGGGGGTGTTGTCCACGAAGTTGGTGATCAACCAGTTCAGGTTCTGTGCCGCCTGGCTCATCGGACTCAACTAACGCTCCTGCTGGTGAGTGGGGTTCGGGAAGCTGCCGGTCTGGCCACTACCGGCCTGGCGACCCTGCGCGATACCCCGACGGAGATTGGTCAGCCGGCCGCGTACGTCGTCAGGCGCACGCGAGACCTGCGGACCGGTGTGGTGCTGTTGCTGCTGAGCTGTGCCCGGGACGAGGTTCGCCTTGGGCACCCGGCGCGGCAGTCCGGAGGTGGTGACGCCGCCGGCCGCGGGCTGACGCACCCGTTCGGCCTGACGGACGATGTCGTCGTTCGGCGAGGTGCGCCAGGCGGCTGCCGCCGGACGCTGCTGAGCGGGTGCCTGCGGCGCAGCCGGGGGCTGCTGCGGCTGAGGCGGAACCTGGGCCGAGCCGTTGTGCTGCGGCTGACCCGAGTGGCCCTGCTGCCCCTGCTGACCGTGGAACCAGTTGGTCTCCAGCGTGTCGAACAGCGGGGTACGACCGTCGCCGGGACCGCTGGCCGGCGGCAGCGCCTCCGGCTGGGCGGGCCGCTGCGGCACGGACGGACGCTGCTGCGCACCGTAGTCCGGGCCGGCCTGGGGACGCTCGTACTGGCCGGTGTTGTTCTGCATGGGCGCCTGCGCCGAGCGGCCCGGCAGGGCGTGCTGCCCGGTGGAGCCGTTGTCGTAGGCCTGAGGGGCGGCGAACTGACCCGTGGAGCTGTTGTCGTACGCCTGAGGGGCGGCGAACTGACCGGTGCCCGACGAGTGGTTCTGTCCGGCACCCGGGGCGAAGACGTCGGGGCGGGCGAAGGAACCCGTGTTGTGCTGGCCGTTGGCGGTGCCGGGGCGGGCGAACTGGCCCGTGTTGTGCTGGCCGTTGCTCTGGCCGTTGTGAGCACCGGGGCGCGGCGCGTTGAAGTCCGGCCGGGCGAACTCGGAGGTGCTGCCCGGACCCTGGCGGTCGTCGATGCGCGGCATCTGGGCCGTCTGGGAGACGTCCGGCTCCTCGTGGCCGCGCGGAGCGTCCAGCGGGGTGCGCGGCACCGGCGGCTGCGCGTTCTCGTCGCTCCAGCTCGGCGTGCGCTGCTGGGCGTCGGCGCCCGGCAGTTCGGCGCGCGCTCCACCGCGACCCGGCAGCTGCGGCCGGCGCGAACGACGGCCCTGCGGCTCGGCATCGGCGTTGGCGCGCTGTGCCGGAACGGCTCCGCGGTTGTTGCCGCCGAAGGCGTCCCGGCCCTGGTCGTCACCGAAGCCCTGCGGCGCACCCGCGCCACCGGACTGCATGCCCTGCTGGGCATTCGGCGCCTGGCCGAAGAGGTTGCCACCCGTGGCGGCCGGAGCCTGCCGGCCCTGCTGGGGGCCGCCCTGACCCTGCGGTCCGCGTGCGCCGCCGGGGCGGCCGTTCGCACCCGCGCCGGGAAGCGCGGCCCGCGGGCCCTGTCCGGCGGCGATCCGGCCGGTGTTGCCGGCCGAGGGGCCGCCACCGAGGGCACCACCGGGCGCACCGCCCGGAGCACCGGCGATGGCACCGCCCTGACGCCGGGCCGCGGCCATGCCGGCCGCCGCCTGCGCCGCGGCCGGGCCGCTGTTGGCGGCACCCTGACCGGGCTTGGGCTGGGGCTTCTTGCCGCCCTGGGCGACGTCGACGGGCAGCATGACCAGCGCGGTCGTACCGCCGGAGTCGGACGGGCGCAGCTGGATGCGGATGCCGTGTCGCTGCGACAGACGACCGACCACGAACAGACCCATTCGGCGGGACACCGAGACGTCCACGGTGGGCGGCGAGGCGAGCCGCTCGTTGATCGCGGCGAGGTCCTCGGGCGAGAGGCCGATGCCGGTGTCGTGGATCTCGATCAGCACGCGGCCGTCGGGCAGCGCGTGACCGGTGACCTTGACCTTGGTCTGCGGGGAGGAGAACGAGGTGGCGTTCTCCAGCAGCTCTGCGAGGAGGTGCACGAGGTCGTTGACGACGCGGCCGGCGACTTCGGTGCTCGGCACCGAGGCCAGCTCGATGCGCTCGTACTGCTCCACCTCGGACGCGGCGGCGCGGAGCACGTCGACCAGCGGGACCGGGCGGGTCCAGCGTCGGCCGGGCTCTTCACCCGCGAGAACCAGAAGGTTTTCACCGTTACGGCGCATACGCGTCGCGAGGTGGTCGAGCTTGAACAGCGAGGACAGCTGGTCCGGGTCGGCCTCGCGGGACTCCAGTTCGGAGATCAGCGACAGCTGGCGCTGGATAAGACCCTGGGAGCGGCGCGAGAGGTTGGTGAACATCGCGTTGACGTTGCCCCGCAGCAGGGCCTGTTCGGCGGCCAGTCGGACCGCCTCGCGGTGCACGTCGTCGAAGGCCGCGGCCACCTGGCCGATCTCGTCCCGGGAGTGCACACCGACCGACTCCACGGACGTGTCGACGTCCTGCGGGTCGGACTCGGACAGCTGCTTGACGAGCTCGGGCAGTCGGTCCTGGGCGACCTTGGTGGCGGTCTCCTGGAGGCGGCGCAGCGAGCGGATCATGGATCGGGCCACGACGAAGGCGCCGACGAGCGACACGCCGAGGACGAGCAGGATCAGCGCACCGGAGATGATCGCTTCCTGCTCGGAGGCGCTGCGCAGCTCGCGGGCCTTCTGCTCCATGTCCTCGAGCAGCGAGTGCTCGATCAGCTCCATACCGCGGATCTTGGTCGAGCTGTCGTCGAGCCAGTCTCGGTAGGAGCGCTTGTCCAGCGACTGCAGACCGTTCTTCTTGCTCAGCGCGCGCTGGGCGTAGGTGTCGGTCGCCTCGATCGTGGAGTTGCCCGCCTCGATCGGCTTGAGGAGTTCCTCGGCACCCGAGTCGCCGTAGATGGACCGGAAGCTGTTGAGCTCGGAGTCCTGGCTGTCCAGGGCCGCGACACCGTACAGGCGGTCGTTGTCGGAGAGGTTGCCGAACTCGGTGTTGCTCGCCGGGAGCGCGGCGCCGAGGAGCGCGCGCTGCTCGGAGGCGTACTCCTTGGCGGCGGAGAAGGCCGACAGGGCGCGGGTGCGCTGGATCATGTCGGGGTTGCTGGTCGCCTCGGCCATGTCCTGCGAGAGGTCGAGCAGGTGCTGGATGAGCCGGTGGTAGGCCTCGACGGTCTGCATCGAGTTGCCCTCGGCCTCGTAGGCCGTCGAGCGGATCTTGCTGAGGCTGTTCAGGTCTCGCTGGAGGCCGACGAGGCTGTCACGGACACCCTGGAGGTTGCCCTGCTTGCTCGCGGCGTCGATCTTGTCGCCGGCGTCCAGGAAGTTGCTCAGGGACCGGTCGGTCTTGTCCCGGTAACCCTTGACGGTGTAGTCGGTCGCGCCCGCCTGGTGCGCCAGCGGGCCGGCCGACTGGTCGCGCTCCTCCTGGAGCGCGGTCGCCAGCTCGGTGGCCTGCTTGGTCATCTCCGTCAGCAGCTTCATGTTGTCGAGCTGCTGGATGTTGTCCATGGAGTCGTTGATGCGCGTGGCGCCCAGCGTGGTGGCCGCGACCACCGGCAGCGCCAGCAGCGACACCAGACGCGTGGAGATGCGCCAGTTGCGCAGCGCGATACGCGAGCCGGGGCCCGGGGCGCTCTTCGGCGTCGTCACCACAGGAACCGGGCCTGTCGATCCGGACGCGCCGGGGCGCCCGGGGCGCTCACCGCCGTCGCCGGCCGAGCCCTGGTTCTGGGCGTGCTGGGGCGAGGAACCGCGGTCGGTCCCGCCGTGCGGCTCCGGCTCCGCCGAAGCACTGCCATCCCTCTTGAATCGTCCCTGCACTACTGTCGCAACCTCTGGACCAGGCGCCCCTCCGCGCGAACGGAAGGACACGGTGTCGGCGTCATAGGGGCGCCCTGAATACGCCCCCGTGGTGGTCGTGAGCGACCGGCGCTGGCTCCCCCTTCGTAGCCGCCACTCGGCGCGTGATAGCGCCCCCCTGTGTGCCAGCTCGATACCTGCGGCGGTCCGAGGAATTCCAGCACAGTGCAGGAGCGCCAACAAGGCCCGTAGGCCGAGCTGTGACCTCCGTGACATCGCGTGAGTGGGTCGTCACCCGTTGTTCAATGAGTTCCACCTTATGTCGGGCAAACCATGGTGAATCAAAGGGGCGGAGCGAGTGCCCCAGTCGCCATGATCGGGAGCGGAATGGTGGCTTCAGGCGGCTAATGTCCGTTTGGACCGAGTAGGGCGCGGGCCCGAATTGACCGGTTTGATCGTCGGTTGGTGAGCAAACTCACATGGAGATCATGGGGTCTTCACGTCTTCTGCGGGATTCCGGATGTTTAGCCTGACGTTTTACAAAGGGCAGCGTTCTGATAACCCGCGCCCGTGCGGGGGGCACTTGAGGCCCTCCCGGCGCCCGAAACGACAAGGTCTCGTACAAAACGTGAAGACGACGACGATGTTCCGCACCATAGCCAACCCGCGGCGTACGACGCTGGCGCACCTCGACGGCGCCGACGCGCTGCACACCCCGGACCAGCCGGAGCACTCCGTCACCCTCCCCACGCAGACGGCCAACCCCAGGCGCACGGTTCTCATGAACGTCCCGGTCGAGGCCGCCGCCGTCGCGGAGTAGCCACGCACGGCAGCCGCCGGACACACCGGACCGGCCCCGTACGGACCCGAAGGGCGCCCACCGACTCGGTGGGCGCCCTTCCGCGTTCCCTCGGTCCTCCGCGCTCGGGCCCTCGGCCCTCCACGCTCGCGCGGCCCGCCCCGGCGAGTCCGGCCGGGGCCGCCCCGCCGGCCCCGGGCCACGCGCGGCGTGCGGGCCGTAATGCGCGAGGCGCGAGCCCCCTGCCGCGTTAGCCTGGAGCGTCAGACTCCAGCCAGCTCAGTCAAGGGGCCAAGCATCCCGTGCGCATCGCCAGGTTCTCCATCGACGGGAACGTCGCCTTCGGCGCGGTCGAGGGCGACAAGCAGGACGAACTCGTCCTGGACATCATCAAGGGCATCCCGTTCACGGACTTCGAGCTCTCCGGCACGAAGGTGCCGCTGAGCAAGGTCAGGCTGCTGCCGCCGGTGCTCCCCAACAAGGTGGTGGCCTTCGGCCGCAACTACGCGGAGCACGCGAAGGAGCTGGGCAACGAGGTGCCGGACGCGCCGTTCGCCTTCTTCAAGCCCTCCACCTCGGTGATCGGCCCCGACGACGCGATCCAGTACCCGTCCTTCTCCCAGGAGCTGCACCACGAGGCCGAGCTGGCCGTGGTGATCGGCCGGATGTGCCGCGAGGTCCCGCGCGACCGCGTCAAGGACGTGATCTTCGGCTACACCTGCGCCAACGACGTCACCGCCCGCGACGTCCAGAAGCGCGAGAAGCAGTGGGCGCGGGCCAAGGGCTTCGACACCTCCTGCCCGCTCGGGCCCTGGGTGGAGACCGGCCTGGACCTCGCCACCGCGTCCGACCTGGCCGTCCAGCTGACGGTCAACGGCCAGCAGCGCCAGCTCGGCCGCACCAGCGAGATGATCCACTCGATCGAGGATCTGATCGTCAACATCACCGAGGCCATGACGCTGCTCCCCGGCGACGTGATCCTCACGGGCACCCCGGCAGGGGTCGGCCCCCTGGTCGTCGGCGACGAGGTCGCCGTCACCATCGAAGGCATCGGCACTCTCACCAACAAGGTTGTCAAGCGTGGCTAGCGCACCCGTCCGTGTACGTTTCTGCCCGTCGCCCACCGGTAACCCCCACGTGGGCCTGGTCCGCACCGCCCTGTTCAACTGGGCGTTCGCACGGCACCACCAGGGAACCCTGGTCTTCCGTATCGAGGACACCGACGCGGCCCGCGACTCCGAGGAGTCCTACGCCCAGCTGCTGGACTCGATGCGCTGGCTGGGCTTCGACTGGGACGAGGGTCCCGAGGTCGGCGGCCCGCACACGCCCTACCGGCAGTCGCAGCGCATGGACCTCTACAAGGACGTCGCCGACAAGCTGCTCGCCGCCGGCCGCGCCTACCACTGCTACTGCTCCCAGGAGGAGCTGGACAGCCGCCGCGAGGCCGCCCGCGCCGCCGGCAAGCCCTCCGGCTACGACGGCCACTGCCGCGACCTCTCCGCCGCACAGGTCGAGGAGTACAAGGCGCAGGGCCGCGCCCCGATCGTCCGCTTCCGGATGCCCGACGAGACGATCACCTTCACGGACCTGGTCCGCGGCGAGCTCACGTTCACCCCGGAGAACGTCCCGGACTACGGCATCGTCCGAGCCAACGGGGCTCCCCTCTACACGCTCGTCAACCCGGTCGACGACGCCCTGATGGAGATCACCCACGTCCTGCGCGGCGAGGACCTGCTCTCCTCCACCCCCCGCCAGATCGCCCTGTACAAGGCGCTGATCGAGCTGGGCGTCGCCAAGGAGATCCCGTCCTTCGGCCATCTGCCGTACGTGATGGGCGAGGGCAACAAGAAGCTCTCCAAGCGCGACCCCGAGTCGTCCCTCAACCTGTACCGGGAGCGCGGCTTCCTGCCGGAGGGCCTGCTCAACTACCTCTCCCTGCTCGGCTGGTCGCTCTCGGCCGACCAGGACATCTTCGGCATGGACGAGATGGTCGCGGCCTTCGACATCGCGGACGTCAACCCCAACCCGGCGCGCTTCGACCTCAAGAAGTGCGAGGCGATCAACGCCGACCACATCCGGCTGCTGGACGTGAAGGACTTCACCGAGCGCTGCGCCCCCTGGCTGAAGGCCCCGGTCGCCCCCTGGGCGCCGGAGGACTTCGACGCGGCCAAGTGGGAGGCCATCGCCCCGCACGCCCAGACCCGGCTGAAGGTCCTCTCCGAGATCACCGACAACGTCGACTTCCTGTTCCTGCCGGAGCCGGTCTTCGACGAGGCGAGCTGGACCAAGGCGATGAAGGAGGGCTCGGACGCGTTGCTGCGCACCGCCCGGGAGAAGCTCGTCGCCGCCGACTGGACGTCCGCCGAGTCCCTGAAGGAGGCCGTCCTGGCCGCCGGCGAGGCCCACGGCCTCAAGCTCGGCAAGGCGCAGGCCCCGGTCCGGGTGGCCGTCACCGGCCGCACGGTCGGCCTGCCGCTCTTCGAGTCCCTGGAGGTCCTGGGCGAGGAGAAGACGCTGGCCCGTATCGACGCGGCGCTGGCGCGGCTCTCCGCGTGACCCGCGCACGGCTTCGGGCGTGATCCACGCACGGCCCGAGACGTGCTCCACGCACGCGTGAAGGGGGCGGCACCCGGGTTTCCGGGGCCGCCCCCTTCGCCGTCCCGCCGGACCGCCCCCGGAGAGAGCGGCACGGCGGTACTGTCGGTGCCATGCCGGTCGTAGCAGTGGTCTGGGACGTGGACGACACCCTCTTCGATTACACGACCGCGGACCGGGAGGGCATGCGCGCGCACCTGGCCGCCGAGGGACTGCTCGCCGGATACGGCACACCGGAGCTCGCCCTGGCCCGGTGGCGGGAGGTCACCGACGCGCAGTGGGCCCGCTTCTCGGCGGGGGAGACGACCTTCCAGGGACAGCGCAGGGACCGGGTCCGGGTCTTCCTGGAGACGCCGCTCAGCGACGCCGAGGCCGACAGCTGGTTCGAGCGGTACGTCGGACACTACGAGACCGCCTGGTCCCTCTTCCCGGACGTCCTGCCGGTCCTGGACGCCCTCGGCGCCGACTACCGGCACGCGGTGCTCTCCAACTCCAGCCTCACCGTGCAGGAGCGCAAGCTGCGGGTGCTCGGCGTGCGCGACCGCTTCGAGACCGTCCTGTGCGCGGCGGAGCTCGGGATCTCCAAGCCGGACGCGGGCGCCTTCCACGCGGCCTGCGAGGCGCTGGAACTCGCCCCGCGGCAGGTCGCGTACGTCGGCGACCACCCGGAGATCGACGGGCGGGGCGCGGCCGAGGCCGGGCTGCTGTCGGTGTGGATCGACCGTGACGGCGCGTGCACCGGCGGCGAGGCGCAGGCCGGACCGCACCGGATCACCTCCCTCGCCGAACTTCCCGCGATCCTCGGCGCGGATACCCGTTTTGGAGCCCCGTCCACCTTCAGGTAATGTTCTTCCTGCGCCGCCGGAGAGCGGGCCGAAAGGCCCCGAAATCCGGGGGAGCGAACTAGAACAAGATCCCCTCAGGGGCTTGCGTTCCAGTGGCCTATGGTGTAATTGGCAGCACGACTGATTCTGGTTCAGTTAGTCTTGGTTCGAGTCCAGGTAGGCCAGCTCGCAGAGCTCATCTGCAAAGCCCCCGTTGTGTAGCGGCCTAGCACGCTGCCCTCTCAAGGCAGTAGCGCCGGTTCGAATCCGGTCGGGGGTACAGATCCTTCCCGCGAGGACAGTTCGGGTAGCTCCCGCTGCCCTCGACGCAGGATCGCTAGGGCCCCCGTTGTGTAGCGGCCTAGCACGCCGCCCTCTCAAGGCGGTAGCGCCGGTTCGAATCCGGTCGGGGGTACGCAGTTGGTCTAAACCACATTGGTCTATGGTGTAATTGGCAGCACGACTGATTCTGGTTCAGTTAGTCTTGGTTCGAGTCCAGGTAGACCAGCTCGGATCTGCGGAAACGTTAGATCCTCGCCCCCGTTGTGTAGCGGCCTAGCACGCCGCCCTCTCAAGGCGGTAGCGCCGGTTCGAATCCGGTCGGGGGTACGAGCCCGATGGGCCTCCACTTCGGTGGGGGCCTATCGGCGTTTCCGGACCCGGGCGCGGGGCGCCTCGCCGGTGCGGGCCGGGCCTACTCGAAGCCGTACCGCCGCGCCGACTCCTCCTCCTGGGCCAGCCGGTGCAGGGCCCGCAGGGCGGGCTCGAAGAGGATCGCGGCCGCGACCGCCGTCTCCACCTTCTCCGCCTCCGAGGACCGGGTCTCCACGAAGTCCAGGTCGTGCACCGCCGCTCGGTGCATCAACCGGGCGTACGGCAGCATCAGTTCGGCGTCCCAGGCGTACCCGAGCCGGCGCAGCGTGGCCACGGCCGCCACCAGCGAACGGTGCGCGGGGGAGATACTGCTCAGGGAGCGGGCGTTCGACCAGCCCAGCCGCTCCATCACCTGGTCCACCTCGTGGTGGGCCGCGCGCACCTCCTCGTCGCTGCCGTCCGGTTCGGGCACCTGCGGCAGCGCCCAGAGTGCCGCGCCCAGCCGGATCGTGCGACCCAAGGACTCGTCGTCCACATGCGCGAGGACCTCCCGCGCGGTGGCCACCGGCACCCGGCCCACCTGGATCAGCGCCCGCACCAGCCGCAGCCGGCGCAGATGGTCCTCGTCGTACTCGGCCGTGGTCGTGTTGACCTGGCGGCCCGGTGCCAACAGGCCCTCGCGCAGGTAGTACTTGATCGTCGCGGTGGACACACCGCTGCGCTCGCTCAGTTCGGCCAGTCGCATCTCTTGTGTCCCTTCTCGGATACCGGCACTATCCAAACATGCGGCAGTCGGATAGTGCCGCTCACCGACGGACAGCGAGGGGGAAGCGTCATGTTCGGCAAACCCGTCACCGCGGGCCGTACGACCGCCGCAGCGGAGGGCGACGTGGTCGTCCTGCTGATCGGCATGCGGATCAACCACTTCTGGGCCGTGCACCACTGGGTCCCGCTGTTCCTGGCCATGCCGAGGATGCTGCTCGAATTGCGGCGGGACCCCGGGCGCGGGCTCCTGGGGCATGTGCTGCTGACGGCCTCCCCCCGGACGTACTACGTGGTCCAGTACTGGGAGTCCAAGGAGAAGCTCTACGCGTACGCCTCGTCGCCCGACATGTTCCACCACCGGGCGTGGGCGATCGTCAACCGCAAGGAGAAGGCGGGCAAGGTGCGGCAGCACGTGGGGCTGTGGCACGAGACCTATGTCGTGCCCGAGGGCGGCTACGAGTCGATCTACGCGGACATGCCGGCCTTCGGACTCGCGGCCGCGCACGGGCAGCTGCCGCTGGAGAGGCGGGGGCGCCGGGCGAAGGACCGCTTCGCCCACCGGTCGACGTCCGCGTCGGGGGACACCTCGGGGGCCGCGTCAGGGAGCGTCGGGGCGACGACGGCTGCGGCGGCCGGGGCGACGGCGTCCGAGGACGCCTGAGGCTGCCGGTCCGGGCGGCGCCGGCAGCGTGGGTCGTACAGGCGGTGCTGGGTCTGCGGATGATGCTGGGTCTGCGAGTCGTGCGGGGCGCGGGGAAGGGCCTGCCGCGGCGTTGAGGCCGGCCCTTTCCCGCGGACGGACGCGGGGACCGGTCAGCCGGTGCGGCGCAGGGCCTCGGAGAGCCGGCCCGCCGCGTCGATGACCGCCTGGGCGTGCATCCGCCCCGGGTGACGCGAGAGCCGCTCGATGGGGCCGGACACGGACACGGCGGCCACCACGCGGTTGGACGGGCCGCGCACGGGCGCGGAGACGGACGCGACGCCCGGCTCGCGCTCGCCGATGGACTGGGCCCAGCCCCGGCGGCGGACACCCGAGAGCGCCGTGGCCGTGAAGCGGGCGCCCTGGAGGCCGCGGTGCAGCCGCTCCGGCTCCTCCCAGGCCATCAGGATCTGCGCCGAGGAACCGGCCTTCATGGTGAGGGTGGAACCGACCGGGACCGTGTCCCGCAGGCCGGACAGGCGTTCCGCGGCGGCGACGCAGATACGCATGTCGCCCTGCCGGCGGTAGAGCTGCGCGCTCTCGCCCGTGATGTCACGCAGATGCGTGAGCACCGGGCCGGCGGTCGCGAGGAGGCGGTCCTCGCCGGCGGCCGCGGCCAGCTCGGCCAGGCGCGGTCCGAGGATGAACCGGCCCTGCATGTCGCGGGCCACCATCCGGTGGTGTTCCAGGGCCACGGCCAGTCGATGGGCCGTGGGTCGTGCCAGTCCGGTGGCCGCCACCAAGCCCGCGAGGGTGGCCGGTCCGGACTCCAGGGCGCTCAGGACAAGGGCTGCCTTGTCCAGGACGCCGACGCCGCTACTGTTGTCCATGAAACGATACTCGCGTCTCACTCTGTGAAACGCAAGTTCATTTTCCGGTGGAACGCGCCACTCTTGAAGTCACAGCGGCCCGCACATCAACGGGCCCGGCGGCGGACGCCCGGACACAGGGGCGCGGGCACCGCCACCTCAAGATCTCTAGTTGGGCCGGAGCACGCTTGACCGGCCGGAGGGAAAGCGATGGGTAGGACACTCGCGGAGAAGGTCTGGGACGACCATGTCGTCCGGCGCGCCGAGGGCGAGCCCGACCTCCTCTTCATCGATCTGCACCTGCTGCACGAGGTGACCAGCCCGCAGGCCTTCGACGGCCTCCGTCAGGCGGGTCGTCCGGTGCGGCGCCTCGATCTCACCATCGCCACCGAGGATCACAACACCCCGACCCTCGACATCGACAAGCCCATCGCCGACCCGGTCTCGCGCGCGCAGCTGGAGACCCTGCGCAAGAACTGCGCCGAGTTCGGCGTGCGGCTGCACCCGCTGGGCGACGTCGAGCAGGGCGTGGTGCACGTCGTCGGCCCGCAGCTGGGTCTGACCCAGCCCGGTATGACGGTGGTCTGCGGCGACTCCCACACCTCCACGCACGGCGCCTTCGGCGGACTGGCGTTCGGCATCGGCACCTCCCAGGTGGAGCACGTGCTGGCCACCCAGACGCTGCCGCTGGCCCGCCCGAAGACCATGGCCATCACCGTCGACGGCGAGCTGCCCGACGGCGTCACCGCCAAGGACCTCATCCTGGCGATCATCGCCAAGATCGGTACCGGCGGCGGCCAGGGCTACATCCTGGAGTACCGCGGCGCCGCCATCGAGAAGCTCTCGATGGAGGCCCGGATGACCATCTGCAACATGTCGATCGAGGCCGGCGCCCGCGCGGGCATGATCGCCCCCGACGAGACCACCTTCGCCTACCTCAAGGGCCGTGCCCACGCCCCCGAGGGCGAGGACTGGGACGCGGCCGTCGCGTACTGGAAGACCCTGAAGTCCGACGACGACGCGGAATTCGACGCGGAGGTCGTCATCGACGCCGCCTCGCTCTCGCCGTTCGTCACCTGGGGCACCAACCCCGGCCAGGGCGCGCCGCTTTCCGCCGACGTCCCCGACCCGGCTTCGTACGAAGACGCCTCGGAGCGGCTGGCCGCCGAAAAGGCCCTGGAATACATGGGGTTGGAGGCCGGGCAGGCGCTGCGCTCCATCAAGGTGGACACCGTCTTCGTAGGCTCCTGCACCAACGGGCGCATCGAGGACCTGCGCGCCGCCGCCGCGATCGTCGAGGGCCGCAAAGTCGCCGACGGCGTACGGATGCTGATCGTCCCCGGCTCCGCGCGGGTCGGCCTCCAGGCCGTCGCCGAGGGCCTGGACGTCGTCTTCAAGGAGGCCGGCGCCGAATGGCGGCACGCGGGCTGCTCGATGTGTCTGGGCATGAACCCCGACCAGCTGGCCCCCGGTGAGCGCTCCGCGTCCACCTCCAACCGCAACTTCGAGGGCCGGCAGGGCAAGGGCGGCCGTACGCACCTGGTGTCGCCGCAGGTCGCGGCCGCGACGGCGGTCCTGGGTCACCTGGCGTCCCCCGCCGACCTGTCCGACGCCGACACCCGTACGCCCGCTGGAGTCTGAGAGCCATGGAAGCATTCACCACGCACACCGGCCGGGCCGTCCCGCTGCGCCGCAGCAACGTCGACACCGACCAGATCATCCCTGCTCACTGGCTCAAGAAGGTGACCCGGGACGGCTTCGAGGACGGGCTGTTCGAGGCCTGGCGCAAGGACGCCTCCTTCGTCCTCAACCAGCCCGAGCGCCAGGGCGCCACCGTGCTGGTCGCGGGCCCGGACTTCGGTACCGGCTCCTCCCGCGAGCACGCCGTGTGGGCCTTGCAGAACTACGGCTTCAAGGCCGTGATCTCCTCCCGCTTCGCCGACATCTTCCGCGGCAACTCGCTCAAGAACGGCCTGCTCACGGTGGTGCTGGAGCAGAAGACCGTGGACGCGCTCCAGGAACTCACCGAGCGTGACCCACAGGCCGAGATCACGGTCGACCTGGAGGCCCGCGAGGTGCGCGCCGAGGGCGTCACCGCCACCTTCGAGCTGGACGAGAACTCCCGCTGGCGGCTGCTGAACGGGCTGGACGACATCTCCATCACCCTCCAGAACGAGGCCGACATCGCCGCCTACGAGAGCAAGCGCCCCTCGTACAAGCCGCGCACGCTCCAGGTCTGACCCGCAGGCCCGAGGCCCGACCCGCAGCTCCGAGCAGGTCGAGTTTCGGCCACCGCGACACCCCGCCTGTACCCCCGATCGCCACGATTGGGGGTACAGCCATGTCTGCACCCGAACGGCCCTGAAGGGGCCCGTCGGATCCCTCAACTTGCCACGTTACGCAGGTGGTTGGCGGGGTACCCGCCAGTTGTGACCGGAACCGCCGCCGGTGTCCGGGAAGCGGTTCACGGCGGCAGTTGCCCCCTGCGCAGGCGACAACTCGCCCCAGATGGCACAATCTGTGCATGGAACGCGACGGCCAACTCGAGCTCTATGCGGCAGTCGCGGACCGACTCAAGGAAGCGCACGCAAGGGTGCGCTCACTGCAAGTCCCGGAGGGCGTACGGATGGCGCTGACCCGGAAGCTGCTGGTCATTACGGCCGCGGCCAAGCACGATCTCGCCAACGCGACAAGGCGTCTGGAGCGGTTCATGGAGGACCTCGACGAGGGCCGATTCCCTGAAGAGGAACGCTGAACACGTCCGGGACAGCCGACTTCGTTGCGGCACAAGGGTGATTAGCCCGTTTCGTGTTTGATTTGCGGTATATATCTGCCTAACGTGCGAAAAGGCTTGAACACTTTCGTTCTGGCAATGTCTCCGAAGGGGAAGACGTGAACAAGGCGCAGCTCGTAGAAGCGATTGCCGACAAGATGGGCGGCCGCCAGCAGGCCGCCGACGCTGTCGACGCGGTCCTGGACGCCATCGTCCGCGCGGTCGTCGGCGGGGACCGGGTTTCGGTCACCGGATTCGGTTCGTTCGAGAAGGTCGACCGTCCGGCCCGCTATGCGCGCAACCCCCAGACCGGAGAGCGGGTTCGGGTCAAGAAGACGTCCGTGCCGCGGTTCCGCGCGGGCCAGGGCTTCAAGGACCTGGTGAGCGGCTCGAAGAAGCTTCCCCGTGGCGGCGAGGTCGCCGTCAAGAAGGCGCCCAAGGGCAGCCTGACCGGCGGTGCTTCCGCGACGGTCAAGAAGGCCGCCGCGAAGAAGGCCACGACGAAGGCCGCCGCCGCGAAGAAGGCCACGGCGCGCAAGACGACCGCCAAGAAGACGACGGCCGCCGTGAAGAAGACCACCGCGAAGACCACCGCGGCCGCCAAGACCACCGCGGCGAAGACCACCACCGCCAAGAAGGCGACGGCGAAGAAGGCCCCGGCGAAGAAGGCCGCCACCAAGGCCGCCCCCGCCAAGAAGTCGACCGCTCGCAAGACCACCGCCAAGAAGGCCGCCGCCCGCAAGTAGGGCAGGCACAGGGCACTCACGCGCCGGGCCGGACTCCCTCTCGGAAGTCCGGCCCGCGGCGTTCCGCGGGCCCGCCCGGAGGCGTCCGCTCAGAAGGTGTGCAGCGTCACCAGGGTGATCCGCCGGGCTTCCCCTTCGCCCTCGGTCTCCACCCGCACCCGCTGTCCAGGGCGCAACAGCCGCAGCCCGCCCGCGTCGAACGCCGCGGCGTCGAAGGGCACGGGCGTGCCGTCGTCCAGCAGCACCTGCCCGCTACGGGTCCCGGCGTCGTACGTGTATGCGGTCGCCTGCATGACGGCAGCCTACTGCCCGGGGATCAGCAGCCGCGCGGCGACGGCGGCCGTCCGGGGGCCGACCCCCAGCGCCAGCGCCGCGCGCAGGTCCGCGCCGGTGTCCACGTCCTGCCGTACGGAATCCACCGCGTCGAGAAGCAGTTCGCGCGCGCCGGAGTCGTGATGCCGGGCCCGAGAACGCGGACCGAATGCGGGCAGCAATTCCCGGCCCGGGGTCGCGGCCAGCAGCGTGGTGCCGATCGTTGCCGCGTCCGCGAGAAAAGCGCGCGGGAATTCCGCGGCCGCGTCCAGAACGCGGGCCAATTCAAACGGGCGCAGAGCCGGCAGATCGGCATTCAGGGCGGCCACCGGGCAGGCGGGGGACGCGGCGCGTACGACGGCCGCCGCGTGCGCCAGGGCGGCGTTCAGGCCGCCCCCCGGTTCGTCGGCGACGATGCGGGCGCCCAGCGTCGCCAGCTCCCGTCCGGCCAGCTCGTCGCCCGTGACTACCGCCACATCCCCGACGGCCGGACTGGCCAGCGCGGCCGCCACGGTGTCCTGCGCGAACGCGAGCGCGAGGCTCGGACGCAACCCGTCGGCGGCGGTGTCCGACAGCCTGCTCTTGGCCCGCGCCAAAGACTTCAGGGGGATGATCAAGGTCCACTGCACCGGCGTTGTGCCCCTCTCTCGTCGCCGTCATTGTCACCTGGTCCATCCGGCCGCCGGGGTGGTGGGGCGTACGGTGTTCTCGACAGACCGGCGGCCCGGGGCGACACTTGTGCGGCCCCCAGCCCTGGGAGGAAGCCCCTAGAGGAAGGTGTCCGCGTGCCCCGCCGCAGAATCGGCTTCTGGTATCGCTTTGCCGCCGCGCTCTGCAAACCGCCGTTGGTGGTGCTGATCAAGCGGGACTGGCGTGGAATGGAGCACATTCCGGCCGATGGTGGATTTATCACCGCGGTGAACCACAATTCACATGTCGATCCCCTCGCATACGCGCACTATCAGTACAACACCGGACGGGTTCCGCGATTCCTGGCGAAAAGCGGCCTTTTCCGGAAGGGATTCGTCGGAGCCGCGATGCGCGGCACCGGACAGATCCCCGTCTACCGTGAGAGCACCGACGCGCTGAGCGCGTTCCGCGCCGCGATCGACGCCGTGGAACGCGGCGAGTGCGTCGCCTTCTACCCCGAGGGCACCCTCACCCGCGACCCGGACGGCTGGCCCATGACCGCCAAGACCGGTGCCGCCCGCGTCGCCCTCCAGACCAGGTGCCCGGTGATCCCGGTCGCGCAGTGGGGCGCCAACGAGCTGCTGCCGTCGTACGCGAAGAAGCCCAACATCCTTCCGCGCAAGACCCACCACGTGCTCGCGGGCCCGCCCGTGGACCTCTCCCGCTTCTACGGCGAGGAGATGACCCCGGAACTCCTGAAGGAGGCGACCGAGGTCATCATGGCCGCCATCACCCGCCTGCTGGAGGAGATCCGCGGCGAGAAGGCGCCCGAGACTCCGTACGACCCGCGCCGCGAGCGGATCGAGCAGCGCCGCCGCACCGAGGCGCAGACGCAGTCGCAGCTCCAGGCCCGCGGCCGGGTGCGGACGCAGGAGCAGGCCAGGCAGGAAGAAGAGGGGCACAGCAAGTGAGCATGCCGGTCAAGGCGGCGGTCTTCAGCGCCGGTTCGTGGGGTACCGCCTTCGGCGCGGTGCTCGCCGACGCGGGCTGTGAGGTGACCCTGTGGGGGCGCCGCGCGGAGGTCGTGGACGCGATCAACTCCACCCGGACCAATCCCGACTACTTCCCGGGCATCGAACTCCCGGCGAACCTGCGGGCCACCACCGATCCGGCCGAGGCCGCCGCCGGCGCCGACTTCACGGTCCTGTCGATCCCGTCGCAGACCCTGCGCGCCAACCTCGCCGAGTGGGCGCCGCTGCTGGCCCCCCGTACGGTTCTCGTCTCCCTCATGAAGGGCGTCGAGCTCGGCACCACGATGCGGATGAGCGAGGTGATCGAGGACGTCGCCAAGGTCGAACGCGAGCGGGTCGCCGTGGTCACCGGACCCAACCTGGCCCGGGAGATCGCCGCCCGGATGCCGGCCGCCGCCGTGGTCGCCTGCACCGACGAGGCCGTCGCCCAGCGCCTTCAGACCGCCTGCCACACGCCCTACTTCCGCCCGTACACCAACACGGACGTCGTGGGCTGCGAGCTCGGCGGCGCGGTCAAGAACGTGATCGGCCTGGCCGTCGGCATCGCGGACGGCATGGGCCTCGGCGACAACGCCAAGGGCTCGCTGATCACCCGCGGCCTCGCCGAGACCACCCGGCTGGGCCTGGCCATGGGAGCCGACCCGCTGACCTTCTCCGGGCTCGCGGGCCTGGGCGACCTGGTGGCGACCTGCTCCTCGCCGCTGTCGCGCAACCACACCTTCGGCACCAACCTCGGCCGGGGCATGACCCTCCAGGAGACCATCGCGGTCACCCGACAGACCGCCGAGGGCGTCAAGTCCTGCGAGTCCGTGCTCGATCTGGCCCGCAGGCACGGAGTCGACATGCCCATCACCGAGACCGTGGTCGGGATCGTGCACGAGGGCAAGCCTCCCGTGGTCGCGCTCAAGGAGCTGATGTCGCGCAGCGCGAAGGCCGAGCGACGCTGAGCGAACCCGCCCCGTCGCCGCTGTCTCCGCGCACTGCCACCGGGTACTCTCAACCCGATATGAGCACCGAGAACCTCCCCCAGAGCCCCGAGCAGCCGTCCCGCAAGCCGCGGGTGGCCGTCGTGTTCGGCGGCCGCAGCTCCGAACACGGGATCTCCGTGGTCACCGCCGGCGCCGTACTGCGGGCGATCGACCGGACCAAGTACGACGTCCTGCCGATCGGCATCACCCGGGACGGCCGTTGGGCCCTGACCGCCGACGAGCCGGACCGCATGGCGATCACCGAACGCCGTACGCCCAGCGTCGACGAGCTCGCCGAGTCGCACGAGGGCGGCGTGGTGCTCCCCGTCGACCCCGCCAACCGCGAGGTCGTCTACAGCGAGCCCGGCTCGGTGCCCAAGGCGCTCGGCGAGGTCGACGTCGTCTTCCCGGTGCTGCACGGCCCCTACGGCGAGGACGGCACCCTCCAGGGTCTGCTGGAGCTCTCCGGTGTCCCGTACGTCGGCGCGGGTGTCCTCGCCTCGGCCGTCGGCCAGGACAAGGAGTACATGAAGCGGGTGTTCACCTCGTTCGGGCTGAAGGTCGGCCCCTACGTGGTGATCCGGCCGCGCGAGTGGCAGCAGGACGAGCCGGGCGCCCGCAGGAAGATCGCCGAGTTCGCCGGCGAGCACGGCTGGCCGCTGTTCGTGAAGCCCGCCCGCGCGGGTTCGTCGATCGGCATCACCAAGGTCGACGACCCCTCCGGGCTCGACGAGGCCATCGCCGAGGCCCAGCGGCACGACCCGAAGATCATCGTCGAGGCGGCGCTGCGCGGCCGCGAGATCGAGTGCGGCGTCCTGGAGTTCGAGGACGGCCCCCGGGCCTCCGTCCCGGCCGAGATCCCGCCGCCGGACGCCCACGCGTACTACGACTTCGAGGCGAAGTACATCGACTCGACGCCGGGCCTGGTCCCGGCCCCGCTGACCGCCGAGGAGACGGCCGAGGTGCAGCGGCTCGCGGTCGACGCCTTCGAGGCGGCGTCCTGCGAGGGCCTGGTGCGGGCGGACTTCTTCCTCACGGAGGACGGCGAGTTCGTCATCAACGAGATCAACACCATGCCGGGCTTCACCCCGATCTCGATGTACCCGCAGATGTGGCAGGCGAGCGGCATCGGCTACGCGGAACTGGTGGACCGCCTCGTCCAGGCGGCCCTGCGCCGCTCCACCGGCCTGAGGTGACCTGCCGTACCCGGCCTCGCGGACGACCGAGGCCGGGGGCCCGCCTGTGGCGCGGACCGGTGGACCGGCCGGCCGCCCGCACGGTCCGCGTTCCGGGCCGAGTGCCGGGCGGATCTGGATGAGCAGGTGAGCACGGGGGTCCGCGACGCGGTCGCGGTCGGTCGTGACGGGCTCGCGGTTCGCGACGCGGTCGCTCCTGACGGCCCTGCGCGGGACGGCGACGGGTTTGCACAGGGCGGCACGGGTCCGCAGCGCGGAATCCGCGACGGCCCTGCGCGGAATCGGGGCGGGTCTGCGCGGGATCCGCGATGGACCTGTGCGAGATCGGGGCCGGTCCGCGGGTGACCGCGACGGGCCTGCGCGGGATTCACGATGGACATGTGCGGGATCGGGTGGGTCTGCGGCGATCGCGACGGGCCTGCGCGGGATTCACGACGGACTTGCGCGGGATCGGGCGGGTCTGCGGACGAGTGCGACGGATCCGCGCGGGACCGGGGCGGGTCGGCGCGGGATGCGCACGGGTCTGTGGGTGACCGCTGGTCCGCGCGTGGGGACCGTGGTGGCAGCGCGGTCGGTCATGGCGGGCCGTGAGGGCCGGTTCGCGCGGCGCGCAGCACTCAGTCGGCGATCCCCTCCGGGATCGCCTTCTTGACGGCGGGCGCCAGATCCACCAGCGGCGCCAGCCCGTCCCCGGTGTGCGCCTCGGGAATCTCCACCTCGACGTACGCCTTGCGCAGGGTCGTGGTGAACCGGAAGGCTCCGCCGTCCTGCTTCTCCAGCAGCCAGCCGACCCCGTTCACCTCGACCCCGTCGGCCTCGGGATCGGCCATCTTGGCGGGTCGCCCGACACCGCAGCGCAGTATGATCGCCGGGTTCCCCCAGCCCGCGGTCAGCGCGGAGGCGGGCTCGGGATCACGCCGGCCGAGACCGTCCACCTTCGACGGCAGCACCGCGTCCAGTTTCCGGCACAACGCCACGGTCTTCGCGTCGGCGCTGGGAACCGCCGCCGACGCGCTGCCGTCCGTCGACGAGCAGCCCGCGACGGCGACGAGGAGGGCGAGCGCGGGCGGCCCGAGGACAATGCGGTGCCGGTGACGGGAGGAGTTCACCGGCCAAGGGTAGACGGGGGCTACAGATGGACCACCGGGCAGGTCAGGGTTCGGGTGATGCCGTCCACCTGCTGGACTTTGGCGACCACCATGCGACCGAGGTCGTCCACGGTGTCGGCCTGGGCGCGCACGATCACGTCATACGGTCCTGTCACGTCCTCGGCCTGGATCACCCCAGGGATCTTGCTGATCGTCTCGGCGACGGTCGACGCTTTGCCGACCTCCGTCTGGATCAGGATGTACGCCTGTACCACGGAACCTCCAGGGCGGCCACGAGGATCATGTGGGGAAAAGGAACGCCACGGTATCGCGTCGCCGCTCGCCGCGGGGAGACCTGCGGGGGCCGAGGCTCGCGCGCCGGGGTACACGCACGCACGAAGTTGACGGTCACCTCGACCGTATCGAGGACACTGGAGACGCGCGACCGGGCTTGGACAGGGCCGGAAGGGGAGCAAGGGCAATGAAGGGCACTGTTGGTGAGCTCGGGGAGTTCGGGCTCATCAGGGAGCTCACCTCCCGTCTCACCACCACACCGGCGGTCCGGGTCGGCCCCGGCGACGACGCCGCGGTGGTCGCCGCCCCCGACCGCAGGGTCGTGGCGAGCACCGACATCCTGCTGGAGGGACGGCACTTCCGCCGCGACTGGTCCACGGCCTACGACGTGGGCCGCAAGGCCGCCGCGCAGAACCTCGCCGACATCGCCGCCATGGGCGCGGTGCCGACGGCGCTGCTGCTCGGACTGGTCGTCCCCGCGGAACTCCCCGTCGCCTGGCCGACCGAGCTGATGGACGGGCTGCGCGACGAGTGCCAGGTCGCGGGCGCCTCCGTGGTCGGCGGTGACGTCGTGCGCGGCGACACGATCATGGTGTCGATCACCGCGCTCGGCGATCTGCGCAACCAGGAGCCGGTGACGCGCGCGGGCGCGCAGCCCGGCGACCTCGTCGCGGTCACCGGCTGGCTCGGCTGGTCCGCCGCCGGGTACGCGGTGCTCTCCCGCGGCTTCCGCTCGCCGCGCGCCTTCGTCGAGGCGCACCGGCGCCCCGAACCCCCGTACCACGCGGGCCCGGCCGCGGCCGGACTGGGCGCGACCGCCATGTGCGACGTGAGCGACGGGCTCATCGCCGACCTCGGCCACATCGCCGAGGCCAGCAAGGTGCGTATCGACATCCGCTCCGGCGCCATCGACATCCCGACCCAGATGAACGACATCGGGCAGGCCGTCGGCGTCGATCCGATGCAGTGGGTGCTGACCGGGGGAGAGGACCACGCGATCGTGGCGACCTTCCCGCCGGACACCAAGCTGCCCGCCCGCTGGAAGGTCATCGGCGAGGTGCTCAACCCGTCGGCGCTGCCCCAGGTGACGGTCGACGGGGCGCCGTGGACCAGCAAGGGCGGCTGGGACCACTTCGGGGGCATCGAGTCGTGAGCGCGCCACCGAGAGTGCTGACGGTCGCGGGCTCCGACTCCGGCGGCGGGGCGGGGATCCAGGCCGACCTGAAGACCATGCTCGCGCTCGGCGTGCACGGCATGAGCGTGATCACCGCGGTCACCGCGCAGAACTCCCTGGGCGTGCAGGGCGCCTGGGAGCTGCCCGCACAGGCGGTACGGGCGCAGTTCCGCAGCGTCGTCGACGACATCGGCGTCCAGGCGGTGAAGACCGGGATGCTTGCCTCCGCCGAACTGGTCGAGACGGTCGCCGAGTTGCTGGCAGGCACGGACGCGCCGGTGGTCGTCGACCCGGTGGGCGTCTCCAAGCACGGCGATCCGTTGCTGGCGCCCGCCGCCCTGGACTCCGTACGCACGAAGCTGCTGCCGGTCGCGACGGTCGCCACCCCGAACCTCGACGAGGTGGCGCAACTCACCGGTGTCCGGGTCGATTCGGAGCGGCGGATGCGTACGGCGGCGGAGGCCGTGCTGGCGTACGGGCCGCGCTGGGTGGTGATCAAGGGCGGTCATCTCGCCGGGGAGGCGGTCGACCTGCTCACCGACGGCGCCGAGGAGCACTGGCTGCGCGCCGCCCGCCACGACAACCGGCACACGCACGGCACCGGCTGCACCCTCGCGTCCGCGATCGCGGCACGGCTGGCGAAGGGGCGGTCCGTGCCGGAGGCGGTGACGGATGCCAAGGAGTACGTCACCGGGGCGATCGCGGGCGGGTTCGCGCTCGGCGCGGGTCTCGGCCCGGTGGACCACCGGTGGAACCTCACGACCCGGACCGCCGCACCACCGCGAGCCTGACGGCCGAGGGCAGGGGCCCGGACGGGGACCTGGGTCCGGCGTACGGGCCCGGTGCATCGGTCCGGACCCGGACATGGCAAAAAGCCGACCTACCCGAGAGCAGATCGGCTTTTCACGGCGAACCAGCAGTGGCCGCGCATGATGGGGTTCCCCCCGTCCCGGACGAAGCCGGGATATGGGGGATGAGCGTCAGCGCGAGACCTTGCCGGCCTTGATGCACGAGGTGCAAGCGTTCACGCGCTTCGGCGTCCCGCCCACCACGGTACGCACGCGCTGGATGTTGGGGTTCCAGCGGCGCGGCGTACGGCGGTGCGAGTGCGAGATGTTGTTGCCGAAGCCCGGCCCCTTGCCGCAGACGTCGCAGTTGGCAGCCACGGGTCACTCCAAAGACTTCAGATGCACTTACGGATGATCCCGGCGTGCCGGGATCAGGATCGAGGATCTGAGTGGCGGTACCGGGAGGAGAGCCCGATGGGATCGGGCAACCGGAGCAGCATACAACGACTGCGCCAGTACAACGAAACTACCATGGCTGCCCGAGGGTCCGCCCCCGGCCCTCTTCCGGCGGACACCGGTTCTGGGTCTACGCTGCGTCCCAGTCCAGCAGCTCAAGGAGGCGCAGGTGCCGCAGGTGCCGCAGACATTCTTCGATGCTCTCGCGGTGCGTACCTGGTGCGGTCTCGCGTTGCAGGCGCTTGGACGCGCGCGCGAGGAGATCGACGCGATCAATGTCTACCCCGTCGCGGACGGGGACACCGGCACCAATCTCTATCTGACCGTGGAGTCGGCCGTCGCGGCCGTCGAAGCGGTGTTCCTGGGGCACGAGACGGCCTCCGCGGGACTCGGGGCCGGCTCCGACGCGGACGGCGCGGCCGACGCCTCCCCTCATCCCGTACCCGCGCTGTCGCCCTCCCTGGCGGAGGCCGCGCGCGCGATGGCGCACGGGGCCCTGATCGGGGCGCGCGGCAACTCCGGGACGATCGTCGCGCAGCTGCTGCGCGGCATGGCGCAGGTCTTCGCCGCGGACGGTGCGGCCGCTCACACCGACGCGCGAGGACTGCGGCTGGCCCTGCGGCACGCGGCCGACTCCGCCCGGCAGGCCGTGGCCCACCCGGTCGAGGGCACGGTGCTGTCGGTCGCCTCCGCCGCCGCGGACGCGGCCGAGGGAGCCGGGGACGACTGCGGGACGGTCGCGCGGGCGGCCTACGAGGGGGCGCGGGCGGCGTTGGCGGCGACCCCGGGCCAGCTGGCCGTCCTGGAGCGGGCCGGAGTGGTCGACGCCGGTGGGCGCGGGCTGGTCGCGGTGCTCGGGGCGCTGGTCGAGACGCTGACGGGCGAGGCCCCGACGACCGCCCCGACGGGCCGTGCCCCCGTCGGCACTCCCGTCCCTGTCGTCACCGTCACCGAGGTGGACGACGTGCTGTGCGCGGACCGGCCCGAGGCCGCGGAGGACGGCGGCCCCGCCTTCGAGGTGATCTACCTGCTGGAGGCCGACGACGCGGCCGTCGCACGGCTGCGGGACCGGCTCGACGCCCTCGGGGACTCGCTCGTCGTGGTCGGCGGCGACGGACTGTGGAACGTCCACGTGCACGTCGACGACGCCGGTGCCGCCGTGGAGGCGGGCGTCGAGGCCGGGCGGCCGCACCGGATCCGGATCACCCACTTCGGCGTCGGTGACGCGCACACCCGCGCTGCCGGGCGGCCGCCCCGGGAGCGGGTCCAGCGCGCCGTGGTGGCCGTGGTGCCCGGCGAGGGACTGGCCGGGCTGTACGCCGAGTCGGGGGCCACCACCGTGCTCGCCCGCCCGGGGGAGCCGCCCGCGAGCGGCGAACTGGTCGAGGCCGTGCGCCGCGCCCACGCGCGCGAGGTCGTCCTGCTGCCCAACGACGCCGACCTGCGCCACACCGCGGCCGCGGCGGCGGAGCAGGCCCGGGCGGAGGGCATCCGGGTGGCGCTGATCCCGACCCGTTCCGCCGTCCAGGGCATAGCCGCGCTCGCCGTGCACGAGGCCGACCGCCGCTTCGACGAGGACGTCGTCGCCATGACCTCGGCGGCCGGCGCCACCCGCTACGCCGAGCTGACCGTCGCCGAACGCCAGTCCTGGACCATGGCCGGCATCTGCCAGGCGGGTGACGTCCTCGGTCTCGTCGACGGCGACGTGGCCGTGATCGGATCGGACGTCACGGAGACCGCCGGGACCGTGCTGGACCGGATGCTCCAGGCGGGCGGCGAACTCGTCACCATCGTCCTCGGCGACGAGGCGCCGGAGGCCGTCGCCGAACACCTCCGGACCCGTGTGCGCGAGGCCTACCTCGCCGTCGACACGGTCGTCTACCGAGGCGGCCGCCAGGGCTCGCTGCTGCTCATCGGCGTGGAGTAGTCGAACGGGTGAACGGTGGGGCGGTGGACCGCCCCACCGCCCCCTCGCGGTCTACTTCGCCGCCTGCTCCTCCAGGACCTGGAGGAGTTGCCGGGCCTCCGCGCGTCGTGCCTGTGCCGTCTCGTCGTCGCCGGCGGTGCCGTCGGGGGCGCCTTCGGACCGTCCGTCGGCGGAGTACGCCTCCAGCACCGCACGCGCGCGTGCCGCCGCGTCCGCCGGGCGGCCGAGGTCCGCCTCCAGCCAGCCCGCGGCGAGCTGGGCGCCGGTGCGGCTGTGCCGGGCCCTGGGACCCAGCGAACCGAACACGACGACGGCCTCCGCCATCTGGGACAGCGCCTCCTCGAACACGCCGTGGATGGACTCGTCCCCGCTGTCCTCCACCACGGAGCGGGCCAGCAGATCGCCGAACTGCCGGTGGGTGTGACCGAGCTCGGTGACCAGCCGCTCCCGTGCCTCCTCGTCGTCCGCCGCCGGCAGAGCCGTCTCGCACGCGCGCAGGGCGTCCGTCATCAGCGCCCGCGCCCGGTCCGTTCCCGCCTTGTCCGCTCCCGTCCCGTCCGCACCCGCCTCGGCGCGCAGCGCGAGCCACGCGCGGGCGCGCAGGGCGCGTACCAGACCGTGCACGTTGCCCATGGCCCGCCACAGATCCCCCGCGCGCGTGTACGCCCGGTCCGCCTCGGCGGGCAGGCCCGCGTGCCCCAGGTTCTCCGCGGCGAGATGGGCGAGCGTGGCGTGGTCGTGCTGCTCGGGCCAATGCCGGGCGATCTCGGCCGCCTGGAGTCGGCGTTCGGCCGCGGCCCGGTGCTCGCCGAGCTCGCTCAGACAGTCGCCGAGCCACCACTGCGTCTGGACGATCGCGCCGTCACCGTGCGTCTCGGCGCTCAGGTCGGGCAGCGCGGACTCCAGCACCTCGGCCGCCTCGGCCCACCGCTCCTGCCGCAGCAGGAAGCCGCCGAGCAGATGCCGGGCCCAGGCGCCCAGCGCCGGCCCCTGACCCGCCTCGTCGGCCCAGTGCGCTGCCTCCAGGGCGTGCTCGGCCGCCTCCTCGGCCTGCCCCCGGCCGCCGAGGACCTCGGCGAGCTGAAGGTGCAGCTGGGCCCGCCCGACCGCCTCCAGATGCGGCCCGCCGTGCTCCAGGGCGGCCCGCAGCGCGCGCTCCGCCTCCGCGATGTCGCCCAACTGGTGGGCCAGAACGGCCAGCCGGGCCTCGTACTCGACCGCGAACCACGGCAGTCCGGCCGCGACGAACGCCGCCGCGGCCCGCGCGAACAGCTCCGCGCCCGTGCGGGCGTCCCCGGTGAGCGCCGCCAGCTCGGCGAGCATCGCCTGCGACTCCGCGGCCCGCGAGGCGAGCCGTACGTCGTCCTGCGTGCGCCCGCCGACGAGCGCCAGCACCTCCCGCGCGGCCGCCTCGGCCGCGGCCAGGACCGGCTCCGGCGGCGGCCCGTCGCCCGCGTGCACCCGCTGCATCAGGACCCGCGCCCGGCCCATCAGCACGGACGCCGTCTGCCGTACGCCCGTGCCGTCCTGCGCGTAGAGCGCGAGCACCTCGTCGTACGGCCCCTCGACCGTGGCGACCGCCGTGTCCGACTCGCCGGTCAGGGCGCGCACGTACGCCGCACGCGTGCGTGCCGCCAGCGCCTCCCCGGGATCGCCCGCCTCCGCGTACAGCACGGCCGCGCGTTCGAACAGCTCGGCGCCCTCGGGGCCCGCGTCCATCGCCTCGTGGTCGGCTATCTCCGCACGGTCGCGCGCGTCCAGCTCGACGTCCTCGGCGGCCCGGGAGACCGCCGCCCACGCCTCCACGGCCTCCGGCTGCAACGTGTCCGACAGCCGTCGCGCCTCGGCCAGCAGCGCACCGAGGTCGGCAGCCACCGGCCGTCCGGCCGCCGGTGCCGCCGCCACCGGCGCGGCGGCGGCCGTCGGCCGGGTGCCGCGCACGCCCAGCGGCAGCCGCTCCACCAGCGGCAGCCGCGCCATCCGGGCCCGGGCCCGGTCGCTGACGTACGACGTGCCGTTGCGCGCGTCGAAGCGCCCGGCGAGCGCCAGGGCCTCCTCGCGCGCGTGGCCGACCAGCGCGGCCGCGGTCCAGGTCCGGCCCGCCGGCCCCGGCACCTGCTGGTCCCCGAGCCCGAGCAGGGCGAGGCGGTCCATGAGCAGGGCCACCACGGCCATGAACTCCAGCCGGCTGCGCGGCTGCCCGCCGTCCGTGAAGTACGCCGGGCGCTCCGCCAGCAGTTCCAGACCGCGCGCCTCGTTGCCGGTCAGCGCGCAGAACTCCACATGGTCCGCGTACGCGTCCCGCATGCTCTCCATGGACCGTACGAGCCGGAAGCCGCGCAGGTGGTTGGCGCGCGCCTCGTCGAGCCGGCCCAGGCGCAGCAGGGGCAGCAGGGAGGAGGCCAGAACGGTGTGCGGCTCGTGGGCGCAGGAGAACTCGCCGTCCAGCACCGGACCCCACAGCCGTACCGCCTCGGCGTCCCGGCCCCGCTCCGACTCCCACCAGCCCTGACCGTGCAGCTCGCACGCGTGACAGTCGGCCATCGCGTCCCGGTCGGCGGCCAGCCAGGCGGCGTGCGCCCGCTCGGCCCGGTCGAGATCACCGACATGCGCGGCCACGCTGAACTCCGCGCTGCGCACCGCCCGTTCGGAGTGCCCGGCCAGCCGGTAGCGGCGCTCCATCTCGCCGAGCCACTTCTCGACGGAGGCGAGCGGGATGTGCGGCTGGTCCAGCATCCCGGCCGACATCCACTTGAAGACCCAGTGCAGCGAATGGGTCTCGTACTCGTCGAAGTCCTCGGGCCGTTCGTCCCACATGCGCAGCAGCCGCGCGAACGGGACGAACATCTTGTCCTTCTCGGAGCTGTAGTTGTACACCTTCAGCTGGTGTCCGAGCGCCTCGACCACCGCGAGCGGGATGTTCAGCCGCTCCGCCTCGACGAGCAGCTCCTCCGCGCGCGCGTTGCGGGCCGGACCCTCCGGCTGCCCGCCGTTCTCCGCCATCGCCCGGCGCAGCGAGTCGAAGTCCGTGATCCCGCTCATCGCCGGCCCTCCTCGCCGTGGGTGGCCCACTCCAGCAGGCCGATGAACGCCCGGTTCAGCAACGCCGAGTCGGCGGGCCGCAGCGGGCGCTGCGCCATCAGCAGCGCCTGTCCGTACAGGGACTCCGTGGCGGTCCCGATCAGCTCGGCGTCCCGCAGCGAACTGATGCGCCGGACCAGGGGGTTGAGATGGTTGAGCACCAGCTTCGCCCGGGGGGCGCTGCCGCGCAGCGAACCGAGGATGCCCGCCCACAGGTCGTCGGCCTGCTCCTCCGCCTCCGCCCGCGCCTGCTCGTGCCGGGCCGCCCGGTCGTCCAGGTGCAGAGCGGGCACGGAGAGCGGATGGAAGGCGCGCAGCACGACATCGCAGCCCAGCGGGTCCAGCTTCGCCCGCGCGGCCGCCAGGAAGCCCGCGAGCGCCAGTTCCTCGGCCGGGTCGACGGCGTCCAGGTGGGCCGTCACGGTGTCCGCGTCCAGCTCGGCGACCACCGTGCCCGGCCGCACCGACGGCAGCGCCTCGACGAGCTCGCTGTCGTACGTGTAGCCGCCGTTGATCACGCCCACGCCCTGCGCGGAGGCGATCGGCGCGACCTGGCGGTACTCCTCGACGGTCCGGGTGAAGTGGACCACCGGGTGCCGCTGCGCGAACTCCTCCAGCGACAGCCGTCCGTCGGTCGTCTCGAACGGCAGCCACGGCAGCATCGTGCGCAGCATCTCGGCGTCGTGCCGGGCCAGCGCCTTCACACCGAGGTAGTGCACGGACAGGAAGGCCGCCAGTCGCTCCGGATCACCGGCCGCCAGCCCGGTCAGCCACGCCCGGATCCGCTCGCCGAGCGCCTCGCGCACCGCGGCCAGCGTCTCGTCCTCGTACAGCGACTCGCGCGACGCCGTGGGCCGCAGACTGTCCGTGTCCAGCACACAGCGCACGAAGAAGGCCCAGTCGGGCAGCAGTTGCTCGCCCCGCTCGGTCAGCAGCATGCCCTTGAGATGGACGCGATGACCGGCCCGCTGCGCCGGACTGACCGCCGACGGCAGCACGTACGCCACCCCGCGGATCCCGGCCAGCGGCACGTCCAGGTCGACCGAGTCCAGCGGGGTGAACCCGAACAGCCCGTGACAGTGCCGGGCCAGGGCCACCCGCCGCGCGGTCGGGGACGGGTACGGCCGGTCCCACGGCGCCGGCAGATCGGTGACCGCCTCGTCGCCCACCCGCACGTCGTACGGCAGCAGCGACCCGAAGTCCCGCGCCAGCGCCAGGACGCGCGCCTCGGTCAGCCACTCCCCGGCCCCGGCCCGCGCCACCAGGTGCACGGTGGTGCCCGGCTCGGGGCGGGCCTCGTCCGGCAGCGTGCGCACGGTGTACGAACCGTCGTCGGCCGCGGTCCACTCCACGGGCGGGGCGTGCGGGGTGCGGGCGCTGCGGCTGACCACCCGGATCCGTTCGGCGACCACGAAACAGGCCAGCAGGCCGATGCCGAACTGGCCGAGGAAGTCGGAGCGGGCCTCCTGGAGACCGTCGGCCCGCTTGGAGCTGCGGCCGATGGTGGCCAGCAGGCTGTGCACGTCGTCCTCGGTGAGCCCGATCCCGGAGTCCTCGACGCGCAGCGCGCCGCCCTCGGCGAACAGCCGCACCCGGGCGGGGGCGTCCGGCTGCTCGGCCCGCCGGGCGGTGATCGCGTCCACCGCGTTCTGGAGCAGCTCGCGCAGGTAGACCTTGGGACTGGAGTAGAGGTGATGGGAGAGCAGGTCGACCAGACCACGCAGGTCGACCTGGAACGTATGAGGTGACTGGGATGCCTGGGATGACTGTGAGGTCTGGGAGTCCATCGTCGCAGCGCCGCGGGCTGGGGGAGTCTCCATGGCGCGGGGTCGGGCGGTCCCGGTGGGGCAGTGACCGCGGGGGATGGCCGGAGCGCGTCATCCTAGGGCCCGAACAGCCCGCCTGACCAGCGGATTCCCGACACGTATACGGCAATGTCAGTGCGGTGGTGTGCAATGGATCTCGTGCCCGCACTGCAAGAACCCCTGAAAAAGGTGCTCGGCCCCGCCACCGCGAAGGTGATGGCCGAGCACCTCGGCCTGCACACCGTCGGCGACCTGCTGCACCACTACCCGCGCAGATACGAGGAGCGCGGCCAGCTCACCCGGCTCGCCGACCTCCCCATGGACGAGCACGTCACCGTGGTCGCCCAGGTCGCCGACGCCCGGCTGCTCACGTTCGCCTCCGCCAAGGCCCCCCGCGGGAAGGGCCAGCGGCTGGAGGTGACCATCACGGACGGCAGCGGGCGGCTCCAACTGGTCTTCTTCGGCAGTGGCGTTCACAAGCCGCACAAGGAACTGCTGCCGGGCACCCGGGCGATGTTCGCGGGCAAGGTCTCCGTCTTCAACCACCGCCTCCAACTGAACCACCCGGCCTACGAGCTGCTGCGCGGCGACGGCGACGGCGCCGAGGAGACGGTCGAGACCTGGGCCGGCGCCCTCATCCCGCTCTACCCCGCCACCGCCAAACTGGAGTCCTGGAAGATCGGCAAGGCCGTCCAGACCGTGCTGCCCAGCGCCCAGGAGGCCGTCGACCCGCTGCCCGGCTCCCTGCGCGAGGGCCGCGGCCTGGTCTCCCTGCCCGAGGCCCTGCTGAAGATCCACCGCCCGCACACCAAGGCGGACATCGCCGACGCCCGCGCCCGGCTGAAGTGGGACGAGGCCTTCGTCCTCCAGGTGGCCCTGGCCCGCCGCCGGCACGCCGACGCCCAGCTGCCCGCCGCCCCCCGCAGACCCGCCGACGACGGCCTGCTCACCGCCTTCGACGACCGTCTCCCGTTCACCCTCACCGACGGTCAGCGCAAGGTCTCCAAGGAGATCTTCGACGACCTCGCCACGGACCACCCGATGCACCGGCTGCTCCAGGGGGAGGTGGGCTCCGGGAAGACCATGGTCGCCCTGCGCGCCATGCTCGCCGTGGTCGACGCCGGCGGGCAGGCCGCGATGCTCGCGCCCACCGAGGTGCTCGCCCAACAGCACCACCGCTCGATCACCGAGATGATGGGCGAACTCGCCGAGGGCGGCATGCTCGGCGGCGCCGAGCGGGCCACCAAGGTGGTGCTGCTCACCGGCTCCATGGGGGCGGCCGCGAGACGGCACGCGCTGCTCGACCTGATCACCGGCGAGGCCGGGATCGTGATCGGCACCCATGCGCTGATCGAGGACAAGGTCCAGTTCCACGACCTCGGACTGGTCGTCGTGGACGAGCAGCACCGGTTCGGCGTCGAGCAGCGCGACGCCCTGCGCGGCCGCGGCAAACAGCCGCCGCACCTGCTCGTCATGACCGCCACGCCCATCCCGCGGACCGTCGCGATGACCGTCTTCGGCGATCTGGAGACCTCCGTCCTGGACCAGCTCCCGGCCGGACGCTCGCCCATCGCCAGCCATGTCGTCCCGGCCGCCGAGAAGCCCCACTTCCTGGCCCGCGCCTGGGAGCGGGTGCGCGAGGAGGTGGGCAACGGCCACCAGGCGTACGTCGTCTGCCCGCGCATCGGCGACGAGGAGGACGACCCCAAGGCCGCCAAGGGCAAGAAAAAGCCGTCCCCCGAGGACGAGGCGGAGAAGCGGCCGCCGCTCGCCGTCCTCGACGTGGCCGCGCAGCTGGCCCGCGGCCCCCTCCAGGGGCTCACGGTGGAGGTGCTGCACGGCCGGATGGCACCGGACGACAAGGACGCCGTCATGCGCCGCTTCACCGCCGGGGACACCGACGTCCTGGTCGCCACGACCGTGATCGAGGTCGGCGTGAACGTGCCGAACGCCACCGCCATGGTGATCATGGACGCCGACCGGTTCGGCGTCTCGCAGCTGCACCAGCTGCGCGGCCGCGTCGGCCGTGGCTCGGCGCCGGGGCTGTGTCTGCTGGTCAGCGAGATGCCGGAGGCGAGCCCGGCCCGCCAGCGGCTGAACGCGGTGGCCTCCACCCTGGACGGCTTCGAGCTCTCCCGCATCGACCTCGAACAGCGCCGCGAGGGCGACGTCCTCGGCCAGGCCCAGTCCGGCGTCCGCTCCAGCCTGCGGGTGCTCGCCGTCATCGAGGACGAGGAGGTCATCGCCGAGGCCCGCGAGGAGGCGGTCGCGGTCGTCGCCGCCGACCCCGACCTGGAGCATCTCCCCGGTCTGCGCACGGCCCTGGACGCCCTGCTGGACGAAGACCGGGAGCAGTACCTGGAAAAGGGCTGACCCCCACCCGGAGCCGGACCGGTCCGTTCCGGGACCGCAGACGGCCCCGGACGCCACCGGCCCACCCGCC
>NZ_VJZD01000550.1 GCF_009377175.1 Streptomyces adustus
GCCGGGACCGGCAGGTCGGCGGCGGGCGGGGTGGCGGAGCAGAACACACAGCGGTCGCCGATGACGTCGATGCCGCACCAGTGGCAGGCGCTCTGCCGCACCGAGGTCACCAGCTGGTAGAGCACCGACAGGTCGGGCAGATAGGCGCAGAACTCGACCAGCTTCCCCGTCCCCCACCACTCGGCGGACTCGGCGGGCAGCACGACCTCGCGCAGCCCCTGGGCGTTCCAGGCCGGGGCGAGGGTGCCGTTGACCCAGTCGGCCGCCTGCTGCCCCCTGGCGACCAGCATCGAGGTGGCGAACTCGGGCCCGGTCAGCATCGCTCCGGGGCCGACCCGCACCAACTGCGGTGCGGGGTGGGAGAGTACGGCGAACTGGCTGCCCGGCATCCAGGACCTGGCGTGCGCCTTCAGGTCGACGGGGACGCGGTCGAGTCCGGCGACGGAGCCGAGCAGCGCGCCGGTGTGGAGATAGTGGGTGAGCAGCCGACCCGCCGAGGCGAGCACGCCGGGACTGAGGTCGCAGGACGCCAGCTGCCGCAGCTGACGGGCCAGGACGGCGATGCCGAGCGGCGGCAACTCCGGGCTGAACAGGGCGATCCGGTCGCTCTCCAACAGGGAGCGGACGGTGTGCAGCCGCTCCGACACGGCGGTGGGGGCGGCCCGCGAGCACAGGACGATCACATACCCGTGCTGCTCGATCAGCGTCTGCATGTCCGACAGGGCCTGGTCGAGCGGCCGCCGGTCCAGGTCGTGCAGGACGGCGGCGGGCAGCGTCCGCTCGTCCTGGGCCGGCAGCGCCATGTCGGCGCCGGTCACGGCAATGGCAGTTGGCACGCGCAGCTCCCCGTCCCTCGCGCCTGGCGGTGCTCCGGTGTTACTGCGGTGCACCGAGGTGACTTCATTGCGTGACTACTTGAGCACTGTAACCACGGCCCTGTGGCCGGAGAACCGCCTTTGGGCAGCCGAGGGAGAACTGTGCTCGCGCAAGTCACGGCAAAACGGGGCACGTTGTGCATCACGTCGGGCAACGGCCGCACGGGCGACGGATTTGGTCTGGACCTCTTGACAACCCCAATTGGTCTGGACCAACTTGTACGTGCAGTGGCGGCCATCAACTCCCCCTTGCTCCGCCCCACTTCTCCCCCTTGCGTCTGTCCTCTCTCGTTCCCCTTCCC
>NZ_VJZD01000551.1 GCF_009377175.1 Streptomyces adustus
CCTCCCGCAGGAAGCGTCCGAACCCGCCCCCCGCCCACCGCGTCCGGCCACGCGGCACATCGGCCCCCTCGGCCCTGGCCCCGACACCGGCTCCGGTTCCGGCCCCGGCCGGGCTCAGCGTCGTCCGGCGCCTCGTCCTGCGCGTAGTCATGGGGGCACCTCTCCCTGAACTCCCCGGGCCGACCCGCCTCGGGTACCCAGGACCGGCGGGACGGCTCGCCCCGGGACGCGGCTGACATCCGGGCGTTCCGCCACCCGCAGGTCGAGCCGCCCCACCACCCGCACACCGAGCCGACCGGCGTCCGCACCCTCCGGACCGGTCGCCCCGGACCGGCCCGCTCTAACCCCGTGCCGACCCGTCGGCCCCCGGCTCGCCCAGCCGGGCCAACTGGGTCTGGAACCAGTCCAGTCGGGCCTGCAACAGGGCCGCCTCGGCGACGAGTTCGGGCACACCGAGGTCGGCGCGCACCGCGGATCCGGCGCCGTCGCGCACACCGGGACCGGCGGGCACACCGCGGCCCGCCGCAGGCGCCGGGCCGCCGGACCCCGAACCGCCCCAGGGGCCGCCGCCGCCCGCCACGACCCGCAGTCCGTCCCCGGCCAGCCGGGCGAACGCCGCCGGCGAGAGGGCCGTACGGCCGCGCACACAGGCCGCGCAGGCGGGCGCCAGGGCGGACCAGCCGGGCCTGCCCCACCCGGCGTCGGCGAGCGCGGCCGCGGCCGCACCGCAGACGCACGGTCCGACCGTCGCCGCGCGCACCCGCTGTCGGGCGTAGCGGAAGCCGCGCTCGAAGCGGATGTAGGCGCCCAGCACGGAGACCTCCAGCAGGACGGCCGCCCGGTGCTCGGCCGTGCACAGCAGCGCTTCCGCCGTCGTACGGTCGTGCACGCAGTGGAAGCCGCAGTCGCAGCGGCGGTGCGGCGCCCGGTGCCGCAGTCCGTAGGCGCAGGACGCGTCGGCCACGACCGCGTACGGCAGCGCGCCGCCGAGCGACACACCGGTGAACCCGGCCCGGGTGCCGTCCTGGGACAGCACCGGGTGGGCGATCTTGAATCCGGTCGGCGCCTCCGTCGGACGTTCCTCCGGAAGCCGCAGCCTCATCGGGCGGCCGACACCTCTTCGGGCGCGGACACGGGGGCGGGCACGGGGGTGGCG
>NZ_VJZD01000552.1 GCF_009377175.1 Streptomyces adustus
TACTGACGTTGTTGTCGTGATGTCGTCGAGGTGAGGCCGGTTTCGGCGAGGCATCCGTCGATGAGGTTGCTGCGGTACTGGATCTTACGGAGACCATGTCGGAGCGTGCTGATGAGGTGCTCGGGGTCGGTGAATGCGGTGTTGGCCTGGCTGCTGCGCCGCAGCAACGACCAGATGCCCTCGACGGGATTGAGGTCCGGCGCGTAGGCCGGCAGGAAGTAGCAGGTGATCCAGTCGTGGGTGTCGACGAACTCCCGCAGCCGGCGGTCTTTGTGGACGTTGAGGTTGTCCCACACGAGCACGATCGGGGCGCCGAGCTGCTGGTGGGCGGCGATGAGCAGGTCGCGGTAGTCGGTCCAGGTGAAACTGCGTCTGCCACCCCGCTTGTGATCCATGTGCCGCTTGGGCCGGTAGATCATTCGTGAGCGTTCGCCCTGCTTGTAGCAGGCCAGGGCAGCGACGGAGAAGCGTCGCTGGGAGCGTCCGCGCACCCGGATGACGGGGGTGCGTCCGCGCCGGGCCCACGTCCGTGCGGTGGGCGGCGTCATCGAGAAGCCGGCCTCGTCTTCGAAGCACAGCCAGGCATCGAGCGCCGCCACGGACCTTCCACCTGCGGCCAGGTCTCCTTCACCCAGCCCGCCACGGCCGCCTCGTCTCGTTCAACGGCTCGTCGGGCCGGGACCTGGTGGCTGAAGCCGTGCCGGTGGAGCATCCGCGCGATCGCCGACAGCGTCATGCTCTTGTGGAACCGGCGTCCGATCAACGTCTTGACCCTTGCCAGCGTCCAGGTCTGGTCCGGCCAGCCGTGCGCGACCGGCCCCTTGGCCAATTCCTTTTCGAGCACTGCGAACAGGGCCTCACTCAGCTTGGGCACGGAGACCGGTCCGGCGGACCGCAGCCCCTCCGCGCCGGCATCGTGCCAGGCCCGGCGCCAACGCTGCACCGAGCGCACACTCACCCGTAAGTCCTTGGCGACCTCCGCGTTGGAGACACCAGCAGCAAACTGCTCCGCGGCCTCCAGCCGGATCCGCTCACGAAACGCCTGCCGTTCAGGCGTCAGCCCACCACCCTGCGGATACCTCACACCACCGGCATACCGCAACGATCACACATCGTCAGCCCCCAACGACATCACGCCGCAAAGGTCAGTA
>NZ_VJZD01000553.1 GCF_009377175.1 Streptomyces adustus
CTGACTTCGACCTGTACCGCCCGTCCGAGGAGCACGACATGCTCCGTGACGCGATCCGTTCGCTGGCCGAGGCGAAGATAGCCCCGTTCGCGGCCGCGGTGGACGAGGAGGCGCGGTTCCCGCAGGAGGCGCTGGACGCGCTGGTCGCGAACGATCTGCACGCGGTGCATGTGCCGGAGGAGTACGGCGGCGCGGGCGCGGACGCCCTCGCGACGGTCATCGTGATTGAGGAGGTGGCGCGCGTGTGCGTGTCGTCCTCGCTGATCCCGGCGGTGAACAAGCTGGGTTCGCTGCCGGTGATCCTCTCCGGCTCGGAGGAGCTGAAGAAGAAGTACCTGGGCCCGCTGGCCAAGGGCGAGGGCATGTTCTCGTACTGCCTGTCCGAGCCGGACGCCGGTTCGGACGCGGCCGGCATGAAGACGCGGGCCGTGCGCGACGGCGACTCCTGGGTCCTGAACGGTGTGAAGCGCTGGATCACCAACGCGGGTGTCTCCGAGTACTACACGGTCATGGCGGTGACCGACCCGGCGAAGCGCTCCAAGGGCATCAGCGCGTTCGTGGTGGAGAAGTCCGACGAGGGCGTCTCCTTCGGCGCGCCGGAGAAGAAGCTCGGCATCAAGGGCTCCCCGACCCGTGAGGTCTACCTCGACAACGTGCGCATCCCCGCGGACCGCATGATCGGCGAGGAGGGCACCGGCTTCGCCACCGCGATGAAGACGCTGGACCACACCCGCATCACCATCGCCGCGCAGGCCCTCGGTGTCGCCCAGGGCGCACTGGACTACGCCAAGGGCTACGTCCGCGAGCGCAAGCAGTTCGGCAAGCCGATCGCGGACTTCCAGGGCATCCAGTTCATGCTCGCCGACATGGCGATGAAGATCGAGGCCGCCCGCCAGCTCACCTACGCGGCGGCGGCGAAGTCGGAGCGCGGCGACAAGGACCTCACCTTCCAGGGCGCGGCCGCCAAGTGCTTCGCCTCGGACGTCGCGATGGAGGTCACCACCGACGCCGTGCAGCTGCTGGGCGGCTACGGCTACACGCGTGACTACCCGGTCGAGCGCATGATGCGCGACGCCAAGATCACCCAGATCTACGAGGGCACCAACCAGGTCCAGCGCATCGTCATGGCCCGCAACCTCCCGTAA
>NZ_VJZD01000554.1 GCF_009377175.1 Streptomyces adustus
CGCCCCAGGCACCCCCACCACTGAACGGCAAGGAGCGGTCATGCCCGCACTTCTGGATCCGGTACTCGACCTGCTGACGCTGCGCGCCACGGTCACCGAGGCCGAACCCGTCGCGGCCCGGATGCGCCGGCTGCGCCTGGAGGGCCACGCCCTCGCGGGGCTCGACGTGCGCCCCGGGCAGCAGGTGCGGGTGCACGTCACGAGCGGACTGACCCGCCGCACGTACTCGGTCTGGCGCTACGACCCCGAAGGCGCCCTGGAGTTGTGCGTGCTCGACCATCCCGGCGCGGGGCCGGGGGCACTGTGGGCGCGGGCCGCGGCGGTGGGCGACGAGGTCCGACTGAGCAAGCCTGAAGGGTCGTTCACGGTGCGCCCCGACGCCACCCACCATGTGTTCGCCGGGGACGAGACCGCCGCCGTCGCCTTCGGCGCCATGCTCGCCGCACTGCCCGCGACGGCCCGGGTCTCCGGCCGCGTGGAAATCGGGTCGGCCGCCGACCGGCTGCCGCTCGCGCACGGCGAGAGGATCGGCTGGCTGGTCCGGGGCACCACCGCACTCCCCGACGCAGTACGGGAGTTGGCGCCCGAACCGGGCGGGGTGGCGTATGTCGCGGGAGAGGCGCGGACCGTGCAGCGGGTGCGGCAGGTGCTGCGGGAGGCAGGCTGGGACCGGCGCTCCGTGCTCACCAAGCCGTTCTGGGCACCGGGCAAGCGCGGCCTGGAGTGAACCGCGTGAGGCGGCAGGTGGCCTGGCTCAGCCGCACCGCGCGCCCGACGGGCAGAAGGACGCCACGGGCGTGGTGAGCGGGGCGCGGACCAGGTCGGCGGCGAGGTCCTCCGGGCCGCTGGAGCGGATCGCGTAGAGCGAGCCGTCGACGGCCCGGAAGCGGTGGTCGATCACCTGGCGGGCGCTGCCGTCCGCGTCGTCGTAGCGGGCGGGCCGCCCGGCATTGAGGCGCGCGATGAATCTCTCCTTCTCGGCCATCACATCGGCCCAGTACTCCGGCAGGTCCTGGGGCGCCCGTCTACCCGGCTACACACTGCTTCATGCGGTCAGTGCGTCCGCTTCAGCCCGAGCCGTTGCGGAATCCAGGGCATCCACACCGGATCCCCTGCCAGTCACCGGTGAACACAGC
>NZ_VJZD01000555.1 GCF_009377175.1 Streptomyces adustus
GAGCACCCCCAACTACCCCACCACCAGGACATATACCCAGCCAAAGAGGAATCCAGCACTAGGGTCCGTCTTCAAAGATCATCGGATGGTGGATCATGGTGGGGTGATTCGCCGTCATGAACTCACCGATCCGGAGTGGGAGTTGCTCGCTCCGCTGATACCGCGGGCCGCGACGGGGCGGCCGCGTGTGTCCGACCGGCAGGTCGTCAACGGGATGGTCTACAAGATCCGGACCGGGATCTCCTGGCGTGACCTGCCGGAGCGCTACGGACCGTGGAAGACGGTCTACACCCGCTTTCGCCGCTACGCCTTGGACGGCGTGTTCACCCGGGCGCTCCAGCAGATCCAGGCCCGTGCCGATGCGGCCGGCGACATCGACTGGCTCGTCCAGATCGACTCGACCATCGTCCGTGCCCACCAGCACGCCGCCGCCACCGGCCGAAAAGGGGGACCCACCGGACGGACGAACCGGACGATCACGCCCTCGGCCGATCCCGAGGAGGACTGACCACCAAGATCCACCTCGCCTGCGACGGCAAGGGCCGCCCCCTTGCCATCCTGCTCACACCCGGCCAACGCAACGACGGCATCTGCGCACGGCCTCTCCTCGAACGCATCCGGGTCCCGCGCACCGGTCCCGGCCGCCCTCGCTGCCGACCCGACCAGGTCGTCGCCGACAAGGCCTACAGCTCCCGCGGCTTCCGCGCCTACCTCCGTCGACGCGGCATCGCACACACCATCCCGGAGAAGAAGGACCAGAAGCGGCACCGCCACAACCGAGGCCGCCGCGGCGGCCGGCCACCGGCGTTCGACCGGCAGATCTACCGCCAGCGCAACACCGTCGAACGCTGCTTCAACCAGCTCAAGGGCTTCCGTGGACTCGCCACCAGGTACGACAAGACCGCCACCTCGTACGAAGCGGCGGTCAGTCTCGCGTCGTTCCTGCTCTGGGCAAGATCCGTTTGAAGACGGACCCTAGTAGGGCTTGGTCAGGTTCGTATGGGTGTGGGTATGTTGCGGTGGCAGGTGGGGCAGGCGCCGGTCCAGGTGGCGAGGAGTGTCTGCAGCTCGCGGACGATCCGGTAGAGACTCAGGCCTGCGCTGCTTCTTTTGGGGCGTGTGCCAGTCGTCGC
>NZ_VJZD01000556.1 GCF_009377175.1 Streptomyces adustus
GTTGCGGGGCGGGTGGCCGGGGGATGGGTTTCCTTCCCTTCTTTCTGTGGCCGGGGCGGTGGTCTTCGTCCGTACGGCGGTGGTCGGGGGTCTCAGCTTGTTGTGAGCAGGTTGGTCAGTTCGGTTTCCCAGTCGATGTGTGCGGATTCGGTGCCGTGTGGCACGAGGGCCTGTGTGTCTTTCAGGAAGGTTTTGATGTCGTGTGCGGGGGCCTCGAGCAGGGCGGTGTCTGGGGGAGGGCCGAGGGCGATGTGGAGGGTGTGGCCGCCTGGGCCGGTGGTGGGCCGGATGCGGATGTTGCCGTGGCCTGCGGGGCCTGTCAGGCCGTGAGCTAGGAGGTCGCGTCCCAGGATCCATTCGGCCAGTTCGTGGGTGCCGAGGCAGAAGAGGGCGCGGACGGTGTAGGGGTCGGTGGGTTCGTAGCGCAGGTCCAGGCGCAGGGGCAGTGCGTAGGTGTGCGTGACGAGGAGCCGTACGGTCATCCTGTGTGTCACGGTCGTCACGGGATCCATCGGTTTCTCCCTTCTGCCTCGGCGGCGGTGGGCGGGCGCTGGTGTCGTCTGGGCCGTCGCGGTGCCGGCCGCGGGTCCCGTCCCGGGAGCGGCCGTTCGATCCGGTGGCCGGCTCCTTGTGTGCCCCGGCCTCCTCGGGCTTTTTGCCGCGAAGGTCGGCTGCAGCGGTCGGCGGCCCGGCGGCATTCCTCACGGGCTCACTGACCCTTCCCTCCCGGTGCCGCCTTCGGATTCACCGCCCACGGCTCGCGCGTACTTTTTGAACGCATCGGTCACGGCCGCGCCGGGCGGTTCCGGCTGCCGGTGAAGTTGTCGGGAAGGAACCGGGGCCCGCCTTTGCTCGTCCCGCGACGGTGCGAGGGCCGGCAGCGGCTCCATGGATCTTGGCCGGGATCCGCCGTGCGGCCCGGATGAAGGCCCGGCCGGTTTTGGCGCGACGGCGTCCGGGCCGCTGCTGCTGCGGGGCCGGTGCTGCCGGCCGGCGGCGGGGTGTAGGGGCGGCTGCTGAGGACGGCGCGGGTGCGCTCGCCGGGCAATGGCGCAACGGTTTGCCGCGCACACGGTTCGCCGGCTGGTCCGGGCCCGGGCGGGAGAGAGCCCCGGCACGGGATACGGCAG
>NZ_VJZD01000557.1 GCF_009377175.1 Streptomyces adustus
CCGGTGGCGGGTGGGCAACGCAAAGGCGCCGTGGTCGAGTTCCGGGGTGTGGTGCGGGAACTCGGCCACGGCGCGTTGTCGTTGGTGTCGGCCGGAGGAACGCTTTCGGGATCCCGGCCTAGCGGCCGGCGCCTCCGTCGGCGTTGGGGCCGGCGTAGTCCTCGCCGTAGGCGCCCTTGGCGGGGCGGCGGCGGCGCATGGGCGGCTCGACGCCGTCGGCGAGGCGGCGGGCGGTGAGCAGGAAGCCGGTGTGCCCGATCATCCGGTGGTCCGGGCGGACGGCGAGGCCCTCGATGTGCCAGTTGCGGATCATCGTCTCCCAGGCGGTCGGCTCGTTGAAGCAGCCGATCTCGCGGATGGACTCGACGGTCCGGGCGAGCTGGGTGGTGGTGGCGACGTAGCAGCACAGGATGCCGCCGGGGACGAGGGCCTTGGAGACGGCCTCGAGGCATTCCCAGGGGGCGAGCATGTCGAGGATGACGCGGTCGACGTCGGTGTCGCTCAGGTTGTCCTGGAGGTCGCCGACGGTGAGCTGCCAGGCGGGGTGGGGTCCGCCGAAGTAGCGCTCGACGTTCTGCCGGGCGATGTCGGCGAAGTCCTCGCGGCGCTCGTAGGAGTGCAGCATGCCCTGGTCGCCGATGGCGCGCAGCAGGAAGCTGCTGAGCGAGCCGGAGCCGACGCCCGCTTCCACGACGCGTGCGCCGGAGAAGATGTCGGCGAAGGCGAGGATCTGCCCCGCGTCCTTGGGGTAGACCACGGCGGCGCCGCGGGGCATGGACAGGACGTAGTCGGGGAGCAGGGGGCGCAGCGCGAGGTAGGCGACGTTACCGGTGGTGCGGACAACGCTGCCCTCGGGTGAGCCGATCAGTTCGTCGTGCGGGAAGGAACCCTTGTGGGTGTGGAAGTTCTTCCCGGCTTCGAGCGTGAACGTGTAGTGGCGGCCCTTGGGGTCGGTCAGCTGAACCTGGTCCCCGACCTTGAAGGGCCCGCGCCTGCGGGCGGCACCGGTCGGTTCGGACATGTGACCAGCCTACCGGTCCCTGGAGGGGCCGCCGACCATGCGGGCGGTGCGACAGGGGGCTGTGGGGCGGGTCTCAGCT
>NZ_VJZD01000558.1 GCF_009377175.1 Streptomyces adustus
GCTCGAACGCCATCCCGCGCGCGGCGGCCGCGTCGACGTCGAACTCCTCGAACGACGCACGGTCGGCCAGCAGCGCCTGAAGACCGTCGGCGGCCGTCGGCTGCGCCAGCTCGTCCAGGCGCGCGGCCCGCAGCGCCTCCTGGACCTGCGGGTCCGCACGGAACGCCAGCGCACGCTCCTTCAGGATCAGATAGTTGCGCATGCAGCCCTCGGCCGACGCCCACACACCATCGAAGTCCTCGGTCCGCGGCGGCTTGAAGTCGAAGTGCTTCGGACCCGCGTAACCCGCGCTCTCCAGCAGATCCACCAGCCAGAACGCCGAACGCAGGTCACCCGCACCGAACCGCAGGTCCTGGTCGTACTTGATCCCGGACTGCCCGTTGAGGTCGATGTGGAACAGCTTGCCCGCCCACAGCGCCTGCGCGATCCCGTGCGGGAAGTTCAGCCCCGCCATCTGCTCGTGACCGACCTCCGGGTTCACCCCGTACAGCTCCGGACGCTCCAGCCGCTCGATGAACGCCAGAGCATGCCCGACGGTCGGCAGCAGGATGTCACCGCGCGGCTCGTTCGGCTTGGGCTCGATCGCGAACCTCAGGTCGTAGCCCTGCGAGGTGACGTACTCGCCCAGAAGGTCGAACGCCTCCTTCATCCGGTCCAGCGCCACCCGCACGTCCTTGGCCGCACCGGACTCCGCACCCTCACGCCCGCCCCACGCCACATACGTCTTCGCACCCAGCTCCACCGCCAGGTCGATGTTGCGGATCGTCTTGCGCAGCGCGTAACGGCGCACGTCACGGTCGTTCGCGGTGAACGCGCCGTCCTTGAACACCGGATGCGTGAACAGGTTCGTCGTCGCCATCGGCACGGTCAGACCCGTCGCGTCCAGCACCTGACGGAACCGCTTGACGTGCGACTCGCGCTCGGCGTCCGAGGACCCGAACGGGATCAGGTCGTCGTCGTGGAACGTCACACCGTAGGCACCCAGCTCGGCCAGACGCTGCACCGTCTCGACCGGATCCAGGGCCGGCCGGGTCGCGTCACCGAACGGGTCCCTCCCCTGCCAGCCGACGGTCCACAGACCGAA
>NZ_VJZD01000559.1 GCF_009377175.1 Streptomyces adustus
GGGGCGGGTTCCGGCCGACGGGGAGGTCAGTTGCGGCGGGCGATGATGCGGTAGGTGTTGGAGAAGCGGGTGCGGCGCAGCAGTGGGGCCAGGACGTGGTCCAGCGTCGCTGCCACCGCGACGAGCGGGGTGCTCACCCCGAGCAGTGCGGTGCGCAGCCGTCGCCGCAGCGCGCCGGGCGGGACCGCCCGCCAGGGGGCGTCCGGCGCGGGGAGAGCGCGGGTGACGGCCAGCGACAGGGCGCCGGCCAGGTCGTACGGGACATGGCCGGCCCGGCGGTCGACGGTGACGATCGTGCAGCCCCGGGACTCCAGTTCCGCGCACAGATTGGGCAGCGGGATCAGCTGGAGGTGGCGGGGCTGGCCGTACGGCAGCCACCACTTGCCGAGCAGGGTCGCGAACGCGCTCCCCGGGTCGCGGAGTTCGAGCAGCAGATGGCCGCCGGGCCGCAGCACCTCCAGAGCGGCGTGGAGTTCCGCGCGGGGGTCGGTCGTGTGCTCCAGGTGGCGGAGCATGCTCACCACGTCGTAGCGGGCGCGCAGCCGCGCGGCGATCTCCGGGGAGGTCAGCCGGCCCACGTGGGCCTCCTCGACACGCCCGACCGCGCGGGCGCGGGCCACCCGGGCGGTGGGGTCGAGGCCGTCGAAGGAGGTGTAGGCGAACACCTGTTTGGCGGTCTCCGGGAAGTGGGCATGTCCCGTGCCCACGTCCAGCCAGCTCTCCGGCTCGGGGAACGGCAGCATCGCGCGGGCGGTGGCGTGCAGCCGTCCGCGGCGGGCGCGCGCGCCGAGGGCGCCCGCCGTGCGGAGGGCGACCTCGTCGGGGTGCGCCTCGTGCAGGTCCCGCTGGTAGAAGGCGATGCCCTCGGCGGTCAGACGGGGGTTCTGGAAGGCATGCGCGCAGTCCCGGCACTCGTCGACGACGAAGGTGCCCGGCTTGCCCTGGACCAGGTCGGGGGCGCGCAGCCGGGTGCGCAGCCGGGCCGAGCCGCACCAGGGGCAGTCCGCGCGGCGCGGTTCGTGGAAGTGGGCGGTGCCTCGGGCGAGTTCGGCGGCGTAGCGGGCGCGGCGCCGTTCGGCGG